>PLSH01000002.1 GCA_003165095.1 Acidobacteriaceae bacterium
ATCCACAGCAGTCCGAACGGCATGCGATTGGCCACCCACTGGTGGTGCGCCGCATCCAGCCGGTCCTCCATCTCCGCCTGGCTGCGTTCGATGTCCACGCCCTCGCCGGTCTCTCCATGCGGCAGCGCATCCACCTCTTCCACCGGATAGAACAGCAGGGCCGCGCCCATCTGCGTATCCTGCGAATCCCGCAGCACAACTTTGCGCAGCATGACTGGGACCGAATGTCCCAGTTTATGGTTCAGCGATACCAGAGTCGGAGTTTGCAACAGTTCATCGCGCTCCTCATCGTTCTCCAGCCGGATCTCCAGCAGCGGCACTCGGCTCGTATACCCCGCGATTGCCCCCCGATATCCCACCGGCGCACGCATCTGCCCGCCGGTCCCGCCTGCTTCGCCATTCGCACCCGCCCGGCTCCGGTGCTTCTCGTCGATTCGGTATAAATCCTTCGGGCACCGCCGGCAGATCACATCATCGGTCGGGTATCCGGTCAGGGATGACGCCGCCTTGTTCCAGAACAATATGTTCGATTGCTCATCGAGTATCGCGACCCCTTCCTCCATAAGGTCAAGCGTCCCCTCGAGCATCTCCAAACGATCGCTCATATCTGTCAGGCCTCGGAGTCTCAGGAGCCTTGCACTCTGCTTATCGACGGACTTTGTAGAACCTTCACGCAATACTCAGCGCCGCACGTAAGTGCTCCTCCTATTTATCCGAAGGCCCCATCGTTTCACAATGCAGGGTGAGATAAAGAGTGTGGCCGTTGAACCTGTAGAGCCGCGAAAGCTCCATCGAAGGTTTATGAAAGTGGACCCTGTAGTTCCGGCCGGAGATAACTGTCGGCGGCGACAGCGTGCATTCGCGGAAGATCGGAATGCCGTTCTTCCAGCCGCCCGCAATCATATTGCAGAGCTCACCCAGGGCGTCATCGATCGAATCGTCGCCTGCCGCGACCGGATCGCCGCCCAGCATGGCCGAAGCGATCGAACTTGCGGCCAGGGAGCTTATACGAATCTGGCACGCTCCGCGCATCGTGCCGGAAAAGCCAACAATGGCCGTTCTTTCGTCCAACCCGCACAGACTCTGGTCGGAGTCCGGAGCCTGAATCGCCTCGACCTCAAACCCGAACACCATGTTGAAGACTTCCGTAACGCTGGCATCGGCATACTCAATATTCGCGGCAGAGAGAAAAACATCAGCGGCACTTAACTTCAAATCAATATCACAATTAAACATAATATTTTCCCCGACGGCTGCTTGTAAATAACTCAGGTTCCGATCCGAAATCAAATAAATCCCCGCATTGCCAATATTGCATAGTATGACTCTAGAAAATTCGAGATCTTACGCTGTAAGAAGCGGCTTGACGTTATTCACAATGTGTTCGATGCTGAATGGCTTTCGGATGTAACCACGTGCGCCGGAAAGGATCGCCTGGTGAACCTGCGACTCGCTACTCTCGGTCGTAACCATCACAATCGGCACTCCATACGCGAGATTTTCCTCTTTTATCTGCTGCAACAACTGCAAGCCAGTCATAACTGGCATATTAATGTCGCACATAATGAGTTCAACCTTGTTCATGCGCAGACAGACCAGAGCTTCCTTCCCATTCCCCGCCTCCAGAACCCTGTCAAACTCCAAGCCTGCCATCTTGAGCGTGCGCAATACAACCTTTCTCATCATGGCCGAATCATCCACTACCAGAATTGTTCCGCTCATGCTCTCTGCTCCGTTTCTATTCGACGGCTCGATTCACACGGCAACGTACAAACCGTGATGTCGTGTTTCTAAACTATCCTTGCCGCAACATTCTCGTTTTGCCTGACTGTTTCGTTGATCGCACTTGGAATATCGGCCAGCGATGCGACCGTTGCGCCGCAGTTCGCGGCTGATCGTCGACGGTCCCCGTTTCAAGGCGACAGCAATTGCCGCCGCCTTGAAACCCAACTCCAACTGTGACTGGATGTAAATTCGCTCAGATAAGTTCAACTGTTCGTACACTTGTTCATGCGACACCCTCCCAAAGTGAAATTTTGCACTTCGAGATTGAGCGCGACCGGCTATTTATTTGGAACAATCTGTATTTCTGCATATCCTGAATTGTTGGCTTCAATGGGCATATCGGCGAACGCCAGCCAGACATGACACGGCACAATATCTGTTGCATCATTTCCGCATTGATTAAATCTGCCTTATTTATTCCGCTCGCTCCTGCTGTTCCCTATTGGTACTCGTCAGGAATATATAGTTGGCGGAAATTTGTAGTAATTT
Organism: Acidobacteriaceae bacterium; assembly: GCA_003165095.1. The sequence goes on from PLSH01000002.1 coordinate 2,275, forward strand.
TTGAAAATCCAGACAAATAAAAAATTCTGCCTCTCTCTAAAGTTGAAACATCAAACGCCGATGAGGTGTGGGAACGCGTAGCCTCCCGCTCACTGTATCCGGAACAACGGACCCGGTACCGGGGCGGGCAGTGTGCTCGCACGCAAATTATCCCCACCAGGAGAGACACAAATGTCTTTAAGCATCCTCAATAACATCGCCGCACTCTATGCGCAGAACAACATCAACACGACACAGTCCAAGCTACAGTCCACTCTTCAGCAGCTCTCTTCCGGGTCGCGCATCAACTCCGGCGCTGACGACCCATCCGGCCTCTCTGTTGCAGACGGCCTTGGGGCGAACGAAGCCGCGCTCACCCAGTCCTCCGTAAATGCCTCAGACGGCATCGGGCTGCTGCAGACCGCGGACGGCGCGCTTTCTCAGGTCACCAGCTTGCTCGATCAGGCGGTTACGCTGGCCACTGAGGCCTCCAACGGCACGCTCACCGGCGGCCAGGTCAGTTCCGCCAATCAGGAGTATCAGAACATCCTTACCCAGATCGGCAACATTGGCTCCACTACCAACTTCAACAGCAACAGCGTCTTTAGCTCCAGCGCCACCAACATCGTCGTCACAGACGGAACATCGAGCGGCCTCAACACCTACGCCGACACCGTCGGCACGCTCACCACGGCCAGCGTCGGCACATCCGCTGGCTCGGCCGTCGCCTCCAACGCAATTACACCGGTCACCACGCAGTCCGCGTCCGCGGTCTCCA
>PLSH01000177.1:0-251 GCA_003165095.1 Acidobacteriaceae bacterium
ATGGAGTTTTCGCCGTAGTAGCTGAGCCAGTCAGAGATGCCAGCGCCGGCGACGGCGGCGCGGAAGCGGTGAGTCTGGGTGATGGCGAACATGGTCATGAACCCGCCATAGCTCCAGCCGGTGAGGCCGACGCGGTTGGAGTCGACGGAGTAATGGGCCTGGACGGCATCGACGCCGGCGAGGATGTCACGCAGGTCGCCGTAACCGAAGTCTTTTCGATTGGCCTGGGTAAAGGCTTCGCCCTGTCCGTA
>PLSH01000177.1:325-20997 GCA_003165095.1 Acidobacteriaceae bacterium
TGGGCGAATCGGGCGCTGTCAGCGGATCGGCTGGAGGGAGGCGCACCGGTTCTGGCGACAAAGATCTCCGGCGCGGAGTCAAAGGTGCTGGCATGAAATACGAAGAGAGAGCGGTCACTGGTTGAGGACAGGCTCAGTTCGAGGCGGCCGTCGCCGATGGTGCCGGGAATACTGTAGATGGGGCTGCCGGAGAATGCGGAAATATCCGGTGCGGCGGGGTCGCCTTGAAGGTGGAGGCGGGTGAGGCGGCTGTCGGAGCCAGCGAGTTCGCTGACAAAGATGTCCTGATTGTCTTCCCATTCGATCCATGCGGGGGATGAGGGGCGGTTGGGGGTGAGATTGCGGGGCTGGCCGCCGGTTGAAGGGAGGATCCAGACATCGCCGCCGGTGGCGCCCTGGTCGCTCATGAGGCCGCCAATGAAGGCGATGGATTTGCCGTCGGGGGACCAGCGGGGAACGGCGATTTGGAGGCCGTGGAGGGGGCCGGAGATTTCTGCGGGGGCGAGGATGGGACGGGGTAGTGAATTTGGCTTGGAGCGATCCCAGGTCCCAGAATCGGGACCCTTCGACTGGCTCAGGGCAGGCTCTGGGGCACCCGCAGAATTTGGGACACTTAACTGTTGCGTGTAGAGCTTCGCGACCCACCAGTTGTTTTCGCCGGGGGGATCGGCGGCGATGTAGGCGAGGGATTTGGAGTCGGGCGACCAATCGAACTCGTAGACGTGGAGGCTGGCGGGCGAGACGATGGCAGGCGCGGCAGGCTGGGCAGCGCCGGCATCGGCTACGGCGATGCGCTGGATCTCAACGCCATCTTCTCCGATGACGCCGGAGGGCGGCTTCATGGCCGCGAGTGCGCCGGAGGGACGGGTAGCGTCTTCAACGTAGAGGAAGGCGATGGATTTTCCGTCGGGCGAAAAGGCAGGCGAATGGACGTAGCCTTTCAGATTGGTGAGACGGAGTGGGGGATTGCCGTCGAAGTGGGCGAGATAGAGATTGGCCTGGGTTTCAGACTGATTGGCGGAGGCGTCACAGCTGGAGAGGAAGGCGAGGGCGGCGGAGTCAGGGGACCAGGCGAGGCTGCCTTCAGCACAGCGCTGGCCGGGTGACGAGGCGGCGGTGACGCGTTGGGTGTTGTCGATGGCGTCGAGCGGGGCCACGCGTATTTCTTTGTTGATGATGAAGGCGAGGCGCTTGCCGTTTGGAGAGATGGCAACCTGGCCAATGGAATGGCCGCGATTGAAACTGCGGAGAAGGTCTTCAATCTGCGCGGAAGTTGGGGCGGCGTTGGCATTCTGGGCGATGGCGGAAAAGTGGAAGGCGGCGCAGAAGATGAGGGCCGCGGCGGAGAGGGATTTGCGAGGGGGGCACAAACGCATGGGGAGATGGTAACAGCAGAAACAGGGGTCAGGGATCAGAGATCAGGAACCAAGGCCAGAGGGGGCCGAATGCTCGTCAAGCGGGAGGTTGGCTTGATTATTTCGGGTGGTGTCAAAGGGTGGCGCGGCTGATTATCTGACAACTTGTTGAAAACAGGATGGATGAGTTATTCGTGGGGATTGCAGGGGATTAAGTTGGTTTTAGGTAAGCTAAGGACATTGATACCGAATTGAAACCAAGGCAGGACGGAAGGCCGATGAGACTTTCCTGATCTTCTTCGGCCCATCTGCGCGGCAAGCGCGGGCGCAGGAGACAAGAAGAGGGCTCGCATTATCTAGAGTTACTACAAATAAAGAGCAATTCTGACGATGCGTTCTCGGGGCGACTCCGGTTTCGGGGCCGCCCTTGCAGGTCTTCACCGAGCGCGCAAGGGGCCGTGGAATGGTGGCCGGGAATGGTGGAAAGATGGGCAGATCGAAGCGGAAGGGGCAGGCAGAAGAAGAGCAAACGAAGATCGATGCAACGGAAGAAGCAGATTTGAGAGCCGACGCCGGGGCGGGCGAGGCAGCAGGCGAAGAAGCGGGTGCAGAGGTTTCGAGCGAAGAAGGCACGGAGCATCTGCGCGGCCTGGCGATCAAGGCAATGCGGCGGAGGAACAGCCGGATTGCACATTCGCTGCTGGAAAGCACGCTGCTTGGCGATCTGAATAGCGCGAGACTGCTGGTGACCATTACGGATCCCAAGAAGGGAGGCAAGGACGAGTTGAAGAAGCCGCGCCACCCGAGCCTGGGGCTGTTGCTGGAGGCGGAGCCGGAGTGGGAGGAAGAGCAGGACGATGACGAAGAAGACGCGGAGATGAATGCCGGATGCAGGGAACCGGAACGGTTGTGAACGATCCGGCGGTTGACTGTTGTTGGTTGCCGGCATTGATGTGAACAGGGGTTGCTGGTTGAAGACTGCGAGTTGAAAGAGGCATGGCCCGTGGAGGCTGTGCCTCTTTGTTTTTGGGGCGGCGGAAAGAGGGAAGGTGCGCGTGAAGGTTGGAGAGCAATTACGGGAGATCTGGCGGCAGGCGACGGGGAACAGGGATGAGGCGGGAAGCGGCCGGCAAGGCGTAGTTCTGGCCGAGGCAGAGGCCGAGCGGAAGACGCTGGCCCTTCCGTCGATTCTGGGGCCAGTGCACTTTCCGGGGCGGCACTTGCCGAAGCCGACGCCGGTAAACCTGCGCCGGTTTGCGGAGACGCCGGTGGTGCGCCGGGCGATCAACGTAATCAAGGACCGGATTGCGGCCATGGATTGGCAGGTGCGGGTGCGGCGCGGGTTCAAGCCGGAGGAGGTGTCGTTTGCGACGAGGAAGTTGCGGGCTCTGCGGCGGACGCTGGAAGAGCCGAACGCGACGGACAGCTTCAGGACGCTGCTGGAGCAGGCAATTGAGGACGCGCTGACGGGGGGTTTCGGGGCCATCGAGATGGAGCCGACGGGGGACCCGGAGCGGCCGGCGATGCTGTGGGCGGTGGATGGGGCATCGATCCGGATCAACGCGAGGTGGGAGGGACAGGAAGAGACGCCGCGATACGCGCAGGTGATGCCGGGACAACCGGAGTCAAGCGCGGTGGAGCTGCTGGACTGCCAGTTGATGTATATCCGGATGAACCCGCGGAGCTTTACGCCGTTTGGCCTGGGGCCGCTGGAGGTTGCGTTCGAGACGGTGAACCAGTTTTTGAGCGCGCACCGTTTTGCGGGCAAGCTGGCGGCGAACGCAGTGGCGCAGTATGCGCTTTGGCTGAACGAGGCGACACCGACGCAGCACGACCGGCTGATCCGGTGGTGGCAGGACGAGATTGAGGGAACGGGACGGGTGCCGCTGATTTCGACCGAACAGAAACCGGAGGTGCTGAGGTTTGCGCAGGGGACGGACGCGGACCTGCGGCTGGCGTGGCAGGAGTTTTTGATCCGGATGGTGGCGAATGCGTTTGGACTTCCACCGCTGCTGCTGGGGCTGGAAGCGGACGTGAACCAGTCGACGGCATCGGAGATGGCGGACGAGGCGTTTCGCGGAGCGATTTCGCCGCTGGCGATGCTGGTGGCGGGGCACATCACGCGAGACCTTTTTTCGAAGTGCATCGGGTGGCGGGAATTTGAATTTGCGTTCAACGAGCTGAGCGCGCGGGACGAGACGACGGAGCTGGCGGTGCAGGTGCAACTGCTGCAGGCGGGCGTGCTGACGGTGAATGAGGTTCGGGAGATGCGGGGATTGGCGCCGCTGGGACAACAAGAACAGGGAATAGGGACCAGGGAATAGGGAATAGGGAGTTGGGGCTGGGGCTGGGCTTTTGTTTTTCGTTGCGGGCGCGAAGGGACGCGCCGGTCACGAGGTGCCCCTGTCGATCTAAATCGAAACGACAACACATAAAACTCCGGACCTGCTGCCAGGCGTGCGGCTGCGGGCCGGACTATCTACGGTGCGGATGGGCGGAGAGCGGATGCGATTGGAAGCAATGGCGTTAAAGATACCCCATGTGGAGGGTCACCCGAACAAGGTGGCATTCGACGGGGTATTGACGGTGGTGAACGCGGCCAGCGACAGAGCGCCGGCCGGAGCGCACGGACACCGTGTGATGTTGACACGGGAGGCAGCGGAGAAGGCGTTGCCCTCGCTGCTGGGCATGGCCGTGGATTACCGGCCGGGTTGGGACGGTCACGACGCTCGGCGCAAGATCGGTTTGCTGACCGAGGCGGACGTGGTGGGTCAACGGCTGGTGGTGCGGGGGTATCTGTACGCGCGCGATTTTCCCGAGGTGTCCGAGGCGATCCAGGCGCACGCGCCCGAGGCGATGGGAATGAGTTACGAGCTGGCCGATGCGCGGGTGGAAGATATGCGGGCCGAGGTGTGGAAGCTGACCCGTGTGACCTTTACGGGCGCGGCGATTCTGCTGCGGGAAAAAGCGGCGTACCGGGCGACAAGCTTTCGGATGACGAGTTAGCGGCTGCGGGAAGTTAACGGAGTTAGTGGAGTTAGCCGCGTTAGCGCATTCATTGGACAATTCATTGGCGATGTTATGGGTGGCACTTACGGACAACCAGAGAGGAAATGCATGGAAAACAACGAGAAGGCGATTTCAGAACGGCTGGAGGCCGCAACGACGTTGCTGGAGAGAACGCTGAGCTGGCTGGGGGAGCGGCAGAGCGCGCTGTCGGGCGAGGTGGAGCGGATCTCAGCAACCGTGGAGCAGAGCCGGCGCGAAGCCGAGTTGGCGGAGAAGCTGGCTGCGGCCGAGCGGGAGTTGGCAGAGGTGAAGGGCGCGGCCCAACCCAACGCATTGAATCCGCTGCGCAGGACAATGCCCGCGGCGACCGCGGAGATGCTGTCAAAGCATGGCATCGGCGACGGCCCGGTGGACGTTCGCACCCTGGACGCGGCGTTGTCGGGACTGAGCCTGGAGCAGCGCATCGCGGTTAAGACTCAACTGCTGCGGGCAGGCGCGATCGCGTAAACGCGGCTGACAGTGGCCAGTGATCAGTTGTTGGTGCTGACTGCTCGCTGTTCACTGTTCACTTTTTCACTGACCACTCAAGCTGGCAGCCAGAGGCTGATAGCTCATAGCAAAGCAATGACAGGTCCCCTGGAGGGGGCGGAAAGAGCCTATGAACGCAACTTTTNNTCAAGCAGGTTCCGGCGACCGGGCACCCGTCGCGTTTCTTTGAGGAGACGGCGATTCCGAATCCGGGCACGGCCGGCTTTGTGAATCCGCGCAGTATCGTGCCGGTGGTGGTGAGCCCGACGCGGGTGGAGCGGAGCGTGCCTTTGAAGGCAATTGTTTCGCAGATCAACTACAACCNNGACATCGAACTGGGCGATCAGCAGAAGCAGTTTGCCTATCTACAGGCCAAGGACCTGGTGGATACGGTGAGCGGAGTGATGGTGGCCCACGACGTAGCGTTGTGGAACGGCAACGACACCAGCCTGAGCACGCCGACGACCACGCAGTACATGGGAGTGACCGCGCAGATCGCGGCGGGGGGCAATTCGGTGACCGTCACAACCGCGATGAAGATCGTAGACACGATCAAGACGACCATCGCCGGGATGGTGGCCAGCAACGGTTACTACGTGCGGCCCACGGCGATCTACGCCAACCCGGTGCTTCTGGACCTGATCGACCAGGAGATGAAGAGCGAGTACAACGTGGTGCTGAACACCGACCAGATCACGGGCGGATTCCGGGTGAAGATGCTGTCGACGCAGGCCGGCGACGTGCCGCTTAATCCGGACTGGAGCCTGGGCTACACGGGGACACCGGGGACGGGCACCGCAGTGTTGCCGGCCTACATCGTAACCGAGGATCTGATCGAGTATCACTGGCTTGGGGACCCGACGCCGCGCATCTTCCAGCTTGGCCTGCCGAACTCGATGACTTATCAGTATGTCGCGGTAAAGTTTGGCGCGCCGGTGGTGAAGGGCGCCAACTACGCGCACTACCAGGTGCTGGTGGACCGGTAAAGCGGGGTTAGCGGTGATTGTGAACTTAACGCGCTGATCAGCAAGTGGACAGGCGAGCGGGAGTTATGAGGCGATAACTTCCGCTCGCCAGGCGATTACGACAAATGGGAAGGGTGGGGTATGGCATATCTGCAGCCAGCGGATTACCCGAATTATGGACTACCGGCTGGGACGACGGCGGACTGGGTTACGGTCGCCACGGCTTTGATCAACAGCTACTGCAGGCGGCCGGATCTGAATGTGATTCAGTACACGGAGCGCATGAGGATCACTTCAGGAGCGCAAACGGTGCTGCTGAGTTATCTGCCGCTGACGCCGCTGGGAACGGCTACTACGGCGATCGTGAGCATCTCAGGGCGGTATGCGCGTCCAAGGCGCGGAGAGATCGTGAACGAGGCGTTGTTTGAGATTGCGTGGGCGTTTTCATTGCCGGGACAATGGGCGGCGATCGATGCCAGCACTGTGGACTACGACCCGAATACCGGCGAGTTGACACTGCCGTGGAATGTGCTGGGGCTGCCCTACAACGAAGTGTCGGTGAGTTACACGGGCGGCCTGGCGGCGATCGGCGACGACGTGAAGTCAGCGTGCGCGCAGATTGTGCGCAATGCGCAGTCGACGCCTGCATTGAACGCCAGCCAGACCAAGATCGACACGATGCAGGTGAAGTATTTTTCGAGTTCGCTGATCGACGAGACAGTGCAGGCGTGGCTGAATCCGTACGTGGCGAACAGGCTGGGGTGAGCGATGAGCGATACTGCGCCGCGCAACCCGACGGGAGCGCCACGGATGTTGGCCGATGCATTGTTGCGAAGCATGACAGGGACGACGGCCCTGCTGCGAGTGACCGGCTCGAACACAGATAGCAGCATGTCGGAAGTAGGACTGGTGGCAACGACTTTTGCGGAAGTGGCAATCAGCCCGGTAGTTATGCGGAAGCTGCGACCGACGTGGCAGGAAGGTGGCGAGTCGAAGTGGGAGTTGTTTGTATCAGCGACCGGCGTCGAACAGCAGGTGATGACGCTTGACCTGGCTTCAGCACAGTCACTGTTTGCCATGACTCTTGCAATTACTGTGGCAGGACAGGATTACCTGATTGAGTCGATCGCTTCAAATGAAGCATTCGGCCAGATTTATCTTTACCGGTTGCTGTTGCGCGAGGCGCGGCAGCAAGGGGTGTGACGGGAGACAGTTGTCAGTGATCAGTGATCAGGAGTCAGGAGCTTTGGTTCATGCAAAATGCGAAGGACTCGTTTTATATGGCGCTGCGGACGCGGCTGGTGACGATCAACCCAGGGCGAACGATTCTGCTGCGCGGGGCAGTGCGGCCGGGGATTCTGGTGGAGGAAGCGGAGGCGCCCTTCAACCAGCTGCCGAACGATGTATTTGTGCTGCGCTGGCAGGGCCTGGGCGCGGATATGGATCTGGGGTCGACGATGGCGGTTGAACAGTGCGAGATCATCTACCAGACATGCGGAACTCAGAGTTTTGGCGGCCTTGACCGCGGGCGCGCATTGAGCGAGATGGACGACGAATTAATAACGATGCTTCAGCCGTTTAATACGCCCAAGCTGAATTACTCGGGGACGCCGCCGGGGGCGATGTTGACGCAGGTGTTTTGGGATGAGCCGGGGTTTTCGCCTGTCGCCCTACAGCGAGACCGGCTGAGCCGTAGCGCGAGCGTGATGGTTTACAGCTACCAGGAGCAGGGGGAATAAATGGCTTCGAGTTGGTATTCGGCTCCGGCACCGGTGGCACGGCGTGCGCGAGCGTATTTTGCGCCGGTAAATCGCGTGACGCAAACACCGGTGCTGTTCGATCCGTCGCAGCAAGGAGGGTTCAGCCTGGATGCTCCGCCGGCTCCGTGGATGAGCCTGGGATGGATTCAGGGGCTTGCACGCAAGGCTGCGAGCAAGACTACGGGGTTGTTGACGGGCATTCCGGCTGCAGTGGGGAACCAAGTGCGGGAGACGCTGCAGGCGCAGGTAAGCCTCCAATTTCTGAGCTGGACCAAGCTGACCATGGCGCTGACGACGGGCTCGCAGCACATGAATCTTCTGGCGCCAGCGAGCGGTGCGGCGGCGGCGGCGGATGGGGCGCAGGCATCTCCCGCAGTGATGCCGCAAACCGGCTCGACTGCGACTTCAGTCCTGCTCGCTTCTACGGACGCGGCGAAGTTTGCGGCTGGTTCGATGGTCGCGCTGGACGTGGATTACACGGGGCAGACGGGCTTTGTGGGGACGCCGGTTGCGGGTGCGTATGTGCGCCAGGCGCTGACCGACGTCGATTACATCCGGCGTGTGACATTCAACGTGGCACTCGTGTCGCAGGTGAACAGCACCGGGCTTACGCTGGCTGAACCATTGCCGGGCGGGACTCCTGCGGCTGGCGCAAAACTGCAAGCGCTCACCGGATTTGTGGATCGCGAGGGCGGCAGCTTTTACCACGAATGGTCGGCACTGTTTGTTATGGAGGGCAGCCAGGGGGAAAGAATATTTTTTCACTATCCGCGGCTGCAAACCATGATTGGAGCGGAAGAAGCAGTAATTCCGCTGAGCGGAAAGTCTCAGAACGGGCAATCGCGAGTTCTCCTGAACGGGCAATTTCTGGCGCTGCCGGTTACAGACCCATTGGACGGCGAGCGAGTGGTCTGTTACCGGAGTTTTTTGCCGGCGGCCAACGCGCTGGTGTAGACGAGTTAGCGGGTTAGCGAGACAGGACGTTAGCATGGCGGGCTAGAAAGTCAATATGAAGATTACGATTCAGGGGCAGGACTATACGGCGGCGCTCGATGGAGCGCGTCCGCTGACGATCGAGCGCAAGCTGAATGAGCCTTCCATTTGCCAGTTATGGCTGAGCATGGCGGCTCTGGGCAGCCTCGCAGCGCCGTCACGGTACCAATCGCTGGCGGTAATGGGCGACGATGAAACCTCTTACTTCACGGGTTATATCGCGGTAAGTCCGCTGCCGGAGTATTCCGGAATGGGCCTGGAAGGACCGTGCTACAGGGCAGCGATCCAGGCCGTCAGCGATGAACTGCTTCTTGACCAATTGCTGATGCCTCCCAGCGCGGGAGCGAGCGGAGACACCGCCGGGGCGCTTCTTACTTCACTTGTAACTCATGCGGGATCGGCGGCGCTATCAACCGCGGGGCTTATCCTGAACACCGCGATCNNCTGGGCAGCCTTGCATTTACAGCCAGCGTTAAGCGCGCGCTTGCGAACGACGTGACGGTTTGCGGCGAAGAAGAGCCGGTGGCCTATGTAACTGAGTATTTTCTCGGCGATGGAGTTACTACCTTATTTGATCTTGCGGCGGAACCGTACTTCCCAGCTGCTTCCAAGTCCACAATCATCAGCGAACTTTTCAACGAGCCGCAAATCAACAAGTGCCTGTGGGGCGTTTCCGGAGGACCCGGTTATCTCACATTGGGCGCAGGCGGACTGGCGATTACCGGGGGCAACGGCACGGACGGAGACACGCTGCTCACCTGGATCGATCCGGTGGAGATGGGCGGAACCCTACTGCTGGAGGCGGTGGGAGTTACTCTCTCTCCGGGGAGCACGGGGATTCTGGCTGGGTTCTTCAACGGCCTTGAGAACGCGGCCAACTGTACCGCAGGCTTTCAAGCAACCGCGCTGCAAGGCACGGGAGCAGTTACACTGCAACCTATCATTCAGGGAGCGGCGGCGGGGACGACCTACCCGTTGAATGCCGGCAACCAATATACATTGCGCGTTCGCGTGCATTGTCCTGAATGCGAACGAGAACGCGCAATTTATTACTCCTTTGGCGATAGCGGGGCAATTGCCGCGGGCGGCGAATGGGTACCTGCCCAGGGCAATATTCAAATGGAGATTCAGGAATTTGTGAACGGAGTGGGGGCAACTCCAGTAACTCTTTATGACGGCGTTCTCGCCAATTTGCCTGGAAGCTGCGTGGTGGCGGCTGCGAGCAGCGTCAGCTTGGTCGGGACCATGCGCGCTGTGAACCTGACTAATCTCGGTTCGGGCTGGGTGGTAAGCACACCGGCGGGGGGCGGGGCATACACGCGGCGAGTGGGAACAACGGCCGAGGCCGCCGAGTGCCATCTGGAGCGCACCGGCAAGATTGCGTTTTATACCGGATATGCGCCGGTTTCGGGCGAGCAGATTGCCGTGAGTTATCGGACAACAGGCAGAGCGGTGGGGCGCGCTGTAAACGCCGCCAGCCAGCAGGCGCTTGCGCAGGCCGGATCGCCGCCAGTGGCCGCGTGGATTGGATCGGTGACGAGTCCGGCGGCGCGCAGTTCCACGGATTGCCGCAATGCAGCGCTGGTGACGGAGCAGGCGGCGGCCAGCGTGAGCGCGCTGTGGAGTGGCACATACGAGGGAACCAGAAGCAGCTTTGCCACGGACGTCTGGCCGGGTGACGCGCTGCTGCTGAATGCGCCGTCGACCAATCTGGACGCACAGGTGGTGATGCGAACAGTCAGGGTGAGTTATGGCGCGAGTTATCCCGACCTAGTGAATTACGAGATTGCATTTGCCAACGACTGGGCCGACGACCTGGCGATCAAGACCAGCAGCGCGGTTCCGGATAATACCTGGCTTCCGGCGGCGATCGCTCCTACTTTGCTGGCAAATCTCAGCGGCCTTACGGTGACGACGCTGAACGGCAGCGCGGTAACGATCAACACGGGAGTTACTCCACCCACCGGAGGCGGGTTTGAGATCCGGCTGCGGGATTTTGCATTTATGGCAGGCGAGGATCCGGGGCTGGTGATGCGAGGAGCGCAGAGCAGCCTGACGTTTTCGCGCGTTTTTGCGAGCGACCGATTCTACATACGAATGTATGACGGATCGACGCCGCCAAACTATTCGGAGTTTTCGACGGCGCTGTTCATCAATCTGCCGTTGAGCGTGTAGACGGGAATTGAAGGGAAAGAGGGCGCAAATGGAGTCCGGCCGATGCGGATGATGAATGAATTCGAAGCGCAGGTGCTAAGCGACCTGAGCGTGCTCAAGACCCAGATGACCGGATTGACGGGCGACGGCAATGGCGGACGCATGGCGGAACTGGAGCGGCGCATGGAACACCATGAGCAGAACTGGCAGCGCGCCAAGGGGTTTCTGGCCGCGATGAGCGTGCTGTTTGCGATGGTGGAATTAGCATTCGAGGCCTGGCGCAGGCATTGATGTTTGGCGCAAGGAGCAACAGGCTGCTGGATGGAATTGGACGCACATTCTTTTGAGGGCCCCTAACTCGACCCTCGTATAATCAGCGCATGAGCGAAGAAGCGCTGGTGGGCGTGGTAATGGGCAGCAAGAGCGATTATGAAGTGCTCTCGGCGGCCGTGGAGATTTTGCGCGCGCTCGGGATTCCGCATGAGTCGCGGATTGTGAGCGCGCATCGGACGCCGGATTGGCTGTTTGAATATGCCGAGACGGCGCGGGCGCGGGGACTGCGCGCGATCATTGCCGGTGCGGGCGGCGCGGCGCACCTGCCGGGCATGCTGGCGGCGAAGACGCTGGTTCCGGTGCTGGGCGTGCCGGTGGCGGCCACGCAGTTGAACGGCCTCGATTCCCTGCTCTCGATTGTGCAGATGCCGAAGGGTGTTCCGGTGGGGACTTTAGCAATTGGCAAGGCCGGCGCAGCCAACGCGGCGCTGCTGGCGGCTGAGATTCTGGCGGGAACCGACGCGGCGCTTTACGAGCGGCTGGCGGCGTGGAGAGCGGCGCGCACGGAGGAAGTGCTGGAGCAGAAACTTGAGCAGACTCCGGGCGAGGAGCAGCCTGGTTGAGCCCCGTCTCCGATCCAAAAGCAGAAAAAATAAGACCGGGCGGACTTCTGGCCATTCTTGGCGGCGGCCAGTTGGGGCGCATGACGGCGATGGCCGCGCGGACCATGGGCTATCGGGTGCGGGTGATGGATCCGGAGCCGACTTGTCCAGCGAGCTTTGTGGCGGATGAAACGATCGTGGGGCGCTGGGACGATGTGGACGCAGCGCGGCGGCTGGCCACGGGCGCCGATGTTGTGACTATCGAGATTGAGCAGATCGGCGTGGACGCGCTGACTGAGGTGGCGCGTATTGCGCCACTACGACCTGGAGTGGAACCGATCCGCATTATTCAGGACAAGACGCTGCAAAAAACCTGGCTCGCTGAAAATGGATTTCCGGTAGGTCCGTTTCGCGTGGTGCGCAGTGAGGCGGAGCTGAGGGAAGCCGTTCCGGCGCTGGGCGGCGACGTGTTTTTGAAGATCGGACGCGGCGGATACGATGGACGCGGGCAGGCGCGTCTCGGGCTCGGTCCTGGCGATGCGCGCGGCGCTGATTTTGGAGATGCGTGGCGGGGATTAGGCGAGCGGCCGTGCGTTGCGGAGCAGGCGCTGGATCTGGTGTGCGAGATCAGCGTGATGGCGGCGCGCAATCCCGCGGGAGAAGTGCGCACGTATCCGGCAGCGCGCAATCATCATGAAAATCAGATTCTGGCCTGGAGCGTTTTGCCTGCGGGCGTTCCGCAGGAGCTTGAATCGCGCGCGGAAGAGATTGCTGCGGGAATTGTCGCGAAGCTCGGCATTGAGGGATTGCTGTGCGTAGAGATTTTCGTTACGCGACGGGGCGAGCTGTTGGTGAACGAGCTTGCTCCGCGACCGCACAACAGTTATCACGAAAGCGAGCGTGGATGCGTGACGAGCCAGTTTGAGCAGGCGGTGCGCGCGGTGTGCAATTTGCCGCTCGGGTCGACGGAGCTGATCACGCCTGCAGCGATCGTGAATCTGCTTGGTGATGTTTGGCTGAATGGCGAGCCGGATTTTGCGGCGGCGCTGGCGGTGCCCGGCGTACGGTTGCACCTGTATGAGAAGCACACGCCGCGCGCGGGGCGGAAGATGGGGCATTTGTCGAGCGTGGGCGCGACGGCGGAGGAAGCGCTGGAGCGGGTGCTGGAGGCGAAGCGGCGGCTCTAGCCAGCCATTGCGGCTTTTTCCCAGCGCTTGGGGCGGCGATTCTGCTGCAGGATTTTTTTGCGCAGGCGGAGGGACTTGGGCGTTACTTCGACAAACTCGTCGTCGGCGATGAACTCGATGGCCTGCTCCAGATTCAGTGTTCTGTAGGGCACGAGGCGGATGGCATCGTCGGCGGTGGAGGCGCGCATGTTCGTCATCTTCTTTTCGCGAACCACGTTGACGTCGAGATCGTTGTCGCGCGAGTGTTCGCCTACGATCATGCCTTCGTAGACTTCGACTCCCGCACCCACAAAAAGGATGCCGCGCTCCTGGAGGCCGTTGAGCGAGTAGGTGGTGGTGAGGCCCTGGCGATCGGCGATAAGCGCACCGGTGGGCCGCTGCGGAATCTCGCCCTGATAGGGAATGTAGCCGTCGAAGAGCGAGTTCATGACGATCGTGCCGCGGGTTTCAGTGAGCATTTCACTGCGCAGGCCGATGAGGCCGCGGCNNGATTGTGCATCTTGTTCATCTCGCCCTTGCGCGGGCCAAGCTTTTCGATGACCACTCCGGTGTGAATTTCGGGCACATCGATGGTGAGGTGCTCGACGGGCTCCATGCGCACGCCATCGACCATGCGGGTAACGATTTCAGGGCGGCCTGCCATGAGCTCGAATCCCTCGCGGCGCATCATCTCGATGAGAATTGCGAGCTGCAGTTCGCCGCGGCCGAGCACCTTGAAAGTGTCGGGCGAGCCGGCCTCTTCAACGCGGATCGAGACGTTGGTGAGCAGCTCTTTTTCGAGGCGCTCGCGGAGATTGCGGCTGGTGACGTACTGGCCTTCGCGTCCGGCGAAGGGCGAGTTGTTGACGCTGAACTGGATGGCGATGGTGGGCTCGTCGATGACGATGAGCGGCAGCGGCTCGGGATTTTCAACGCTGGTGATGGTTTCGCCGATGGTGATGCCTTCGACGCCGGCCACGGCCACAATGTCGCCCATAGTGGTTTCGGCGATCTCAGCGCGCTTGAGGCCGGAGAAGGTGAATAGCTTGGTGATGCGGGTCTTCATCAGCGAGCCGTCGCGCTTGGAAATGGTGACGTCGTCACCGGCGTGGAGCGTGCCCTGAAAGACGCGGCAGATGGCGATGCGGCCGAAGTAATCGGAGTAGTCGAGATTGGTGACAAGAATCTGGAGCGTGCCCTCGGCGTCTCCGGTGGCGGCGGGAATGGTGTTGACGATGGCTTCAAAGAGCGGTTGCAAATCCGTGCCCGGCACAGCGGGGTCAGAGGTTGCGGTGCCGGCCTTGGCCACGGCGTAGAGCACGGGAAAATCGAGCTGGTGCTCGTCGGCGTCGAGGTCGATGAAGAGATCGTAAATTTCGTTCAGCACTTCCTGAGGGCGGGCATCGGGACGGTCAATCTTGTTGATGACCACGATGGGGGGGAGCTTGGCTTCGAGGGCCTTGGCGAGCACGTAACGAGTTTGCGGAAGGGGACCCTCGGCGGCGTCGACAAGCAGCATCACTCCGTCGACCATCTTGAGCGCTCGTTCCACTTCGCCACCAAAATCGGCGTGGCCGGGGGTATCGACAATATTGATTTTGCCGCCGGCAAAGTTGATAGCTGTGTTCTTGGCCAGAATGGTGATGCCGCGCTCGCGCTCCAGCTCGTTGGAATCCATCACCCGCTCGGCCACCTGCTCATTGGCGCGAAAGGTGCCGGACTGGCGCAGCATGGCATCCACGAGTGTGGTCTTTCCATGATCAACATGGGCGATGATGGCGATATTGCGTATCGTCTGGCTCACAAGTTCAATTTTCCTTCTCTGGTACCCAGCTGATGAGGCCGCCGGGGTAGTTGGGGGAACAAAAACAACATAAAACAGTGAAAAGCCGCACACTGCGGCAGTTTCTATTCTATCAGCATCGCGGTCTGAAGTTATTTTCGCCATAGAACACGACAATCAATTACACTTCTGAATCAAATGATTCCCGCCGCTCACCAACGCACGCATTCGCCGGCCTGTCCGCAGGTTTTCCGATTCGTCCGGATCTTCACTTCCCTGCTGCTCCCGGCCCTGGCGCTGCTGCTGGTCGCTGCGCCATGTGCCAGCGCGCAGTCCAAAGCGCCGAAGCAGTTGCTCATTTACTCGATCGACGTGGAAGGCGGGCAGTCCACGCTGCTGGTTTCCCCTTCCGGAGATTCGCTCCTGGTGGACACGGGCTGGCCGACTAAAGACGGCCGCGACGCAGACCGCATTCAGGCGGCCATGAAAGACGCGGGCATCACGCGCATCGATCACCTGCTGATTACGCACTATCATGTGGACCATGTGGGCGGCGCGCCGGAGTTGATCAGGCGCGTTCCTGTGGGCGAGTTTCTTGACCACGGGCCGAACCGCGAGGACTCGAACAGCACGCGTCAAGGCTATGCAGCCTGGCTGAACGCGATCGGAGACAAGCCGCACCGCGTGGTACATCCCGGGGACACGATCGCGATTCCGGGACTGAGCGCGATGGTGCTCGCCGCAGATGGCGCGCATATCGGCAGGGTTCCGGGCATCCGGGCCGCCAAGAATCCATTTTGCGCCACGGAGCAGTCATGGCCCGATGATCCGAGCGAGAACGCTCGCTCGGCGGGGATTTTGGTGCGATTCGGCAAGTTCCGGTTTCTGGATCTCGGGGACTTGACGGGCGCAAAGGAAGTTGCGCTCGTGTGCCCCCGGAATCCCATCGGTACGGTCGACCTCTACCTGGTGACGCATCACGGCATGGACCTGTCGAACTCGCGCACGATTGTGGATGCGGTTCATCCGCGGGTGGCGATCATGAACAACGGCGCGCACAAGGCGGGCATGCCTGAGGCGTGGCAGAGGGTGCATGACAGTCCCGGCCTCGAAGATTTGTGGCAGCTACACACGGCGGAGAACTCCGACGCCGCACACAACAGCGCCGAAGCGCTCATTGCCAATCCGAAGGGGGATGGCGACGGGGCTTACCTGAAAGTGGCCGCATCAACCGATGGCAGTTTCTCGGTCACGAATTCGCGCACCGGCGAGACCAGGAAATACGCGCGAAAGTAAATCGAGCGCGGCGCAGCCCGCAGTTTACAAGCGCGTCAGGCTGGACTCAATGCAGCAGCCGGCGCGATTTGTGAACTCAAGCTTGCCGCCCAATTGGTGGGCCAGGCTGGCAGCGAGCTTCAATCCCATGGACGGACAAGAACCGGCGTCGAAGTTTTCGGGAAGGCCGCGGCCATTGTCCTTTACGATTACGCGGGCCGCGCCGGGAATGCGATGAACGGCAATGGCGACGGTTCCACATCTGCCGTTGGGGAATGCATGCTTGAGCGAGTTGCTGACCAGTTCGTTCATCAGCAGCCCAAAGGGGATGGCGCGGTCGAGGGTGAGCGAAATGTCGTCAGTTTCGAGCTCGAGCCGCACCTGGCCCGCTTTCAACGAGCTGGATGCAATGACGCCGCAGAAGAGGTCCTGTAGATAACGTGAGAGGGGCAGGCCGGCGAGATCGGGCATCTGGTAAAGCCGTTCGTGCACCAGGGCCATGGCGTTCACGCGCTCCACGGTGGTGTCGATGGCGGTGCGCACCGCTCCGGCGGGCAGCAGGCGCGCGCGCATTTTGAGCAGGCTCTGGACCACCTGCAGATTGTTTTTCACTCGATGGTGGATTTCGCCGAGCAGCACTTCCTTCTCGCGCAGGTCGTGAGAGACGATTTCCGCGTAGGCCTGCGCCTCTTCGTTTTTGCGGCGCAATTCCTCTACCGAGTCTTCCAATTGTCGGGTGCGATCAACGACGCGAAGCTCGAGTTCGGCAGCCCATTGTTCGCGCGCATCGGCAAATCTTTTTTCTTCAGTTCGATCGCGAGCGACGCGGATGAATCCGTTCAGGGCTCCGGCCGCATCGCGCATCGCGGAGATGACGCCGCTGGACCACACGAGCGTGCCGTCTTTTGAAGTGCGCCAACTGTCGGTGAAGCAGCATCCGGTAGCGGCGGCGTGGGCAAGTTCGAGTTCCGGAGCGCCCTCCTGGCGATCTTCAGGAGTGGAGAGCATGGAGTAGTGGCGGCCCAGAACCTCATCGGCGGTGTAGCCGTTCAGTTTTTGAGCCCCGGCTCCCCAACTCACGATTCGGCCTTGCGCGTCGAGCGTGTAGATGGCGTGCTCGTCGGTGTTTTTTCCAGTGATGCGGTGTTTTTCGATTTCGGCGTTCAGGCGCCGGCACACGGCCATGGTGTAGCCGGCGTGGCCGCAAAGGAAGGGCCACAGCATGACGTTCACGGCAAACTCGCTGCCCTTGGAATTGCGGGCTCTCAAATTCACGCACGCGTTCATGGCCCGCGCCCTGGGATCCTGCGTGTAATCGCGGACGTGCCGCTCATGAAGGTGCCGCACGGGTTCGGGCAGCAGCAGCCCAATCGACTGGCCCTCAAGTTCCTGGCGGGAGTAGCCGAAGCCGGAGAGCAAGGGAGTGTTGGCGCCGGCTATGTTCCCTTGCGCGTCAACGATCGCCAGCATGTCCGGGTGTCCTTCAAAGAGCGCCAAGAGCACGCCCGTCGATTCCCGGGTGGGCAACAATTCGTGATTGAGCCAGCCGCTTGCCTGGATCGCTTCCATTTTCCAATCTCCGCTGTTGCACGCGCGGCGTGGTTCAGTCCATGACGAGCGGCTGCGCGGTGGTGGCCTGTGAGCGTCCGCGCAGCAACTTGTGCATCAGGTCGCGGGCAATGCGCGGATCGGGGTCCATGCTGAGCCCGGTAAGGGTGCGGCCCACCAGGCTCTCGGCCGATACCCCAGTCTCCTCAAGCAGGGTGCGGTTCACGCGGACCACGCGCCCACCGCTATCGAGTTGCACCATGGCGATGGGGGCCTGATGAAAGGAGCTGCCCTCGTTGAGCGCTTCCTCCATGGCCTGGGTGCGCAGCCGCTCGGAGGCATCGCGCAGCATGACCACCCATCCGTTGGACCGGCCCTCGAGGTCGCGAAGCGGCGACAGCGATATATCGACGAGGATCCGGCCTCCGCCCTTGGAATCGAGAGTGACGCCGAACTCTTCCGCGGCTGAAAACTTCCCGTCGGCCGAAAGCAGGCTCTGGATGCGCTCGCCAAGGTTCAGCACATCGGCAGCAGATTTGCCCCTGGCGTCTTCCAGGCCCCATCCCGTCAAGTCCTCAGCGGCAGCATTCATGAAGCGGATTTCACGCGCAGCTGAAATCATCAGCACGCCTTCGCGCATGCCGCCCACGGTGTCCGCGATCGTCTGATGCTCCAGCTTTTGCCGCGCCTCGGCGTTGCCCCGGTGCAGGCCCACTTCAAGCGCAGCCTTCAACTCGCGCCGCTGAAATGGCTTGTTCAGGTAGCCATAGGGGAGTTCACGCGCGGCGCGGCGTATGGTTGGAGTATCGCTGAATGAGGTAAGAAAAATGACGGGAATCCCATAGGCCTCGCGGAGCAGGCGCGCGGCCTGAATTCCGTCCATGCTGCCCACGATATGGATGTCCATCAGCGCCAGATCGGGACATTGACGTTCAATTGCCATTAGCGCTTCGTCAGCGCTCTCCGCCAAGCCGACTACATTGAGCCCGAGCTGCTCTACTTCCTGTTGCAGATCCAGAGCCACGATGGGCTCATCTTCGACAATCAGTATGTTTCCCTTCATATCGATCTCCTCGTGATGAATATCGTGGGTGGCAAAGTTTCCGTGTACGGGCGACAGGAATCTGTTCGTTCTTATCTTGTCGGAACGATAGGCGTGTTCCATCAGCGTGAACTGAGGCTTTTCAGGACCAAAGTAATTTGAGATCACTTAAGGACTCTATTGCTTCCGCGCCATGGGTTTCCGCCTGCTCGACCAGCGCCAATCCCCGGCGGTTATAATCGCTGGCGCACGCGAAGCGCCGTTCCCTTGCGCTCTCTATTCCGGGAGGACAACCTTATGTTTCCATCGCGCCGGGCATTTCTTGCCGGGCTGGCGAGCGCGGGCGCGCTGACAGCGGCGCCGCGCGCGGCACGCGCCTGTTTGGCAGCGGAGCCACTTTATCCGCCCATCGATCTGTCGGCCTTCGATGTTCCGCTCGATCGCGGCGAGCCGGAGATCCGATTTGGCTGCTCGGCCATCACGTGGAGCGACAGGGACGCGCAGGCTATCGAGGATATTTCCGCAGACGGTTTTGCGGGCATTCAGTTGCGCTCTCCGACGCTTGAACAGTATCCCGATGCGCACGCGCTGGGCGACCTGCTGGCGGAGCGCAAGCTCACTTTCGTCGCGCTTTCGAGCGGGGCGACGTCGCACGATCCTGCGCAGCGCCAGGCGCTTTTGGAGACGCACGTGAATCATGCGCATTATGTGCGCGAGGCGGGCGGACTTTATATGCAGCTTCTCAGTTCTCCGGCCAGTGGCGCAAAGACGTCGAGCGCGGCGGATTTGAAACTGCAAGGCGAGCTGTTCACCGAGATCGGCAAGCGCATCTCCGATTATGGCGTGCGCCTGGGGTTCCACAATCACATGAATTCGGTTGGGCAGGCGCCCGAGGCCATCGATGCGATTCTCGAGGCATCCGATCCGAATTATGTTTTTCTTGAGCTGGACGTGGCGCATTATCTGCAAGGCGGCGGCGATCCGGCGGCGGCGATCCGCAAGTACGGCCGCAGGATTCTATTCATGCACTTCAAGGACGTGAAGAATGCGCCCGTGCCGGGCGGTTACGAGTGGGAGGAACTGGGCCAGGGCCGCGTCGACTTCCCTGCCGTGTTTGCGGCGCTGCATGCGATTCAATTTCGCGGCTGGGGCATTGTGGAACTGGACCGCGTGCCTGCCGGACAGGACCTTTCACCGAAGGATGCGAACGCAGTGAGCCTTCGCTACCTCACGGAGAAGCTGGAGGCGCGCGCATGAGCTGCCCATTCCGTTTGTCGGTGATCAACGATGAGATCTCGCAGGACTTCGATCACACATGTTCGGTGGCCGCAAACGATTTTGGCCTGCAATGGATCGAGCTGCGCGGGATGTGGGGGAAGAACATCACCGAGCTCAACGCGGAGGAGGTAGATCGCGCGCGGAAAATTCTGGAGAAATACAAACTGCGGGTGACGGACATCGCCAGCCCGTTGTTCAAGGTGAATTGGCCGGGGGCGCCACAATCGAGGCAGGGCCCGCAGCGCGACCAGTTTCACGCCGACTTCGATTTCAAGCAGCAGGACAAGGTGCTGGAGCGGTGTATTGAACTGGCAAAGGCGTTTCAGACGGACCGCATTCGCTGCTTTGATTTCTGGCGGCTCGACGACCCGAAGCCATACCGAGCAACGATCAACGATAAGCTGCGCGCAGCGGCGCGGGTGTGCGCGGGAGAGAAGCTGATTTTGCTGCTGGAGAATGAGATGGCCTGCAACACCGGCAGCGGCAAGGAGGCGGCGCAGGTTCTCGACGAAATTCGCGAGCCCAACTTCATGCTCAACTGGGATCCGGGCAACTCCGCGACTTTTGCCGGGGACACGCCCTATCCGGACGACTACAACCTGCTGCCAAAGCACCGCATCGGCCACTGTCATTCAAAAGACACGATCCGCAAGCCGGACGGCAAGGCTGAGTGGGCGCCGGTGGGAGGCGGAAGCATTGACTGGGTGGGACAGTTTCGCGCCTTTGAACGCGACGGCTACCACTACGCGGTGAGCCTTGAAACGCATTGGCGCGGCGCGGGGACGCCGGAAGCTTCAAGCCGGGTGAGCATGAAAGGCCTGAAGGAGTGCCTGGCCAAGGCCGGAGCCAACTGCTGAGGAGGGCTATCGGCGGGGAACGGCAACATGCGACGAAATAGCTAAGCGAAGTCTGTGCTCTCCCACCCTTGTATGTTTCGGGGT
>PLSH01000029.1:0-199 GCA_003165095.1 Acidobacteriaceae bacterium
GTGGCACTTCGGACTCATTCGCGAATCCCGTCGCGCGTTCTTGAGCAATGCAAGAGTCGAGCTATGGATACCGCTTGCGCACAACCCAATGAACGTGGTGCGCGTTCCAGGAATGACCGGCAAATACGATGTGGTCGATTTGCCGGACTATGACGGCAAGGAATATGAGCTGGGCAAGCCCATCGTTGCTGTTCACTGG
>PLSH01000029.1:246-6136 GCA_003165095.1 Acidobacteriaceae bacterium
GCTTTCAACCTGAGTTGCGATTTGCGGAAGAAAGGTTCGCGGCGCTTCGTTCAAGCTGGAACAAGAAAGTCCAATTGACGCGCGCCACCACGAGTTCACGGCGGATCGAAAAAGCGGCAGAGACCTGGCGCCAGGTTCATATTCCCGAAGGCCAGAAGCTCGACATCCTGCGCNNCGCGGTCTGCTGTTGACTGGGCCTCCGGGCACTGGCAAGACTTTCGTCGCCCGCACGCTTCGAGAGATGATGGGATGCGACTTTCAGATGCTTTCGCTGGCCGACTTGAAGCAGCAGACCTTGGGGGCAAGCGGCAAGCGCGTTCGNNATCATCTTCATCGACGAGTGCGAGGGGATTCTTGGCCGCCGTGGCGCAGCCGAAACTGATGCTTTTGCCACCGACATCGTCCACGCATTCCTGGCCGAGTGGGATGGCATTCGCGGGAACGCGCAGGTCTGGGTGATCGGAGCCACCAATCGGCGCGATATGCTCGATGACGCCATTCTCTCTCGCTTCGGTTGGGAGATCGAGTTGCAACTTCCCGGAGTGGAAGATCGGCGCCAGATACTTTCGCAAGAGATCAAAACACTGGGCCTCTCGGTGGAGGTGCCCCAAGAAGCAGCGGTGCTGACCCAGGGAATGAGCGGCCGCNNAAAGTCGCACAATACCAAGGTGGACAGCAAGGCAGGCTGGGAAACGCTGGTGCTCGACGATGCGACTCTCGAAAGGCTCAAACTGGTTTGCGCGCTGCTAGGTGACGCGGAGAAGTGGCAGGCACAGGGAGTCTCGATTCCCCGGAGCCTCCTGTTGACCGGACCATCCGGCGTGGGAAAGACGCAGGTTGCCCGAACGCTCGCCAACGAAAGCGGGCTGACCTTTATTTCAGCCACCACAGCCGATGTGAAGGCCAACTACCTCGGCCAGAGCGGCAATCGGGTGAAACTTCTCTTCGAGCGCGCGCGGTCGAGTGCGCCGGCGATCCTGTTTCTGGACGAGTTGGACGTTATCGCGCCTGATCGCGCGGCAGCGGGCGGCAATGACCAGTTGACCGATGAGATTGTCGGCCAACTGCTTCAGGAGATGGACGGCATCAGCGCCCACGACAATCATGTTTTCCTTGTGGCAGCCAGCAATCACCTTGAGCGAATTGACGCTGCCGTTCGCAGCCGGTTTCAGGAAAAGCTCGTCATTCCATTGCCGGACCGGAATGCTCGCATCCGTCTGCTCGCGAATCTGTTGACCGGGAAGAAGATCAGTTTTCCGTTGAACGACGGCGCCATTCTGCTGGCGGACCAAACCAAGGATCAGGCATTGAGTGGGCGCGACCTCCAAAGCTGGGTCTAGGCTGCGGAACAGAAGGCTCTACTCCGGGCCTTGCGGGATGGTGGACCGGAGAACTTCGCCATTGGGCTGGATGACTTTGGGGGACAGTTCCAGGGTCAATGAGTGCATTGAGCTGGCCAGAGTTGGCATTTGCATTTCTGAATACTGGGCGACATTCCGTTACTGAACGCGTAATGGAATGATCATGGGATAGAGCGGTTCCGCCAATTCATTTGTGCTGTTGTCCCGACCGGCTCAAGCAATTCAGGCATCCGGAAAAATCAGCATTGAAGGCCGTCACCGAGAGCCAGAAGGCTGCGGCCACTCCTTCTGGACGACAAAGCAGAATGTTGAGGATGCCAGTTAGCCGATGGTGGAGTCCAATCTTAGGGGGTTTTCAGTTCGCCTCGCAGTTGGCTTCGGCAGGCTGGATCGGATAACTTAGGGCAACAGTGTCTTCTGATTCCAACAGGTTTGAACTTATGCGCTCAGGACCTCGAACGAGAACGTAAACCAGTATGATCGCCATCACGATGACTCCCGCCCACATGGCCTGCCGCCAGCCTTGAACGAAGGACTCCTGCGCGGCCCGGAAAAGAGCTTTTGAGTATGGGCGATTTTCCTTGGCGATTGCGAGAGCGCCAGCGATGCCTTTGCGCACGGCGAAGGCGGCGTCTGCGGGGACTCCTGCCAGACGCGCGTTGATTGCGTGGCTATATCCGGCGTTCATGACGCCGCCGAGCAGAGCGATGCCGAGCGCGCTGCCGAACTCTCTGGCAATGTCGTTGAGCGCGGAGGCGACGCCTTGTTGTTCGCGCGGCAGCGACGAGGTAATGGCTTCCGTCGAGGGAGTCATCGACAGTCCCATGCCGAGTCCCATGACAATATATCCAGGCAGTACGGATAAGTAGCCGCCGTCCACCGAAACCAGGAGTGCCATGAGGGCCAGTCCAGCGCCGCAGAGGAAGATTCCGGTCGCCATTGCAAGTCGAGCACCGACTCGGCCCGCCAGCCGTGGAGCAAGGCCGGAGCAGACAATCATGAGCACAATCATGGGCATGCACGCGAGCGTTGATACCAGACCAGACCAGCCAAGCACAGCCTGGAAGTAGGGATAGAGAACCACGAAGACTCCCGTGGGAACACCGAAGACCGCGAGCAGCGATACGGAGCCGCTCGCCAGACCGCGCTTGCCGAAGAGCCGAACGTCGAGCAGCGGGGCTTGATGATGGAGTTCCCACGCCACGAAAGCTGTGGCTCCGCTGATGCCGACCAGAACGCTCAGCAGGGTTCTAGGAGTGGTCCATCCCAGTTCCGGTCCCTCGTTGAGAACGAGGATGAACGCAACGATGGAGATCATCGAGGTCAGCGCACCGACGAGGTCGAATGTATGCTCGGATACTTCGCGGGAGTTCGGGATTGCTGCGAGCGTCATGGGGATTGCGGAGAGGACGAGAGCAACTGGCAGGACGAAGAGCCATCGCCACCCTGCCACGTCTACCAGGACAGCCGACACCAGTAGCCCCAGGATGCCTCCGGCGCCGGCGACGGCCGTCCACACAGCGATTGCCTTGGAGCGCTCCTCGACCGGAAAGGTGGAAGTGATAATGGCGAGGGTTGTGGGCATGATCATCGCCGCGCCGATTCCGCTGAGGAATCGCGCTGCAAGCATGACCTTGGTGTTGGGAGCCAGACCCGCCGCCGCGCTTGCCACGCCAAAGACGACCAGGCCGACAATCAGGAAGTGCTTGCGCCCCCAGCGGTCACCCGCTGCGCCCAAAGGCAACAGCAACGCCGCAAGTGTGATGGTGTAGATGTTGATCATCCACAAGACCTGGGTCTGCGATGCGCCGAGCGCAAGGGCGAGTTGCGGCTGCGCGACGTTCAGTCCGGAGACCGACGCGATGACCGCCATGAGCGCGATGCAAACCCCAATCAGGATTCTGCGACGGCGCTGGGGGTCCTGGATGGTCGAGTCAGCCCTCGGAAATTGTGCCGATGGATTTGTGTTCATGATTTCCTTCAAGGGATAGTGACCACAAGTTTGCCTGTAACGTGTCCCGTGGCACTCATTTCTTGCGCCTCTCGAGTTTGCTCAAGCGGAAAAGTCCGATCCACGCGCAAACGGAAGAGGCCCTCGGAACACAGCGCGGCCACAGCAGCCAACTCCCGTTCCAGATCTGTTGGAGGTCCGTAAGAAAACTTCGCACCGTACTGGGGAGCCGAAAAGTCCGCGACAGAAAGAACGTGCGAAGGGTCGCCAACGATTTCGATCAGCTCTGGGATGATCCCCGAGCCGGCGATATCGAGGGCTGCGTCGACGCCCCCAGGCGCGATCTTATTCACGCGTTCCGCCAAACCCGGTCCGTATGTTGTCGGGACAGCGCCCAGTCCACGCAAGTAGTCTTGATTGTGCGCGCTCGCAGTGCCGATCACGTGAATTCCGCGCAGCCGCGCAAACTGGATGACCGCCGAACCGATTCCACCTGCGGCTCCGCTCACCAGAAGCGTTTCACCGGGTTTCACGCCCACTTCGTCAAGGGCCCGCGTCGCTGTATCGACGATCACCGGAAGGCCGCCAGCAACTTCAAACGACAGATCATCCGGCTTGTGAGCCCAATGTGAGAGAACCGCATATTGGGCCATGGCCATCGTGTGTTCACCGCAGCCGAAGACGGCGTCTCCGACTGCGACGTTGGAAACGCCTGGGCCGACCTCGTCCACAATGCCTGCCCCCTCGACCCCGAGACCTGAGGGAAATGTAACCTGCCCCTCGTGGTCGCGGTATCGTCCGGCCATCCGCTTCCAATCCGAGGGATTGACCCCGGCGGCCCGAACTGCGATCCGCACCTGGCCGGGGCCAGCATGCGGCTCCTCAACTTCAACAACTCGAAGGACTTCAGGCCCTCCGTATGCGCTGAACTGAACTGCTTTCACGTGCTTCTCCTTTGATATACTGAATGCCATGATGTACTGAGTACGTGTATTGAATATCAGTATGTACTGAGTATACTTTTAATGTCAAGGAGTACTTGTCTATGCAACTCGACCGTCGATCCCGCAAGCGCCTGGCCACGCGACAAGCCATCTCCGTAGCCGCCACGCGCCTATTCGTAGAGCGGGGCTTCGATCAAGTGACGGTCGACGAGATCGCCACCGCCGCCGATGTGGGACGTATGACGGTGTTCAATCACTTTCCTCGCAAGGAGGACATGTTTTTTGATCGCGACGCAGAGATCCGCGAGGTCTTGCTCGAAGCCTTGCGGCGGCGTGATCCTAGCGTCGCTCCGATAGAAACGTTGCGCCTGCTCGCTCATCGGCTGGTTGCGGAAGAAAGCCCTTTTGTGGAATTCTCTGCTCGTAGCCAAGGCTTCGTAGAGACGATTGAGGACAGCGAAACCCTCAAAGCTAGGGCCAGGGCAATACGGGACGAGATCGCTCAACTCATAGCGGGGGCGCTATCCGAATGCGTCAGGCGTGAAGCATCAGACCCAGACGCTGTTATGGCGGCCAATCTGCTCTCGGCGACGTGGACCGTGGCCCTCATCCAGGCACACCGTACCTTTCGGCAGAGTCGAGGTACAAAGGAAGCAAATGCCGCCTTTCTCGCTATTGTCGATAAGGGGACTGTAGGGGTCAGAGCCGCAATGGCAGGGACGCCTTACGCCTGAGCAATCACCGTCTGCCTGCTCTTACTCAGAACCAGAGTTTCCGATACACAGACATTAGGTCGGATCGGTAACGGTGAACGCCGATTGCGCCAGGATGCATTCCGGAATGGCGCGAAATCGAAGATGCGCTCAGTAAACACCAAGGAACTCCAAACTTCCGGGTTCCTGGCGACTCAAGCGACAAATCCGCGACATCAGCAATTCCTGGTGCCTGGATCGCTGTGTTGAGTCTTGTGACCACACCTTAGCTGCCTGTCAGGCGGTGGCCTTCGCGGTTTTTTTCTTCGACTTCAACAATGGAGCGGCGGTGACCTTGGCGGACTGTCTCAATGCGGCCCAGCGCTTGATCTGCGCTTGACGGACGCGTTCGCGGCCCTCTGCGCTCATCTTCTTGCGCTTCTTCGCCTTTTGGGCAACCGGAACGACGATGGCTGCTGTCTTGGACGGCCTGCCAGGCTTGCGCTTGATTGCGGTCGTTCCGGCGGAACTCAAAAGTGCCTTGGCTTGCCTCAGAAGAGCAATCTGGGCATCGATCTCGAAAAGAATGGATTTCGTCATGGTGCGATCAGCACCTCCCCAAGCAGGATAAGCGATAGAGCGACTGGTTGGCACCTAACCTTGCCATGCGGTGCCTCTGGCGCTTTGCATTGTGCCATTCATTTCAATCAAGACCCGACAGAAAGGAGGCCCGATGGCCAGGAGTGTCGCGAAACTTAAGATGGGCTTCTACCCGCTCCCTGTAAGCGAAGGCGCCAAACTTCGTCAGCTTCTCACCTTCACTGGACCGGCATCGGTGGTCGATCCCTGCGTGGGGCAAGGCGTGGCTCTCAACCTGATTACCCAAGGCGCAGACGTGTGCCGCTATGGCGTGGAACTCGATGCCGAGCGGGCACTGGCCGC
>PLSH01000029.1:6164-6447 GCA_003165095.1 Acidobacteriaceae bacterium
AGCGGTTGCATGAGTGCGCCGGGGTGCTCAGTTCACACTTCGCCCGACTGAATATCTTTCGCATGACCGACGATGAATCGGTTCGCTTCCGGCAAATCGCGGTCCTTGGAGTGCGCCGCAATGTGCGGGGCGTGGCGGTCGAGGAGGTGCGGCGGCAGATTCAGCGCATCAGCCCGTATGGCAGCTTTCAGGCTCTACCGGAGTTGACGCCGGGCGCGTGCGAACCATACCCCGTGCCTTCAACCGGCGAGGCAGCGTTGAGTTATCGCGGGTTGCCGTATGA
>PLSH01000134.1 GCA_003165095.1 Acidobacteriaceae bacterium
TTGCGGTGCGCAGCGCAATCCCGCCCAGGATCGCAATAGCCGCCACCAGCGCCACCCACAAGAGCCAGGGATGCTTTTCAGTGAAAGGGCGCTCGTCGGGACGGGGCTGGTAAGAGGGATTGGCCAGTTCCGCGCCGGCTGCAACCTGGGCCGCATCGGCCTGCGGCGAGAAAAGCGTGGCGTAGTCGTAGCGCGGAGCGGTGAGGGCCGCATCGCCGTAGTAGAGTGTGTAATCGCCGGTTCCGGCAGCCTCGAAGCAGAGATTCCGTTGCAGCATTTCGAGCCGGACGGACGCGATGTTGAGGGGCGCATCGTCTCCGTTCTCGATGGTGACCGTCCACTTGGCCGGAGTGTCGAAGTCGACCTGGGAAGCGTCGATCGCCAGCCGCTCCTCGTCGATGCGATGGCCGTTTTGCACGCTGTGTACGCGCAACAGGTTTCCATACGCCGTGACCGGCTGCGGGGGCAGGGCAGCGTCGGTTGCCGGAGGCGGGGAGATCGCGGTCACGCTCACATTCACATCGCGGCTGAAGAGCGCCGGCTGTGCACCCGGCGCGAAGACGATGCGGTCCACGGGAACGTGAGCGGGCACGGTGAATTCGAAGATCGAATCATGGCCTTTCTGCCGGGATTGCGAGATCTCCGCCACCGGTTGATACTTCGGCTGGCTTGCGGGCAGGCGCTCGACCGAGAGCCCGGTGAAGCTGTCCGGCTGGAGCGGGCCCGCGATGCGAAAGTGCAGATAGCGGAAGTCCGATTCGGGGAGATGAAGGACGGTGCTGCGGCCCAACCGCTGCCGGGTGAGATCGAAGATGGTGAACGAGCCGAGCTTGGTTTCGCCGCTTGCGCCTGGTGCCGCGCTGCCTGAAACAGCCACCGTGGCGATGAAATCGTGCCCGGTGACGGCCAGTTGGATGTCGCTGTATTTTTCGTCGGGCATTTCGGCGTCAAACACGGTTTGGCCGGCGCGCAGGCCCAGGTTCAGCGGCGCGATGTTTTTTTCAGAGCCCTCCACCGGCAGGGCCATGTGGATGACGTAAGGCGTCTCCGCGCCGTCGCGATAGAGGCGCAGGTCGGCAAGCTGCGGCGCGGCATGGGCGAAGATGCCGGCATCGACAACCAGGCAACTCTGCGCGGCATGCTGAGGCAGGTTTTGGAGCGGCCGCTGGTACCGGAAATACCGGATCTCAGGAGACGCGGCGGCCAAAGTGAGCAGAAGAACGGCTGCGCCCAGCTTCATTGGATCTGCCTCTTTTGATCGCGCAGGTTCAGCCAGTCGCGCTGATAGACGAAGCTGACTGCCAGCAGCAGCGCGCCAAGACCGAGGAAGCTGAGGATCCGGTATCCCTCGGCCAGTTCGCTCACATCTACCAGAAAAACCTTGGCGATGGTGACGGCGAGCAGCACCAGCGCCTGCCAGCGTAGAAATGCGGAGCGGCGCCAGAAGCCCGCGCCCAGCAGGATGGCGCCGTAGATCATGAACCAGGCCGAGTAAGTAAATTGCGCATACATTCTGAAGTTGGCCATGGCGTAATAGTCGCCCTGCCAAAGGCGCGCCCACCAGAAGTGATGAATTTCGAGACCTACCGCGAGCAGCACCAGGGCGCTGACGACCAGGGCGCTGATTGCCGCCAGTTCCCGCCAGCCGTTCTGTGTTTCCGCGCCGGCTTCAGCCCGAGCTTTGGCGGCAATCCAGGAAGCAAAGGCGAAGGCCGCAATGCCCACGCAGTAGGTTCCAAAGCGCTGGTTGAAGAAGGGCGTAGCCAGGGTGGGAGCGTCCACCACCAGCAGCGCCACCAGGCCCAGGGTCAGGCAGCCGATGGCCAGCACCCGCAGCAGCAGCGAGCGCAGGCGGCTTGCCGCCCACAAAAGCGCCGCGCCCTCAGCCAGCCAGCCGATGGTGAGCCAGCGTCCGTGGGCCTTGAGCGGAATTGCAATGGTCAAGAAGACCACCGACGCGGTCAAATGCAGCCCTGAAAGCAGCTCGTTGCCGGCACGGAATCTGCCCATAGCCGGCAACCGCAGCATCCCCAGGTAGAATGCCGCAAATGCCACTGCCAGCCAGGGACCGGCCCAATCGGCTCCCCGACCTTCAAACAGCTCATAGAAGCCCAGGAACCCCAGTCCCGCATTCGCAACCGGGAGCACCACGCCGGCGAGGGCGTCCCATCCCGAAGCGGGCGCGACGTCGGTTTCGGTTGTGTGCACCAGCCGCGGAGCGAAGGCAAACATGAGGAAGAAGCAGGCCAGGAAGAAGGCGGTCCATCCGAACTCGCTGTTCGAGTAGAACCCGAACCACCAGCTCACGAAAAACAGCGCTGTGCCCACAAAGGCCGCAAAGAGCAGCCGCGACCAGGGCCGCAGCGCCGCCAGCACCAGCACCGCTATGTTCAACAGCAGCAAATAGCTGAAGAGGGTCACTTCGTGGTTTTCGCCGGTGGAAAGCAGCAGCGGGGTGCTGAGGCCGCCGGCAATGGCATAGAGCGCCAGCAACTCCGCGTCCTGCACCCAGGCCATAAACCCGTTGAACGCGGTGACAACAATCATGGCCGCGAAGGCCGCACTGGCAGGCATGAGGTGGAAGACCGAGAAGGCAGCCCACAGCGAGAGGTAGAGAATGCCGCTGCCCACGGCCTTGAGCGAATAGGCAAACGCCGCATATCCCTTGCGCTGGAAGCGCTCCGACCAGGCGATGATGCCGGTCCCGGAGACCAGCCCGATCAGCACTCGCCCCAGCGGCCCGATCCAATGGTTGTCAAAGGCCATCTTCATAAACCAGGCCGCGGCGATCATCACCGCGAGAATGCCGACGCGGTTGAACCACTGCGAGCCGATGCGGCTTTCGAGCGAGCGGCTCAACTCTTCCGCGCTCTCGGGGGATTGCGGCGGGTAGCCGAAGCTGGGCGGCGCAGGGGGCGCGCCGGTTCCCCACTCCGAGGCCGGTGCGGATCCGTGTGCCGGCTCGCCAACCGGGGAGGCCGCGCCCGCCTGCCTGAACCGGGCAAGCCGGTCAATCTCCGCGGTCCACGACTGAGTTTTTGGCTGCGCATTGCTCTCGCTCGCGGGTTCGGCCGCAGGTTGCGCCTGGTCTTTGCGCACCACGATGCCGCGCTGTTGCAAGGCATCTTCCAGCCGCCAAACGCGCTGCGTGAGCTCGCGCACCTGTTCTTCAAGACTTTCAGGAATGTCAGGATTCATTGGCGTCCACTTTACGCCAGACGGGTTGGCATTTCCAGCGATAAATAGGGAAAATTCTGCCTCCTGGACCCAATATGCCTTGGCTCAGGGCGTGCCTGCCCCGTGCCGCCTGTACAGCGTGCCTGATTGAAGCCGGTAAGTCTTCCGCGCAATACAAAAGCCGGCGGCCCGCGGACAAGCGTCGTGACACGCGCTCATAACCCCTCTGCATTTACACTGGTAATGGAGAAGCCTGTGTGGTTCGATAAAATCCTTACTAAAATTTTTGGTACCTCGAATGAGCGCATTATCAAGCGGCTCACGCCTTTGGTGGCCGTAATCAACGAATTTGAGCCGGGTATCAAGCAACTCTCCGATGAGCAGTTGCGGGCCAAAACGGCAGAGTTCCGGGTGCGGATTGCGGCCCGTCTCGAAGGCATCACGGACGCGGAAGAGATCAAGGCAGCTGAAAATGCAGCCCTGGAAGAGATTCTGCCCGAGGCCTTTGCGGTGGTGCGCGAGGCGGGTTGGCGCGCGGTGCAGATGCGGCACTTCGACGTGCAGCTGATCGGCGGCATGGTGCTGCACCAGGGCAAGATCAGCGAAATGAAAACCGGCGAAGGCAAAACCCTCGTCGCGACCCTCGCCTGCTACCTCAACGCGCTGGCCGGGCACGGCGTGCACGTGGTCACGGTAAACGACTACCTGGCCAAGCGCG
>PLSH01000162.1:0-40727 GCA_003165095.1 Acidobacteriaceae bacterium
CCGGAAGAAGAGCTTCTCTTTCCCAGTAACGATCAGATGTAAGTCTGAAGCAACCGACGGCAGCCTGGCCGGCCTTTGATCACGGGCCTGAGTGATGATCACTAGAGCAGTTCTTTTGTTGATGCAGAGTGCAGCGTGGACCGGGAGGTCCACGCTACAGCCGACCGGGAGGGCGTTACTGGTTCCTGCGGCGATCAAGCACTTCGGCCAAGCAAGAGTGTCACTCTATACCAACAGGAAAAATGTTCTGTTCAGAGCGCTTCGGCCATTTCCCTGAGAATCGCCTCGGCGGCTTCAGCCGGGTCGGGCGCCTGGGTAATGGGGCGGCCCACCACCAGGTAGCTGGCGCCCTGACGCAGCGCGTCGCCGGGGGCGGCGATGCGCTTCTGGTCGCCGGTGGCAGAGCCCGCAGGCCGGATTCCGGGAATCACCAGCACGCCCTCCGGGCCGGTCAGGGCGCGAAGACTGGATACCTCCCGGGGCGAGCAGACAAACCCGCGCAACCCGGCTTCAAGCCCCATCCGCGCCAGCCGTTCCACCTGGTCTGCGGGCGAGCGTTCCACTCCGATGGCATTCAACTGGAACTGATCCATGCTGGTCAGCACGGTCACGGCCAGCAGTTCAGGCGGATTGGCGACCGTGTCCAGCGCCGCGCGCGCCGCGGCCAGCATGGCCGGCCCGCCTGCTGCATGGACGGTCATCATGCGCGCCCCAAGGTTGGCTGCCGAGCGCACCGCGCCGGCTACCGTGTTGGGAATGTCGTGGAATTTCAAATCCAGGAAGACCGAGTGGCCGCGCGCCACCAGCGGTTTGAGAACGGCCGGCCCGGCGGCGACAAACAGTTCCAGCCCCACCTTGAACCAGTGGCAGGTGTTTTCCAACTGGCAGACGAGGTGGGCAGCGGAGGCCGCATCGGGCACATCGAGAGCCACGATCAGGCGCTTGCGCGCCTCCACCAGCGGGTCCGCCGCCGGGATGCGTCCGTAGCTGAAGGTTGGCTTCAGCCTTTCAGGGATGGGCATATTTTCATCCTACAGGGGAACCAGAAAGTCTTCATCGATGTTCGTTCCAAGGCGAGACTCTTTGCAAGAGCGGGCCACGCCGGCCCCGCTCCGGGGAAATCTGGAGAGCGCTGCGGGCGCCTGGCGGCAACTCAGGCGTGGACGGCTACCGGCTCCTTGACAGGCTCGCGCAAGGCATCCTGATCCTGCCTGGGCAGAAACCGGCAAAGGTACTGGATGGGATCTTCGGCGGCAGCCATCTGGCGCAGATGATACTTCCAGACGTCCGCTTTGATTTTGCGCCGCGTGTAGGGTTTGCGGGTCACCTGGACCACCTCGCCGCGGGAGTTTACCCTTGGATAAGTGATGGCGGGGACCATGAAGCTCATCTGCGCGCCCGTTCGCCAGAAGCAGCGAGCGAATTCATGGGAGAAAAGCAAAGTAAAATGGCGTCCCTCGCCGGCCAGCAGGGTCAGCGCCTGCTCGGAACCGGGCCAGGTTGGAACCACGTGATTGACAAACCAGCGGCGAAATTCAAATCCATTGAACTGAGCCTGGTTGAGCAACAGTCGCAGCAACTCGTTTCGATTCATTCCATTCGTCCTTGTTGAAATAGATGCGGGGCCTCTGGCGGGATCGACTCCTGGTTCAAAAGGGTGCTGCAGCCGTCGGGAAACCCGGCTGGAACGAGAGAGGTGTCTGAGTGTCTTCCAAGAATGTTTAACGTCAAACAGATGCAAGTTTCCTTTTTGTTCCAGCCGGAAGCGTTTCAAAAGCCGCTTTCTGCTTCGCTCCCGCAGGTTGCTGGGAGGCGCTGGAGAGCAAGACTGACAATGTGGATAGCGGGGTCATCGCCCGACGAGGAACGAGGAGGGGGTTTGGGGTTGAAGAAGTTTTTCTGCTGGTTGTGCGTGCTTGGGCTTCTTTGTTTTGGAGCGGCCGGTCTGGGCCGTGCTTCCGGGGTGCATACCAATCCTCTCAACCACGATCCTCTGGTGCGCGAGGCCTTCGAGCACTTCTACAACCTCGACTATCCGGGCGCCGTCGAGCGCTTCGAGCGCTTTCACGCGATGCACCCCGGCGACCCCCAGGGCACCGTTCTGCTGCTGGACGCTGTGCTTTTTCAGGAGCTCTACCGGCAGGATCTGTTGGACACCACCTTCTACGCCAACGACGGTTTTCTGACCGGCCGGCACGCCATTGTGGATGAAAACCCGAAGACCCGCGACCGCATCATGGCGCTGGCAGACGAGACCATCCGCGAGGCCGACTGGCGGCTGGGGCGCAACTCCAACGACGTGGACGCCCTCTACGCCCGCGGCTGGGCGCGCGCGCTGAAGTGCACCTATCTGGCCATGGTTCAGCGCGGTTTTGGCGCCGGGATGCGCCTGGCCATGAAGGCCAAGGACGACCATGTACGCGTCCTCCAGCTCGATCCGGATTATGTGGACGCGAAGCTGGTGGTCGGAGTCTACGAGTATGTTGTGGGGGCTCTCCCCACGCCCTTCAAGTTTCTGATCGGCTTCATGGGCATTACCGGCTCCAAGTCCCGCGGCCTGGAGATGCTGAACGACGACGCCAATCGGGGTGCGGTGACCAACATCGAGGCGCACACCGTGATTGCTCTCTTTCTGCGCCGCGAATCCAGGTACCGGGAAGCCATCGAAGTGGTGCGCAAGCTCAAGAGCCAGTATCCCCACGACTTCCTCTTCTGCCTGGAAGAGGCGAACCTGCGCAAGGACGCGGGCGAGGGGATGGCGGCCGTGGCTGCCTATCGGGAGATCGTCACCGACAACGCCCGGCCGGGATATTTTGCCGAGGCACGGATGGAACTGGCCAACTTTGGCCTGGGCGATGCCCTGCGCGGCCAGCGCCACTATGCCGAGGCGGCGCAAGCCTATGAACAGGCCGCCTGGACCAAGAATGCGGGCGCGGAACTGAAGATTCGTTCGCTTCTGGACGCCGGCGAGTGCCGCGATCTGAACGGAGAGCGTCAGCTTGCCATCCGCGACTACCAGGCGGCCATCGATGCCGGCCCAAACACTAACCGCGCCGACACCGCTAAAAAGCGCCTGCGCACGCCGTACCGCGGAGTTTGAGAACTCCGCCGACGCATAAATGGCCTGACGGGCCGAGGAAAAGCGGGCTTGCAGGGGCAGGCGTAAAAAGAAGACGGGAAACGGATGATCGAGTCCGTGGTCTCCCACCCAGCCTGCGGATTACCGGAGAGCGCTGGATCGAATGAAGGCATGAAGGGCGACGGCAGATCCTTCCGCTGGGCGTCAGGATGACAGCGGATGCGATGGTGATGAGAGCGGTTGTAATGGTGGGGCCGGAGGAGTTAGGTCGGCGGTATGGGATGGTTGGTCGGCTATCCGGACATCAACCCTCTGCTAGCCTGGACCCCGGCGAGACAGAATAGCAGAACCGTATAGCCCGTTATTGTCCGCCTCTACCGTGTAAGAAACATGCATTTTGATAGAAATTACATAGCCAGCGGCCGACGGAAACTTCGGCCTGGATCCATTTCATCCCGGTCTCCCAGTATAAGTCGAGCCATATGAACCGGATAGGTATTTCGACTTTGGAATGATCACATTGGCGCAGGAATTGCAGTGTGTAGGATTGAGCTTCGATGTCTAAGTACTAGCACCTCGGCAGCCGACACAGCCATACAACCGGCAGCCAGTGGCCTTACCTATCGAAAGAGGCGTGATATAGATTGCCGTGATACGGATCGCATTGCTCTCCGGTATCCTGCGCTATCTTTGGGTGCGCATTCAGACGTGGAACCGGTCTAATGGCTTGAGTCGGGTATTCAAACGTTTCTAAATTACAGTGTCGGACTCTCAGCCGGGTAAAAACTACTCCCAGGTTCAAGGTCAACTGTTGTCGCAACTCGATGGAAGAGAAGAAAAATGAAGAGATTTAAAAGCTCCTTGAAGCCACAATTCTGGCTTGCCGCACTACCTCTGGCCGCTGTTTTGACCGGACTGGCGTTTCCCACTCTTGCACAAGCAGTTACCGTAAGTTCCACGAACCCAAGCAATGGAGTTGTGAATACACCAACCAGCACCAATAGCAGCAAGAACATCGTGACCGGCACGGAAGTGTCCGCAACCTTCAGCGCGCCCATGAATCCGGCAACACTCAATTCGGATCCCGCCGGAGCGCTACTGACCTTCACTCTGAAGGATTCGGGCGGAAACAACGTGCAAGGCACCGTCGCCATGAATGCGGCAAATACGGTGGCGACTTTTACCCCTCTGGAATCGGCCCTGCGCGTGGATGCAAAATACACAGCCACGATTACGAAGGCGGCCGAGAGCGCCGGTGGCACTGCGATTGCCGATCCCGTTGAATGGAGCTTCACCACCAGCGCCAAGCCGTTTACCGGTCAAGCGGCAGTCGACCTTGGCACCGCAGGAACCTTTGCGATTCTGACAAAAACAGGAATCACGGACGTCTATGCTTCTTCCATCGTTGGGAATGTTGGAACCAGCCCAATCACCGGCGCTGCACTTCTGTTAAGGTGCACTGAAGTAGCAGGCATGGTGTACACAGTCAACGCGGCCGGCCCACTGCCATGCAGAATCACTAGCCCTAGTTTATTGACCACAGCTGTAGGCGACATGGGATTCGCGTACGCCGACGCGGCAGGGCGATCGCTTCCCGATGCTACGGAACTGGGCGCCGGAGAGATTGGCGGACTGACACTCGCTCCCGGCCTTTACAAATGGGGCAGTGCAGTTTCAATCGCAACGGATGTAACGCTCGCGGGCGGACCCAACGATGTCTGGATCTTCCAGATTGCGAAAAATCTCAAACAAGCAAGCGCTACCAGAATCACCCTGCGAGGCGGCGCACAGGCCAAGAATATCTTCTGGCAGGTCGGCGGCAGCGTGGCCATTGGAACCACCGCCCACTTTGAGGGAGTAGTTCTGGGCGAAACATTGATCGCCCTCAATACTGGCGCATCGGCAAACAGCAGGCTCCTGGCACAGACTGCGGTTACCTTGCAACAGAATGCAGTTACACAGCCCGCCCAATAACGGGTCTCACAGCGCGGTTTCCCAGGTCCCCAAACGCGAGGGACCTGGGGCACCCGCCTTCAGTGGCGCTATTTACTTGCCTGGGTCCGGGGCCAGCCGCCCGGTCATACAACCGGAACGTCAGAAGTTAGGGAATGATCCGGTCCGGGTTCACGGTTTCCCGGGTCCCCAAATGCGAGGGACCCGGGGCACCCACCTTCAGTGGCGCGATTCACTTCCTTGATACTTGGGGCACCCGCCAGTAAATAGGCTTGGCGGAGCACTCTGCCGGCCATCACAAACCGACGTGATACAAGACACATCACGGTACCGCATGGTGGTGTCAATGTTGCGAGCGGACATTTCCGGGGAGAAACCTCCTGGGGTCGCGCCGAACGCTGAAGCGTAGCTTTCTCGATTGCTGCGCAGGCCGGTTTTTTCAGGCGAACGCTCTCATACCTTCTCCCTCTTCTCCCGGAAAATCGTCTGGCTGTGAGGAGGGATCGGCGTATGTCTTCCTCTCCATCCCGTCACTCCATCTTGTTTGTGCACGAAGTGTGTGCCGTTTTTCAGGCCACGCGGGTGGAACTGCGTCCCGAAGAATGCGGGGCGGTACAGCGCCTTCCCCATGCGCCAGCCCGTACGCTCAACTGCGGAAACACGATCTTCAAAGCCGTGGGCCAGGACCGGAATCAGGACTGCGCATTGAGCGCTCCCCTGGCCCTGCCCCGTCCGGCTGCCGGATGTACTGGCCGGGCTGCGAACTGGCTCAGGCCGCAAGCGGAGGAATCATGCAGAGTGTAGCCAGCGATGTTTTGAGTCCCCACGAAAAGTTGTTGATCGACCAGACGGTTGCCCAACATGAAGGCCACCCCGGCGCGCTGCTGGGGATTCTGGAAACGGTGCAAGCCGCCAACGCGCACAAATTCCTCTCCCTCGAAGCCCTGCGCTACATCGCGGATCAGACCGGGATTCCCCCTTCCACGATCTACTCCACAGCGACCTTTTATGCGCTCTTCAACCTCGATCCGCAGGGCGACAACGTGATCTGCGTTTGCCGCGGAACCGCCTGCCACACCCGCGGCTCCCGCGATCTGCTGGCCAAGGTGTGCCTGGACCTGGGGCTCAGCGATCCCGAGCAGAACGAGGCCAACGACGCCGACAAGCTGGCGCTGACTACAGCCGACCGCCGTTTCACCCTGCGCACCGTGGCCTGCTTTGGCCAGTGCGCGCTGGCCCCGGTGGCCGAAGTCAACCACCACATCCTCAGCCATGTGAACGAGCGCACGCTGCAGCGCGAAGTGAAGGCATTGACCCAGGGGAGGAAATAATGCCGCGCATTCAGGACATCGGCGCATTCAACGCGGTACGCGAGTCCGGCCTTGGCAAGCTCATGCCGGCTGTCCCGCGCCTCACCGTCGGCATGGGAACCTGTGGCCGCGGCAATGGCGCTGAAGAGCTGTATCACGCCCTCAATGGCGCCATTCAAAGCAGCGGGCTGGAAGTGCAGCTCACCGGCGTGGGCTGCTTCGGCTCCTGCTTTCAGGAACCGCTGGTCAGCGTACGGCTTCCCGGATGCCCTTTGGTCGTGCTTCACCGCGTGCAGGCCCACGATGCCGGGCGCATTCTGGAAGGCATCTCCACCGGCGTCATGCCGCCCGATCTCATCTATTGCAAGATCGAGGAATGGGATCACATCACCGGATCGGTGAAATACGGCCAGGGTTATCCGGAGATCGCGCAGTGGAACGCGATTCCATTCTTCAAGGGGCAGAAGAAGATCGTTCTTCGCAACTGCGGACTCATCAATCCCTCCGACATCGAGGAATATATTGCCGTGGGCGGCTACCAGGGCCTCTATAAGGTGCTGATCGACGGCCGCAAAGATTCAGTGATCGAGCAGATCAAGGCATCGCGGCTGCGCGGGCGCGGCGGCGCGGGCTTTCTCACCGGCAACAAGTGGGATTTTCTGGCCAAGGCCAAGGGCGGCTCGAAATACATCATCTGCAACGCCGATGAGGGCGACCCCGGCGCGTACATGAACCGCAACGAAATTGAAGGCGATCCGCACGCGCTACTGGAAGGCATGATTATCGGCGCGTACGTGATGGGCGCGTCCGAGGGAATCATTTATGTGCGCGCCGAGTACCCGCTGGCGGTACGGCGCCTTCATCGGGCCATTGAGCAGGCGCGCGAGTACGGGCTGCTGGGCACGAACATCCTGGACCGCGGATTCAATTTCAACATCGAGCTGGTGCAAGGGGCCGGTGCATTTGTGTGCGGCGAAGAGACGGCGCTGATTGCGTCGCTCGAGGGGTTTCCCGGCCGCCCGCATCCGAGACCCCCGTATCCAGCAGAGAAAGGGCTCTGGGGCAGGCCAACGAATATCAACAATGTTGAAACCTGGTACAACGTGGCTCCCATCGTCACGCGCGGCCCAGGGTGGTTTGCCGAGACGGGGAGCGTGAAGAGCCCGGGGACCAAAGTTTTTTCGCTGGTGGGCAAGGTGCAGAACACAGGCCTGGTCGAAATGCCGTTGGGTACTCCGCTGAAGAGCTTTATCTACGACATCGGCGAAGGAGCGGTGGCGGGCCGGCGCGTGAAAGCGGTGCAGACCGGCGGACCCTCGGGCGGCTGCATTCCAGTCGAAATGCTCGATACGCCGGTGGATTACGAGAGCCTGGCACAGATCGGCTCCATCATGGGGTCCGGCGGCATGGTGGTAATGGACGAAGACAACTGCATGGTGGACGTGGCGCGCTACTTCGTCGAGTTTACGCATTCGGAGTCCTGCGGCAAGTGCGTTCCATGCCGAGTGGGGCTGAACAAGGCGCTGCGCATCCTGAATGCGATCACCGAGGGCGCGGGAACCGCCGAACACCTGAATCTGCTGGACGAGCTGGGCCGCATGATCCGCGAATGTTCGCTTTGCGCACTGGGGCAGTCTGCGCCCAACCCGGTGCTCACGACCATCCGCCACTTTCGCGAGGAGTACGAGGACCATATCGTCGCTCATCGCTGCAGCGCCGGGGTCTGCCAGGAGTTGGCGCTCTCGCCCTGCGAGAACAGTTGCCCGCTGCGCATGAATATTCCGCGTTTTCTCGAGCTTTATCAGGAAGGGCGCCTCGAAGACGCGTTCGAGTCAGTGATTTTGGACAATCCTCTGCCCGCATCCACGGGGCGGGTGTGCCAGCATCCCTGCGACAATCGCTGCCGGCGGCAATCGTTCGACGAAGTGGTGAACATGCGCGAGGTGCACCGTTTCATCGCCGACGCCATCTACCAGTCCGACCGGTTTGAGCCGATGGTGGAGCGCATCCTGGCGCGCAGGCTTGCGCCCACCGAGCGCAAAGTTGCGGTGGCCGGATCGGGCCCCACCGGGCTCACGGCCGCTTTTTATCTGGCCATGCTGGGCCACGAGGTAACGATATTCGAAGAGCGCAGCGAGGCCGGAGGGATGTTGCGCTTTGCTATTCCCGAGTACCGTTTGCCCAAGGCCGTGCTGCGCCGCGAACTCGACCTGATTGAGCGAGCCGGCGTAAAGATGGTGTTCAACACCCGCGTGGGATTCGATCTTCCGTTGAACGATCTGGCCAACGACTTCGACGCGGTGTTTCTCTCCATTGGAACGTGGAAGGAATCCTGGCTCTACCTGCCGGGCACGGAGCTGAAGAACGTCTATCCCGCTTTGCCGTTTCTGGAGTCGGTGGCCCGGCACGACCAGGTGGCGATGGGATCCCGCGTGGCGATTATCGGGGGCGGCAATGCGGCCATCGATTCGGCGCGCACGGTGTTGCGCATGGGCGCGAAAGCCACCATTCTCTATCGCCGCGAGCGCAAGGATATGCCGGCCATCGATGAGGAGATTCAGGCAGCCGAGGAAGAGGGAGTGCGGTTTGTGTTTCTGGCCGCGCCGCACCGCATTTTGGGAGGCGCGGATGGGAGCGTGAAGGCCATCGAGATTGTGAAGACCCGGCTTGGGGAATACGACAAATCGGGCCGGCGCCGGCCGATTCCCACTGACGAGGTACAGCGCTTCGAGTGCGACAGCGTGATTCTGGCGGTGGGCGAGACTTTCGACATGGATTTCTGCAGGGCGTCGGGCCTGGAACTCAAGGAAGAGGGCACGCTGGCCGTCGATCGCTTCACGCTCGAAACCAGCCGCGCGAATTTTTATGCAGGCGGGGATGTGATCACCGGAGCGTCGAACATGTCGAACGCCATGAGCGGCGGCAAGCAGGCGGCGCGCAAGATCGACGAGCGCCTGGTGCCGGAGTCGGGAGTGTCTGCGCATCGCTGGGAGAGCCTGTTCCCGGATTTCGAATACAGCCGCCAGGCACCTGGAGAGCCCAGCCTGAGCCGCCGGCACGCAGCGCGCTCGCTGCCTGCCGAGGCCAGGTCGCGTTCGCAGCAGGAGGTGGTTGCAGGGCTGAGCCCGCAGGAAGTGCTGGAAGAGTGCCGCCGCTGCCTGCGCTGCGATCTGCGCGCCGTGAACACGCATTGAGGCCATGGAACGAGAAAGGAGCGCCGCCTTGGGGAACAAAACGATTTCGGTCCGCATCGATGGGGAGCTGGTAACAGCGCACGAAGGGCAAACCATCCTGGAAGCGGCCCGCGCCAACGGAAAGCAGATTCCGACGCTCTGCTACCTGAAAGGTCTGAGCGCGGTGGGCGCCTGCCGGGTGTGTATCGTGGAACTGGCCGGCACGGACCGCCTGCTTGCGGCGTGCACCACGCCGATGCAGGAGGGAATGTCGATCAAAACCGCATCGGCCAAGCTCACTCTTTACCGGCGCATGGCAGTCGAGCTGCTGCTGGTGGAGCGCAATCACATCTGCTCGTCGTGCGTTTCGAACAGCCATTGCGAGTTGCAGGCGATGGCGCAATCGCTGGGCATCACGCACGTGCGCTATGCCTACAACAATCCGCGCCTGACGGTGGACATGTCCCACCCGCGCTTTGTGCTGGATCACAATCGCTGCATTTTGTGCACGCGCTGCGTGCGGGTATGCGCTGAGGTGGAGGGCGCGAACGTGTGGGAGGTTTCGTCGAGGGGCATTTATTCGCGCATCGTGAGCGACCTGAGAGACGATTGGGGCCAGTCAAGCAACTGCACCGGCTGCGGCAAGTGCGTTCACGCCTGTCCTACCGGAGCGCTGGCGGAAAAGGGCTTCGCAGTTCACGAGATGGTGAAGCAGAGCGAAGTGGTGACGCGCCTCGCCGCGCAGCGGGCGAACCAGCCAGGCGGCGGGTGAGTTTGAAGGAGCCGGCCCTGTGCGGCTAAAGGCCGCCTTCATTTTGGCGCGGTGGATTTACGGGCTGAAACCCGTGCCCTTCACGCTGAGGCCTGTACTTTTGTTCTGAAGCCGCTCCACTTTAATCTGACCGATTACGGGATTTCCATTTTTTTGAGAGGGGACGCATTTGTCCCAACCGGCTTCGCCCCGTAGAATTACGGGAGGGCCAGTGGCAAGACGCGCATCGGCCCCAGGTAGCGATGAGCGAACAAGAAAACAGGGATCTCCCGGCCAGCCCATCGCCGGCGTGGATCAGAGTCGAGCAGGCGCGGCATCCCCAGCGGCCTTACCCCATGGACTTTATCGAGCGGATCTTTACGGATTTCAGCGAGATTCACGGGGATCGTGCCTTTGGCGACGACGCGGCGGTGATCTGCGGCATGGCGCGGCTGGACGCCGATGAGGTGCTGGTGGTGGGTATCCGCAAAGGCGGGACGACCAAGGAGCGGATCAAGCGCAACTTTGGCATGCCGAGCCCAGAGGGATATCGCAAGGCGCTGCGGGGGATGAAGATTGCCGAGAAGTTCGGTCGTCCGGTGATCGCGCTGATCGACGTTACGGCGGCGTATCCGGGCCTGGGCGCCGAGGAGCGCGGACAGGCCGAGGCCATTGCCAGGAATATCCGCGAGATGTCGCGGCTGCGGGTGCCAACCATCTCGGTGATCACCGGGGAGGGCGGCTCGGGAGGAGCCCTGGCGCTGGCCGTAACCGACCGGGTGCTGATTCTCGAAAATGCGATTTACTCGGTGATACCGCCGGAGGGCGCGGCAGCCATTATGTGGCGGGACACCGCCCATAAGGAACGTGCGGCAGCGGCTTTGCGCGTGACGGCACAGGAGGTTGCGTCGCTGGGTTGCGTGGATGAGATCATCCCCGAGCCGGCGGGCGGCATCCACACGGATCATGAGACGGGCATGGCGCTGCTGGGCGGCGCGCTTAGAAAGCACCTGGACGAGCTCAAAGCGATGCCCGTGGAGGCTCTGTTAGCCGCGCGGCAACGGAAGTTCCGCAATATCGCGCAGTTCTACACGGAAAACTAGCCTTGTCGAATCAGCCTGGGAAGCGTCTGAATACACGGATGAACATACTGGACTTGGAGATAAATTGGATGGACGAAGCTCCCGGCAAGGGGTGCGCATGAGCACGGCCGCGGCTTCAGGCGGGCGGATGCGCGCGTACATGGAGTTTCTGGCCGCGGTCTTCTATTTTTTCCTGGCACGGGCGCTGGCGCACCGCGGAGCGCAAGGATTTTCATCGGACCGGTGGTCGCCGCTGGTGGAACAAGCCATGCTGGCTTTCCTGATGCTGATTGGCTACGCGGCGATGGGGTTCTGGCTGGATCACGAGGAACACCCGATCAGCGCTCAGGGCTGGCCGAGGCGCAAGGGCTGGCCAGGTGAAGCCGGATTGGGGCTGGCAACCGGGTGGGGACTGGCCGTGATCTGCGTGCTGCCGATGGTAGTGGCCGGGGGTATCGCGATCTCAGTTTCCGCGCAGCCTTCCGCATGGGGCTGGTTGATGGCCGATGCGGCGTTCTTCGCGCTGGCTGCGGTGGCCGAGGAGATTGCCTTTCGCGGTTACGGGTTCCAGCGCTTTGCCCACGCGGTGGGTCCGATTGGGGCGTCGCTGGGGTTCGCGGTGTACTACGCGCTGGTGCAGGCTATGATTCTGGGCTCGAACCACGCCAGCGTGGCAGTGTCAGCCGCTCTGGGGCTGGTACTCTCGACGGCCTACCTGCGCACGCGGGCTCTGTGGCTAAGCTGGGGGCTGAATTTCGGCTGGAAGGCCAGCCGCGCGCTGCTCTTCGGGCTCGCGGTCAGCGGGGTAAGCAGCCACTCGCCGGTGGTGCAGGGCAATCCGATGGGCCCGTTCTGGCTGACTGGCGGAGGGTTTGGTCTGGACGGTACCTGGGTCGCCTTTGCGATCGTGCTGGCATCGCTGCCGGTCGTGTTCAAGATTACGCGCGA
This sequence comes from Acidobacteriaceae bacterium, assembly GCA_003165095.1. The sequence continues at coordinate 12,297 of PLSH01000162.1, forward strand.
TCTGGATTACCGTTACAACGCGCCGACGATCGTGCCGGGAGGGATTCCGGTGGATATGGACGCGGCAGCGCGCGCCCAGCATGAGGCTGCAATGGGGCCGGCTGAGCCTGCTGCGCCCACGCTGGTGCAGATTGGTCCGGCGGCCACTCCGCCGCCTGCTGCCAAGGCGCAAGATTCCCCCGAAAGCCGCGCCACCAGCTCCTGAGGACGATCGAGCCGGGACCGTTGCCACAGCGGTGAATTCATCCATCCTACAATCAATCCATTGATTTGCGGTGTCCGGGTTATGTTGACGGGGCCAAAAGCCGTCCTTTTCGCTTGATTGGGGCCAGTTTTTGCGTAATGCTTAACGTGCACATGGGAGGCTCCCATGATCCGGACATTTCTTTCCCGGGGAGTGCGGTTCCAGACGGCCGCGAGATTCCCCTGTTACGACAAACTAGGGCGGATTGCGGGAGGACGCGCGATGGCGATTGTGCCGGGCATTGTGGCTGGACTGGTGTTCGCCGCGCTGCTCCAGCCGGGCAGAATTGCGGCCCAGGTCTTGACCATCGACACCAGCGGCAAGGTAGCGCCGACGGCGAACGGCCCTGTCGACCGGCGTTTTCAGCAGATCGAGCCGACGCACGTCGATCTGCCTAAAGCAGAACTCGATACCAAGGCGCGGTATGAGTTGATTCGGGTCATGCAATCCGAGCAGGGCTTTGCCATGCGTCCACTTCCACGCGGCCACAAGGGAATCACGCTGGTGGCCAACGGGAAGCTGGAACCGGCGGGCGAGGCCTATCTGAATCTGGCGGTCAGCGAGGGGCTTTGCGCGAAACCCGGCGATCGGGTGGTGGTGACGGACGTGAAGATCGAAAAGGACAAGATCGTATTTGAGTTGAACGGGGGGCCTGATCTGAGGCATCGCCTGTTGCGGCATGTTGAAATCGGCGCGGGGGGTTCGGGCGATACCACCCCGATGGTGCAGGGTGACGACAGCGAGCCGGTGGGTGCGCGACTAACGCTGGACTTCAAGGAACACGTTCCGGAGTTGATCGGGGAGCAGGTGAAGGCACTGCTCGCGCCACTGATCTCATTCGACGTGAAAACTCCGGTTCAGGCGTTCACAGACACACTGCCGCCGCAACTGAAAAAGGCAATTCTCGATCACCAGGTGCTGGTGGGAATGAGCACGGACATGGTGCTTTTTGCCAAGGGGCAGCCGCAAAGCAAGAGCCGGGAGATGGATGGCCAAGAACCGTTTGAGGAGTGGATTTACGGCAAGCCGCCTGAGGATGTGGACTTTGTGCGCATCAACGGGAACCGGGTGATTCGTGTGGAGATTGCGAAGGCCGGCGAGCCGCTGGAGATCTTCACCAAGGACGTGGTGGATGGCATGATGCGGACCGATGGCACGCCGGTGGTAGTGGCGACGACGAACACGCACACCATCCGTGAAGGGGACGTGGAGCGCGATCCCAACAAGGAAGCGCCGGACGCGCCGCCCAGCCTGCGTAATCCGGGCGAGAAGCCGGAAGGACAGAATCCGCAGAATACCAGGGAGATGAAGCCGGTGCAGTTCCCCAAGCCGCGGCCAGACGATCAGCCAGGGGCGAATCCTGACGACCAGCCACCGGCGGCTTCGCCAGCAGCCACCTCGCAGCCTGAACCAGCTCCGCAGTCCAACACCAAGTCGCAACCGGCTGGGACGAACCAGGCGGCACCGGCGACCAATGGCAGCCAGCCTGCTCCGTCGGCCGCGCCGGGCGCCAGTCAGTCCTCACCGCCTGCGAGATCGAATTAGGCGAATCTGCCTGGTGCGCCGCGGCGGAACGGTGCAGGCGGCGCTGATGTAAACTGGGAGGAGCGAGTCGAGCTTTCTCCACGACCTCCAATTGGATCGTGAAAGCAAGCAGGCGACCGCGCCGTTGAAGCCGCGCGCAGATTTTTTGCGTGTGTGCGCAGAGACAACCCCATGAAGGAGAACTACCCGACCGATGGCCAAGATTGCAAAGACAGGTGACCGCAAGAAGGTAATGGACACAACGAAGTCGACAGACTGCCCGAAGTGCAGCAAACCGACGCGCATTGTGAAGCGCGTAAAGGATCGCGAGCGCGGCGTTCCTGGAGGAGTATATATCTCCTGCTCTGTGTGCGATTTCTACGAGAAACTTTAAGCAGCAGTTGAAGATTGAACAAGAAGGGAAGGCCCGGCATTTGCCGGGCTTTTTCTCGTTGACAGCACAGGGTCAGAGGGCTTCGGCCATCTCTTCGAGAATTGCATGGGCGGCTTCGGCGGGATCGGCTGCCTGGGTGATCGGACGTCCTACGACGAGGTAGCTGGCGCCCTGGCGCAAGGCGTCGGCGGGCGTGGCGATGCGTTTCTGGTCTCCGGTTTGAGTGCCGGCGGGGCGGATGCCGGGGATTACGAGGACGCCTTCGGGGCCGGTGAGCACGCGCAGCGATGCAACTTCGCGGGGCGAACAGACGAAGCCGCGGATTCCAGCTTCAAGGCCCATCCGAGTCAGAAGCTCAACCTGTTCGGCGGGCGAGCGCTCGAGGCCCACCGCGTTGACCTGCGCCTGATCCATGCTGGTGAGCATGGTCACGGCCAGCAATTCCGGCGGGTTTTCAAGGCCGTCCAGCGCGGCTCGCGCGGCCTGGAGCATAGCAGGTCCTCCCGACGCGTGTACGGTCATCATGCGTACGCCAAGCGTGGCGGCGGAGCGCACCGCTCCAGCCACGGTGTTGGGAATGTCACAGAATTTCAGGTCGAGGAAGATGGAGTGCCCGCGCGCCACCCATTGCTCAAGGACGGCAGGCCCGGCGGCCACAAAGAGTTCCAGCCCTACCTTGAACCACTGGCAGGAGCGCTCCAGCCGGTTGACCAAGTGAGCGGCCTCGGCCGCGCTGGGCACATCGAGAGCTACGATGAGCCGTTTGCGCGCCTCCTCCATGGAGTCCAATTCAGGCGGGAGAACGGCAGAGAAGGTGGGATTCAGCCTTTCCGGAATAGGCATATTTAAATCTTAAGGCAAAAACGGCTGAGGAAAGCGTGAATAAGCGGCGAAGCCGGGCGCTGGGTGATCCGCTAAGCTGGAGAGGGAGATCCGCCGGGGTTGGAGATGGAATGAGAACGGCAGACCTATCGTCGTGCCTTTCATTCTGTAAATGGTCAAGGCAAAATGATTTACAACCGGTAGCTCGGGCAGCGGCGGGGTATTGGCGCAGGACGAATGTCGCTTGCGGGGCATCCTACTTTTGACGAGCGTCAAACCGACAGGGTTCGCGGATGTATCCGAACGGGTATCCGGGCAGCAAGGAGATTTCAGCTTGAATATGAAGCCGCTTAGGATCGTGGCGTTGGTTCTGGGCCTCGCGTTGCCGGGTGTTGTGCGCTCGACCTGCGCCGCAGATGTGCACACGAACCCCATGAACTACGATCCGCAGGTTCGCGATGCCTACGAGCATTTCTACAATCTGGACTATCCGGGAGCCGTGGCGCGATTTGAACGCTACCACTCCGAGCATCCGGGCGATCCGCAGGCGACGGCTTACCTGTTGAATGCGGTTCTGTTTCAGGAGCTTTACCGGCAGGACCTGCTGGATACCACTTTTTACGCCAACGACGGCTTTTTGACCGGGCGGCATGCGACGGAAGAAGACCCGAAGAAGCGGGACGAGATTCTAGGCCTGGCCGACGAGGCGATACGCGAGGCGGACTGGCGGCTGAGCAAGAATCCCAACGATGTTGACGCTTTGTTTGCGCGCGGCTGGGTGCGCAGCCTGCGGTGCACGTATGTAGCGATGGTAGAGCGGGCCTATGCCTCGGGCTTCCGATTGGCCACCAAGGCCAGGGACGACGAGCAAAGGGTTCTGGAACTGGACCCGAACTACGTGGACGCGAAGCTGATTTTCGGGGTATATGAATACGTGGTTGGCGCGCTTCCGTGGCCGTTCAAGCTAATGATAGGCTTTGCCGGCATCACGGGCTCCAAGGCAGATGGTCTGGCGCAGCTTGAGGACGCCGGCAAGCGGGGAGTGATTACCAGCATGGAGTCGCGCACGGTGATTGCGCTGTTTTTGCGCCGTGAGGCGAAGTACCAGCAGGCCATCCAGGTGGTGCGCGGCCTGAAGGATCAATATCCGCACGATTTTCTCTTTTGCCTGGAAGAGGCGAACCTGCGCAAGGATGCAGGGGAAGGCATGGTCGCAGTGACGGCGTACCGGCAGATTCTGGCCGATAATACGAAGACCGGCTACTTTGCGTCGACACGGCTGGAACTGGCGGAGTTCGGACTGGGCGACGCTCTGCGCGGGCAGCGCCACTATGCTGAGGCGGCGCAGGCATACGAGCAGGCAGCCGGGACCGTGGGGGTTGGCCCCGAACTCAAGATTCGATCGCTGCTGGACGCCGGCGAGTGCCGCGACCTGAACAGCGAGCGCGCCCTGGCGGTGCGGGACTACCAGGCGGCTATCGACGCCGGCCCCAACACTTCGCGCGCCGACACGGCCCGCAAGTGCCTGCGCAGCCCTTACCGCGGAAACTGAGGAAAAGCGATGAAAATGAGCCCGGTCCGACGTTCGCCGAACTGGAGATTGGAACCGGCACGGCTTGATTTTCGTATGATCTGGATGAGTGACCTTCCCTGAGGAGAAACAGATTATGGCCGTATTTTGTCAACGCTGCGGAACCGGATTGCCCGGCAGTGCGCGCTTCTGCTCAAGCTGCGGAGCGACAATTCCCGTGACACAGACCCGGCCGGGCAGGCCGGTGATCCGCCCACGAGCAGGCCGGCAGATTGCCGGCGTTTGCCTGTCGCTGGCCCAGTCAAACGGGTGGGATGTCTCCGTGGTTCGCATCGTCACCGTGCTGGGCTTCTTCTTTAGCAGCGGATTGGTGGGCGTGGCATACGTGGCGGCGTGGATCGGCATACCCGAAGAGACAGCAAATCTGCCGGGAGCGTATCCTCCTGGTATATGAATGGTGTTTACTTGTCGGACGGAGCGCGGCTTGGTTACAGCGATTCCGGAGCCGGGCTGGCGGTCGTTTTTCTACACCCCACACCACTTGACCGCGATTATTGGCGTCCGCTCGGTGAGGAGCTTGCAGGGGTGCGCGCGATTGTTCCGGACCTGCGCGGCCACGGGAGTTCGGAACTGGGCGCGGGACTGCCGGTGGGCGGATTTGCCCGCGTTCCTGACGCGCCAGTGCTGACCATGGCGCAACTGGCATCCGATATTCTTGCCCTTCTCGACCATCTTGAATTGAGCAGCGCAGTTTTCTGCAGCTGCTCGATCGGCGGCTACGTTCTGCTGGAGCTGTGGCGGAGAGCGCCGGAGCGCATGCGCGGGTTGGCTTTTGTGTGCTCCAAACCACAGCCGGATGCGGAAGCCAATCTGGTTAAGCGGGCGGCGAACATCGCGCAGGCTCGAGCCGGAGAGACGGCGAAGCTCTTCGATGGCATGGCACGGACGCTGGTCAGCGCAACTTCAAGGCAACGCAACCCATTGATCGCAGCTGAATTGCGAGCACGCATGACACTTACCCCGGAGGCTCTGGTCGCGGTGCAGGCCGGATTGGGTGCGCGGCCTGACTCCTTGCCCACGGTAGCCACCATCAGCGCGCCGGTGCTGGCCATTGCAGGCGGCGAAGACTCTGCAGTGAGTCCCATTGAGATGGAGGCGTTCCGCGGGGCGGCGGGGGAGTGCGAGGCCCACCTGCTGCCCGATGCGGGTCACTTTGCAGCGTATGAGCAACCGGAGAAGATAGCTGACCTGGTGGCCAGATGGCTGCGGCAATTTGAAGCATGAGGATTGCGCGAATCCTACCTGGCGGTTTGGATCGCTGACAAGGCGCGGCGTGGGATGGTTTACTTTTCGAGGAGGCATTTCATGGGCAATCTTGCAATCGGGAATCCGGCCCGGCGCAGATTTTTGCTGGCCATGCCGGCGACCGCGGCGGCAGGTTTCGCATTGGCAGATTCAATGCTGTTTTCAGGCAGCGCGGAAGCGCAGGACACGGGTGGAGCTGGAGCGAGAATCTTTACCGCGCAGACCATTCAGGACGACATGAAGGTGCTGGATGCCAACCCTGGGGACAACAAGCTGGTGGAGCAAAAGACATTCACAGTTGTTCTGACTACTGAGAAGGCCAAGAGCGCGCGGGAGTTCGAGTGGCACGAAGGGCGCGACCACATCCTTCAGATTCTTGACGGATCGACGGTAGTCGAAGTGGGCGGAACGCCGAAAAATGGGCGCAAAACGAAGCCGGGAGAGTGGCTGGCGCCGGAGTCAGAGGGAGCCGTCACTTACACGCTCCGTAAGGGCGACATGCTGGTGATTCCGAGAGGAACGCCGCACCGCCGGCGGACTGCGGCGAGCGTTACGCTGACGCTGATTTCGCCGCAGGGAACGGCGAGCTAATTCCGGTTGCGCAACTTGGAGAGCAGAATCAGCATCTCCAGGTAGAGCCAGACCAGCGTGACCATGATGCCGAAGGCGCCGTACCACTCCATATACTTGGGAGCGCCATAGCTCACGCCCTGCTCGATGAAGTCGAAATCGAGCACCAGGTTGAGTGAGGCGATGGCGACTACGAAGAGGCTGAAAACGATGCCGATGGGCCCGGAGCCATTTACGGCCGTAAAGTGAATGCCGAAGAAGCCGAGCAGCATTTCGGCCAGGTAGAAGAGCATGATGCCGCCAGTGGCTGCAATGACGCCGAGGCGGAACTTCTGCGTGACCTTGATGAGTCCGGAACGGTAGGCCAGCAGGAGCACAAAGAGCGTGCCGAAGGTGAGGCTGACGGCCTGGATTGCGATGCCGGGATAGCGGGTGTCGAAGATGGCGGACAGGCCGCCGAGCACCATGCCTTCAAGCAGCGCGTAGACGGGCGAGGTGACCGCGGACCACTCCTTCTTGAAGATGGTGATCATGGCGAAGATCAGCCCGCCGAATGTGCCGATCATCAATTGAGGCGCAACGCTGGACGGATCGTGGGTCTGAAGGAAGGTGTTCCACGTCCAGTAGGCGGTTGCCAGGGCGCAGAGCAGCAGAATGCCGGTTTTGTTCACGGTGCCGCTGAGGGTCATGCGCGCGGAGGCGTCGATGGCGCCGCCGTACCGGCTGCTGGAAAGATCGCTGAATGTATTCTGGCCGAGAGCTGGATTGGATGTCTTCATCAGGGGCATTCGAGTTTCTCCATAGTGCAATACGTTGGTTGGATTCTGCGATATTCGTGCGGGATTCGGGATCCACTCCATCAATTTTAGATCGAATGAGGGACGGTTTGCAGATAAACCATCGCCTGGGGCCTGGCTCAATCCTGGGCCGGCAAATCGCAGGCGGTTTGGTAGCGGGAGACGGTGGCCATGAGGTTTTCGATGGCATCGACGGGCTGGATTCCGCCGCGGGCTCCGGCGGCCATGCAGTTCATCGCGGCCGCCGCGCAGGAGAAGTCGAGCTGGCGATCGAGGGGCCAGTCCTGGAGCAAACCGTAGATGAAGCCGGCATGGAAGATGTCGCCGGCGCCGGTGGTGTCGACGACGGGTACGCAGTAGGCGGAGCTGTGCAGGAACTGCTTGCCGTCGCAGGCGAGCACGCCGTCCTGGCCGAGGGTTGCGGCGGTCAGCTTGCATCCGTAGCGGGACTGGATGCGGCGGAGGGCGCGCTCGAGGTTCTTGTCTCCCATCAGGCGGCAGGGAAAATCGCGGCTGACGATCAGGTAGTCGATGTTGTCGATTAGCTGGTCGACGCCGGGATAGATTTCATCGAGATCGGCGATGACGGGAATGCCCGCGGCGTGAGCCCAGCTTGCGGCCAGAGTTGCGGCTGCGGTGTCGTGCCCGTCGACGTGGAGGGCGCGGGCGCTTTCGATCCAGGCGCGATCGAGCTCCGCGGGCTGGAGGGCCATGCGCTCATCTCGCTGGCAGAGGACGGTGCGCTCGCCGCCACCGTCGACCAGAATCAAAGACTGCGGGCTTATGCCTCCGGCGACTTTGATGAGGCGAGCATCGACGCCGGCGCGGTCGAAGGCTTCCTGGTGCAGGCGGGAGGCGTCATCGTCGCCCAGCTTGCCCACGTAGCGGGTGCGCAGGCCCCAGGCCTGGCAGGCAATCACGGTGGTTGCCGTCTGGCCTCCGGGCATGACGCTGGCGGCGGTGTACTCCATTTTGGAGCCGCGCGCGGGGTAATCGGCGAGGGGAATCAGGGTGTCTGTGGCATTGAGTCCCACGCCGACCAGATCGACCTTTGCGCAATCAGTCATTCTTTTTATTGTAATTGGAGGCGTGAGGCTCGGTTCTCCTGGCGGATCGAGCGCAGCCGAATGCTGTACGCTCAATAGAGTATTTTTCTGTTTTTGGACTGGCTCTGTGGATCAACAACTATCATCGCGCCCGTTTCATCATCCGCAGCGCGGCAGTGCGCTTTATTGCGGCAAGGTTTCGCTTGCGACGCTGGCGCGGCGCTACGGGACGCCGCTTTACGTCTATTCGGGCGATCAGATTGCGGAACGGATCAAGCTGTTTCAGCAGGCGCTTGCCGGGCGGGACCACTTGGTGTGCTACGCGGTGAAGGCGAATTCTTCGCTGGCGATTTTGAAGCTGCTGGCGGAGCGCGGGGCGGGGTTCGACATCGTCTCCGGTGGGGAACTGGAGCGGGTGATGGCCGCCGCGCCTGAGGCTGTGGGGCGGGTGGTGTTTTCCGGGGTTGGCAAGACGCCGGCGGAGATTGACCTGGCGCTGAAGGCCGGGATCCTCGAGTTCAACGTGGAGAGCGAGGCGGAGCTGGAGTTGCTGGCTGCGCGGGCGCGGAAGCTGAAGGTGCGGGCGCGGTTTGCGCTGCGCGTGAACCCCGACGTATTTGCCGATACGCATCCGTACATTTCGACAGGGCTGCGTGAGCACAAGTTCGGTATCGACATTCGCAAGGCGCCGGCGATCTACAAGCGCGCGGCGGGCAATCGATGGCTTGAGGCGTATGGGGTGAGCGTACACATCGGGTCGCAGATTCGCTCGGCGGAGCCGTTTGGCGCGGCCATGGAGCGGGTGAGCAAGCTGGTGCGGCAACTGGGACGCGAGGGCATCGCGCTGACGACGGTGGATGCAGGCGGCGGGCTGGGAATCGATTACCACGGCGCGAGCTTCGACGCGGCGGCCAAGGTGCGGGAGTACGCGGAGGCGCTGGCTGGGGCGCTGGGGGACTTTGATGGGCTACTGCTGCTGGAGCCGGGACGTTTTCTGGTGGCACAGGCGGGTGCGCTGGTGGCGCGGGTGCTGCAGGTGAAGGAGAACGGGAAAAAAACATTTGTCATTACCGACGCGGCGATGAACGACCTGATTCGTCCGGCGCTTTACCAGGCGCACCACGAGATTGTGCCGGTGCGGCGGAGGGCAGGGAAGGCGCGGATTGTGGACGTGGTGGGGCCGGTGTGCGAGACGGGAGACTTTTTTGCTCGCGACCGCGAAATGGCGCGCGTTGTGCCGGGGGACCTGGTGGCGCTGCTCGATGCAGGCGCGTACGGCATGGCGCAGAGCTCGAACTACAACACGCGGATGCGCGCGGCTGAGGTGCTGGTGGAGGGCGGGAAGGCGCGTCTCATTCGGCGACGGGAGACGATGGCTGATTTGCTGGCGCCGGAGATGATTGCCGAAGATCGTTGAAATCGCCTTCTCAGGGTGATTAGCTTCGTGCAACGGGCCGCCTGGCCTGCTATGGTGTTGCGCGAGGGATCTTTCAAATGCAAATTGGAATGCAGGGTTTGTGCGTGCTGGCGGTTGTGGGGCTGGCGCTGGGATTTTCCGCGCCCGCCAATGCGGATTCTTTGACGGTAAAGACTGCGCAGGGCAAGGTTCACGGCAAGGCCATCAATGACGGCAAGGTGAGGGCGTTTCTGGGGCTGCCGTATGCTGCGCCGCCGGTGAGCGAGCTGCGCTGGAAGGCGCCGGAGCCGCCGGCGCGATGGAAAGGCATGCGCGACGGATCGAATTACGGCGCGCGTTGCGTGCAGGGACGCGTTTTTGACGACATGGTGTTTCAGGACAAGGGCGAGAACGAGGACTGTCTCTACCTGAACGTATTTACGCCGGACGGCGCGAAGGGGAAGAGCAAACTGCCGGTGATGTTCTGGATACACGGCGGCGGATACTCGGGCGGGTCGGGGTCTGAGCCGAGGCACAATGGTGATTTTCTGCCCACCAAGGGCGTGGTGCTGGTGACGATCAACTACCGGCTGGGCGTATTTGGATTTTTGGCGACGGCGGATCTGGCGCAGGAGGCCGGCGGAGCGGCAGGGAATTATGGGCTGCTGGACATGGTGGCCGCGCTCGAATGGGTTAAGGCAAACATAGCGAAGTTCGGCGGCGATCCCGGCAATGTGACGATCTTCGGCGAGAGCGCCGGTTCGTTTGCGGTGAGCACGCTGATGGCCGCGGCGCCGGCGCGGGGATTGTTTGCGAAGGCGATCGGCGAGAGCGGGGGAGCGCTGAACCTGGGAGGGCCACATTCACCCTCACTTGCGGAGCGCGAGGCGCGGGAGCAGAGTTGGGTGGAATCATCACTTGGCGTTTCCACGCTGGCCGAGCTGCGCGCCCTGCCGGCGGAGACAATTCTTGCAGCGGAATCCAAGTCCGGCGCTCCGGGATTCTCAACCGTGATTGACGGCAGGCTGCTCACGGAGCCGGTGGCGGACACATATTCCGCGGGCAAGCAGGCGCATGTGCCGCTGCTGGCGGGCTGGAATCGCGACGAAGGCAACACGGCCGGGGAGGGCATGACAGCGGAGAAGTGGAAAGACAGGGCGACGGAGCTCTTTGGCGACCAAGCCGCGGAGTTCCTGACGCTTTATCCCGGTGACACCGACGCGCAGACAGCGCGATCGGCCTACGACTACCAGGGGGATTCGTTTATTGCCTTCGGCACCTGGAAGTGGATCGACGCGCAGACAAAGACTGGAGATGGGCCGGTTTACCGTTATCACTTTGAACTGGCCGCACCGCCGAGCACGTTTCACCTGGGGTCGTTTGCGTTCCATTCCGACGACATCGAGTACGTGTTTGGAACGCTGGATACGCGGCCTGGCGCGGTGTGGCGGCCTGAGGATCGGAAGCTGAGCGAAGAAATGATGGATTATTGGACCAATTTCGCGAAGACCGGCGATCCGAACGGGGCAGGATTGCCGGAGTGGGCGCGATTCGACAAGGACGGCACGATTCTGCATCTGGACAGCGAGATTGTTGCCGGGCCGGACACGACGCAGGCGCGCTATGAGTTTCTGCTGAAGTGGATGCCAAGCCGCAGGCCCTGAGAGGGTCTCGTCCGTAGGCTTATTGATTGATGCCGGAGGCGGCGACAAATCCCGAGCTCTGCGTGGGGGGAATGGTGCTTGCCGGGGGCGGATCTACGAAGGTCGAGTTCTTAGCGTTCAGGGCGCTGGAATAATCGGGGCCGAGGCCGAGTTTCTTGAGGGCGCGCGAATCGGGCATCAGTTTTGTTTGCCAACCCTGATCGGCCTGGTATTTCTGCATGGCAGCCACCGTGGCGGCATCCCATTTGCCGGTGGCGTCGCCGGCAAGGTAGTGTTCGCGAATAAGAGCCTGCTGAATCTGCGCGGCCCGCTGCGGGTCAATGGACTGCTGACCGTGGACGCGATGCGACTTGCCCCGGGTCGCCAGCTTGTGAGAACGATGCGTCTGAGAGCTCGAAGTGGGGTGTTGGGTACGCGATGCGAACCCGGGAGTCGCGCTCAGGGCCGCAGAAATCAGAAATACAAAAATTGCCTTAAATGAAGGCACGCCTACACCGCCTGGAAAAAAGAAGCTGGATTCCCTGTGACTTGGCTGAAGTTTAGCGGAATCTACCGCGTTCAACAAGAACAAAGCGAATTTCCAAGGAATAGTTGGTCCAAAATGAGCCAACGCCGGCTGCGGAAATTCTCAGCCGGCGCTCTGAAGGGCGCAATTACAACGTGCCTCCCACGTAGTTGATTCCTTCTTCGGGATGGCGTGGATCCATGATTTCAAAGACCACGTCGTCCCCGGTTTTCAACTTGCTGACCACGGCTTCAAACTGGTCCCTGGTGCCGGTGGCCTGCTTGTTGACGTGGGTGATGACCAGTCCGGGCTCCAACCCCTGCAGATCGCCAAACGAGCCGGTTCGAACCGACTCGATGACCACACCGGCGCTATGGATTTTGGCGGACACTGCCGGAGCGATGTCGCGGACGACCAGGCCCAGCTTGGTTTCGCCGGCGTCGAGAAAGGTCTCGGGACTGGTTTCGGCCTGCTGGTTGCCGAGTTCGGCAAACACCTTGTCGCGGTCGCCGATGGCGACGGTGGCATCGGCCTCCTTGCCGTCGCGCATGTATCCGAGGCGAACGGTGGATCCGGGCCTGCGACTGGCAATCTCATTGACCAGGTCGTCGCCATCTTTGACGCTGCGGCCATCGATGGAGACGATGATGTCGCCCGGCTTGAGTCCTGCCTTGTCAGCTGGACCGCCGGGCTGGACTTCCTGCACCAGCACTCCATTCTTGAAGCCGTAAACGCGGTTGACGGCATTGGAAAGGCCTTCGCGGAACTGAATGCCGATGGAGCCGCGCGTGACCTTGTGGCTGGGACTGATGAGGTCGTTGTAGACCGCGACCACGGTATTGGACGGCATGGCGAAACCGATGCCCTGGTAGCCGGCCGACTGCGTATAGATTGCCGTGTTGACGCCGATCACGTTGCCGTTCATGTCGAGGAGCGGGCCGCCGGAGTTGCCCGGATTGATGGCTGCGTCGGTCTGGATAAAGTGCTGAAACTGGCCGCTGGTACCGGGTTCGATGGTCCGATTCTTGGCGGAAATGATGCCGGCAGTGACGGTCTGCGCCAGGGCAAAAGGGCTGCCGATGGCCTCAACCCAGTCTCCAACCTGAGCCTGGTCGGAGTTGCCCATCTTAACGGTGGGCAAGGGCGAGCTGGTGTCAATTTTGATGACCGCAAGGTCGGTGGCTTTATCGACGCCGATGACCCGCGCTGGGCGCCCCAGGTCCTGGGTGTCAGGGTCGGTGGAGAGTTTGACGTAAATCTTGTCGGCTTTATCGATCACGTGATTGTTGGTGATGATGTAGCCCCGGGAATCGACGATGAAGCCGGAGCCGAGCGACTCCTGCACCTGGTTACCCTGATCGCTCCCGTCCTGTCCTTGTGGGACCTGGCCGCCGAAGAAGCGATTGAAGAAGTCCTGGAAGTTGTCGTCGCCCTGTCCCTGACCCTGCTGCTCGTCGTCCTGACCTTCGTCGCCGGGATTCTGTGAGGGCGGCATGGTGCGGCTATGGGGGCGTCGCCCTTTGTTATCGGACTGCTTGGGCAGCGTCTGGGTGTTGATATTCACCACCGCGGGCCCAACTTGCCTGGCGATCTTCACAAACTCGTTGGGAGGGATGCTGGAATCGACAATCTTGAGGGGAGTGGCGTCAGTGCTTGCGTTTTGCTGTTCCTGCCCACGGACGCCGTGAGCCGCAATGGAGCCGCCGACAATGGCAGCGGATAGAGTGGCAAGCACGATGAATGCCGAAGCGAGACGGCGTGGGCGCAGCCGTTCGAAAAGAAATTTCATAGAGTTCAATGACCTCGTGAGGTGGCCGGCCTTGCGGCGGGCATCTTATTAATGCACCCATTTCTCAGTTGGGTGCACCATCTTTCAGTATAGACAGTTGTGGCCACATCCGCATGGCAGGAAAGAATCTCCTTTTTCCCAGTTCCATGCAACGGGGCAGGCGCTACCAGGGTATAGACGCGGCGGGTTGAAAAGAGTAGTAGCAACGCAAGTGCGGCCATGGGGCGCGAAGATTGGCCGTACTCAGATTCGGGAGCACAAATCGGGTCTATTGTTCCGCAGCCCATTCGAGCATGGCCAGGGTGAGCAGCATAACCCGCTGCAGGCCGAGCACGCGGTCTTTGGCGGAATACCACTCGGCCAGCGTGTGTGCGCCGCCGCCTTCTCCGCCAGCGCCCATGGAAAGGGCCGGAACGCCCAGGGAGAGCGGGATATTGGCGTCAGTCGATCCAAGGCGCAGGTTGGTGCGCAGGCCGAGATGGCGGTCAACGGCCCGCAGGGCGTCCAACAGAGGGGAATCGCCGGGCAGGCTTGCCGCGGGGCGGTCGCCGATTTTGGCGATTTTGGAGGAAAGAACTCCGCGGCCGGCGGTCGCGTTGTTTCTGGCAGCCAGATTCCAGTGCTCCACGGCATCTTCGACGGCGCGATGCAGCCGAACTTCGAGGCGCAGAAGCTGTTCGGGACTGGTGGAACGGAAGTCCACTGTAGCCTGGGCGCTCTCAGGAATGGAGTTTACGCTGGTGCCCCCGCGAACGGTGCCTAGATTCAATGTAGTGAGCGGCTCTTGCGGCAGCGGGGTTTCAGCCAGATCGGCCAACGCCGTAGCGAGCGCAGCAATGGGATTGGGGGTTCCGGCGTCGGTGAAGCTGTGGCCTCCGGGGCCACCGATGGCGACCAGGTAGCGGCGGCTGCCCAATGCCTGGGTTACGGCTGCATCGGCGCCGGCGCCGTCGAGAACTATGTGAGCGGCAATGCGGCCGGCCAGGGGGTTTTGGGCGTAAATGTGCCGCACGCCGCGCAGATCGCCTTCGCCCTCCTCTCCCACATTGCCCAGAAAAATGAGGGGGGCTGGNNCCATCCAAAGTAGGGATGAGCTTGGTCTCTGCGGGGAAGACCGTATCGAGATGGGCGGAAAGCAAAACCACCGGTCCGGTGCTTTCCGGCGGCAAATTGGCGGCCGGCAGAACTGCCGAAACGTTACCGGCGGCGTCCGTTTCCATCTGGCTCAACCCGGCGGCGGCAAACTGAGCGCTGAGCCAGGCCGCCCGTTCCTGTTCGCCGTTCAGGGGAGCGGGGATCGAGACCAGCTTTATCTGCCAGTCCATGATGGTTTTGGGATTCCCATACAGCCAGGCAAAGGCGGTATGGACCGGCCTGAGCGCGGCGAGGGTTGTGACCCGTGAGAATGCGGATTTGCGGGCGAGAATAGCCATCCGATTGAATTCAGGGTAACAGGGCGGCTGCCGAGTTCGCACTGGGGTGGGAACGAACTCTGCGCAGCTCCGCGATCGCCTCATCGAGGGAGTAGGTCTGGTTGGCCTCGGTCCCTCTGGCTCCGGCGGCCAGNNGACGGCCCGCGCCTCTCCATTCTGGGTAATAATGATTGGCTCGCGCTCTTTGGTGATTCGGTCCAGGATCTCGGCGGCGTGAGCTTTTACGTAGCTAATAGGTTTGATTTGAGTGGAATAACGCATTGTGTAAACTCCTGTATACACTGGTTGCCATTTGATTCATGTATGTGAACGCCCATGAAGAGGAGCCGCAGTGTCAAGCACGCGATCACTCGAAAACTCCTTGAGCGCCATGCAAAGTGCGGTCGCTGACGATCTTAATTCAGTTCTTTTACAGAACTGATTATAGATCAAGTGTAGTCTCTTTAAGTAATCTTGAGAGATCTTAATTTGGACTCAATTATTGCTCTTCTTTATACTCCACCGAATGCAGGAACAACCCTCTGGCCGGCGCGGTAGGTCCTGCGGAGGAGCGGGAACGCGCGGCCAGTATCGCGGGAATCCTGATCAAGGGGAGATGACCGCGGCCCACATCGAGCATGGTTCCCACCAGGTTCCGAACCATGTGGTGCAGGAATCCGTTGCCGCGGACGGAATAAACCAAAAGCTCGCCGGCTTCGGTTGGACGCTTCTCCCAAACGGAGGCGAGGATGGTTCGTGTGGTTGTCTGCTTCTGCGGCGGCGCCTCTGGCCCTTCGACCCTTTGGTTGAGATTCTCCGTGGAGACGGAAACGCGGCTGGCCAGGTCAGGATCGTTGGCGGCAAAACTCAGAAAGTCGTGCTCTCCAATGAACACGAGGGCTGCCTCCTGAAGCGCTTCAAAGTCTATCGGCCAAGTGCAGGGATAGACAAAGCGGGCCAGAAATGGAGGGCAGGCCGGCTCGCGGAAGACCCTGTACTCGTAGGTTTTTGCCAGGGCCGAGTGACGCGCATGGAATGTTGGATTTCGAACGGTTCGGGCTTCGGTGATGCGGATCGAAGGAGGGAGGGTGCGGTTGAGGGCGCGGAGTAGGTTGGCGGGCGGGATGGGCGCAGACAGCGAGAAACTGGCCACCTGGGCCAGGGCGTGAACTCCGGCATCTGTCCGCCCGGAACCCTGGGGCAGGGGGGATTCGCCGGTGATGCGGCCCAGAGCCGCCTGCAACTCGCCCTGGACGGTCGGCTTGCCGGGTTGCACCTGCCAGCCATGGAAGTCCGAGCCGTCGTAGGCCAGGGTTAGCTTCCAGGTTTGCTGTCCGTTCCCGTTCTGGCTCACATTCATAACAAAAAAACCGCTGCCTAACAGGGTACTCGACCAGCGCCCGGTGCGGTCTGGAGAAGCGCACGTGGGATATACTCAGCTTTCTGCATATAAGAGTGGCCGCGCTGCCAGAATTGCTTGCGATTGCAATGCCGGGAACGATCCGGACGGTGATCGCGTAGTAATAGACAGGCTTTAGCGGCGAACATGATCCTGAAGCAGGACAAAATTGCATCCGGAACGGTTCGCTGTCCGTCTTGAAGAGTGGCATCCCGCGGGTCACAGCAGTTCGTGGAGAGGAAAAATGTATTTGAAGAGCCAAGGTGTGTATTTCGAGGAGCAGGAGACAAGGCGCAGCGAACGGAGACCGGCAAGACGCCGGAGGGGGGCTGGCAGGTTGCGCGCTGTGGCAGCGGTGGTGCTGACCCTGACGGCCGGTTTGCCATCGGGGTTTTCACAGCAGGCGCCAATTGAAACAACTAACGGGGCGGCGTCTCCGTTGCCCGCGGCTCCAGTGCCTACACAGACAGAGCCACTCTCTTTGCGCCAGTCGGCACGCGACTTTTCGAAGCCGGCGGGCCATTTGCTTGGGAACCCGATCAACATGTACCGCCCCACCTCGATTGCCAAGGCAGACTTCGAGAACTCAGTTCGGCTCACGGATCTGGTGAAGGATGGCAAGATTTATCTGAGCCTTTCAGATGCGATCGCTCTGGCTCTCGAGAACAACTACGATATCGGGATCGCGCGCTATTACCTTGATATTGCCGACACGGATCTGCTGCGAGCCAAGGCGGGCTCAGGGTTGCGGGGCGTAGGCGCCGAGGTGCTCCAGAATACGCTGGGCGGAACCTCGCAGACGCTGAGCGCCAGCGGATCTCCGGGAACCGTCAGCGGAGCAACGGCCGGCGGTTCGGGCCTGGTTCTCTCCACGGATGGAGCCGGCCCGGTACCAGAAGCCCGCGATCCGCTAGTCACCGGCGCGATTGAATTGCAACGGCAGAAATCACCTCAGACCAGCCCGTTTCAACCTCGCGCCTTCACCAATACCGATTCCTACAACTTCACCTACGCCCAGGGCTGGGTTACGGGAACGTCTGCGAACCTGACCTGGAACAATAGCCGCACCACATCAACGGGGTTCACCAGCTTCAGCCCCCAGTTGCAATCCAGCTTCAACGCTACGGTCACGCAGCATCTGCTGGCTGGCGCCGGCATCTGGGTGAACAATCGCTTTGTCTATGAGGCGATTCTTGACCGCCGCATCACCGACTCAACATTCCGCCAGCAGATTCTGTCCACGGTGAACCAGGTGGAAAACATCTACTGGGTTGTGGCGAGCGCATACGAGGATGTGCAGGCCAAGGAGCAGGCGCTCGATCAGAGCTCAAAACTGTCCGGCGACACTCGCAAACAATTGGAGATCGGCACTATGGCTCCGCTCGATGTGGTGCAAGCCGACTCCACGGTTGCCACAGACAAGCAGGCGCTGATTTCTTCACAAAGCAACTTGAATTATCAGCAACTGACCCTCAAACAGGCCATTGCGCGCAACCTGAACGACCCGGCACTGGTGGCCGCACCCATTATTCCCACCGACCGCGTGAGCCTGGATCAACTTCCGGAGGAGAAGGAAACTCCGGAGGAGTTGACTCAGGAGGCCTTTACCAATCGCCCAGAGCTTGAACAGGCAGTGCTGGCGATCAAGAAAGATGCAATCACGCTGCGGGGCGCGAGCAACGCCTTGCTGCCGACGCTGGATATTTATGGATTCTACGGGGCGCAGGGCATTGGTGGAGCTCCCAATCCGAACTGCTTCTTCCCAGGCTTCGGTTCATGCGCGGCCCCGAGCGGAAGCGGTTATACAACGGTACTCAACAACCTGGTGAACGGCACCTCACCCGACAAGGGCGTCGGGTTCAATTTTCAGCTTAACCTGAGGAACCGCACGGCCCAGGCAGATCAGGCCCGCTCGCTGATCGAGTATCGGCAGGCTGAGATGCACCTGGAGCAGATCTACACGCAGATTCGCATGCAGGTCGTGGCGCAGCAGTACGCGTTGGCGAATGACCGGGCGGCGGTGCAGGCTGCAATTGCGTCAAGGGACTACAACCATCAGAGCCTGGATGCCGAGAATAAGAAGCTGCACCTGGGCGCTTCAACCACGGCGAACGTATTACTGCAGACTCGCAACCTGGCTGTGGCGGAAGACAGCCTGATCAACGCGAACCTGACCTACGCCAAGGACCGTGCGCTTTTGTATCAGGTTCTGGCTTCGACCTTGAAGCACTACGGAATCAACCTGAACGATGCGGCAACCGGCAACGTGGGAACAGCGCCTGTTATTCCCGGGCTGGAGCGGGCCAAGGACACCACAGTGGCTCCCACTGCGCCACCGGCGGCCGAATAGCGCAGCGCACAAAGTGAAGAGCGGCTCGGGCCTGGCCCGGGCCGTTTCTTTTGGGCTGCAAACGCGTGTGCGCGATTTACCGCTCCGCTACGAGGTCCAATAGCTCGAAGAACTCCGGGAAGCTGATGGCGGCCGATTCGGCGCCCTGAATGAGCGTGTCGCCCTGGGCCCTGAGGGCGGCGATGCTGAAGGCCATGGCGATGCGGTGATCGCCGCCGGCGTCGATGGTGGCGCCGTGGAGGGTCTGGCCGCCGGGCACGTCGAGACCGTCTTCAAATTCGATGACTTCGGCGCCCATTGCGCGCAGGTTTTTGGCCACCAGGGCGATGCGGTCGGACTCCTTGACGCGGAGCTCTTTTGCATCGCGGATGCGGATGCCGCCGCTGGTGAAAGGCGCGATGGCGGCGAGGACGGGCAGTTCGTCGATGAGTTGCGCGGCGAGCGGGCCGCTAATCGCGGTGGATCCCAGTCCCTCAGGGGGTGCGGAGATTTGCACAGTGCCGACCAGCTCGGCGTGTTTTTCTTCAAGATTAAGCACGGCGATGCGCGCGCCGAGCGCGATCAAGACATCCAGCAGCGTGGCGCGGGTGGGGTTGAGACCGATGGAATCGAGCACCAGACCGGAGCCGGGAAAGAGCGCCGCGGCGCACATGAAGAATGCGGCTGAAGAGATGTCGCCGGGCACGGCGGCCTCGATGGCATGAAGCGCCTGCGGCCCGGAGATCGACACCGACTCCAAGGTGCGCGTGAGCGTGGCGCCGAATGCGCGCAGGGCCAGTTCGCTGTGGTCGCGGGTGCGGAGTGCTTCTCGCACCTTGGTGATCCCTGAGGTCTGTAGGCCAGCCAGAAGCACGCAGGTTTTTACCTGGGCGCTGGGCACGGGTGTGGTGTAGTCGATGGAACGCAGCGGGCCGCCTTCGATGGAGAGCGGCGCATGGCCATCAGTGAGGGTGAGGCGGGCGCCCATCGCTTCGAGAGGCCTGCGAATGCGTTCCATAGGACGGCGCGACAGCGAAGCGTCGCCGGTGAGCGTGAAGCTGCCCTGCTGCGCTGCGAGGAGGCCGGAGATCATGCGCATGGTCGAGCCGGAGTTGCCGCAATCGAGNNTCCATGCAGGACAAGGTGGAGGCGCAGTCGGCGCCGGTGGAGAAATTGGTGAAGCGGGAAGTGCCTTCGGCGAACGCGCCGAGCATGGCGTAGCGATGGGAGATGGACTTGTCTCCGGGCAGGCGGAGGCTTCCGTAAATATTGCGGGCGGGACGGATCAGGCGTTCCTGGGCGGCTGTGTGCAATGGCGCTCCGGGTGGATGGCGATCTATTTGAGTTTACCGAATGCGGGCTGACGAGGGGACGAGGAAGAACCGCAGGTCCTTCGACTCCGCTACGCTTCACTCAGGACGACAAATCCAAGAAATACACGCGAGTCGAACGTCTAGCGGACGCAGAGGACAATGATGGTTTCGTCGTCGAATCGGTCTTTGCTGCCCTGGAAACGGGATACATCGGCAAGGATGACGTCGGCGATCTCCTGGGCGGACAGGTCGCGGCTGGCGCAGAGCAGGGAGGCCATCCGATCCTGGCCGTACATTTCCTCCTGTTCGTTTTCGGCGTCGAGAATGCCATCCGACACAAAGACGATTGCGTCCCCGGGCTTAGTGGCCACGCTGAGTTCTTCGTAGGTGACGTTGGGAAACATGCCCAGAGGAAATCCTTCGGCCTGGACGGTCAGCGACTCGCCGGCGCGGCAAAAGACGGGCTGAACGGCGCCGGAGTTGGCAACCTGCAGGATCTGGTTTTCGTCGTTCCAGACCGCGAAGAGGAGGGTCACGTACTGTGAGTCGAGCTTGCGCTCCTGCAGGGCGTCGTTGAGCAGGACGAGCATTTGTGCGGGATCGGGGTGATGCGCGGCGGCGGAACGCATGATGCCGCTTACGAGTGCGGCGAAGAGTGCAGCGGGCGCAGCTTTGCCGCTCACATCGCCCAGAACGATGGCGGAGCGGCCGGGGCCGTATTCGATGAAGTCGTAAAGGTCGCCGCCGATGGAGCGGGCGGGAAGAAAGCGAACGGCCATGTCGGCGTGCGGATGTGAAGGCGCCTCGGTTGGGAGCAGGCGGAGTTGCACTTCGCGGGCCATGGCGATGTCGCGTTCAAGCTGTCGTTCCTGGCTGCGGACGGCCTGGTAGAGGCGGGCGTTTTCAATGGCGATGGCGATCTGAGAACCGAGGGTCGACAACATGCGCTCGTGTTCTTCATTGAAGAAGGCGGGGCGGGTATGTTCGAGGTCGAGCACGCCGATTACGCGGCCCTTGTAGAAGAGCGGCACAATGAGCTCCGAGCGGGTCTCGGGGTTCATAGGCAGGTAGCGCGGATCCTTGTCGACTTCGGGCACGTTGATGGATCGCCACTCACGCACGGCCGCGCCCACCAGGCCGCTGTTGATGGGAACACGGCGCGAGGGGGCGTGGGAGTAGCCGAATCGCCAGACGTAGCGGGTGATGAGCGTTTCGCCCTTCTCGTCGAGCAGCATGATGGTGAACATCTGGTAGTCGATGAGGCGGCGTAGAAGCTGGCCGATGCGCTCGAGAAGGGGATTGAGGTCGAGAATCGAGACCAGTTCGACGGCGATCTCGTTAAGAACTTCGAGGGTTTGTGCCTGGCGGGAGACGCGCGCGTAGAGGCGCGCATTCACAATGGCCTGGGCGATGCGCGAGGCGGTGAAAGTGAGCAAGTGGAGATGCTCGGGACGGAAATAGCCGGCCTCTTCGCTCTCGATATCCATGACGCCGATAAGGCGGTTTTTCGCGATCAACGGCACAGCCAGCTCGGAGCGGACCTGGGGATTGGCGGGAACGTAGTTTTCCGCAGCGGAGACATCATTGAGCAAGATGGGCTGCCGCGTCAGCGCCACCTGGCCAACGATTCCCTTGCCGATGGGGACGCGCGTGCGCTCTACTTCGGGGGTGTGGCCGATCTGGAAACGCATGCGCAGCTCATGGGTGCGGTCGTTCACCAGGAGAATGGCGAAAATGCGGTAGTTGATGACGGCGCGCACCAATTCCGAGGTGCGATTGAGAAGGGTCTGCAAATCGAGCGTGGTGTTGAGCGCATCGGTGAGTTTCATCAGGTAAGCCGCGTCGGCCGGCTCAATGCGGGCGTTCAAGGGATCGAGATGCGAGTCAGCAGCGGGGCGATAGTCGCCCTCCAGGTCGGAATTGTCTTGCCGGGATGGAGGAGTGCGGGTCATGTGTCGTAGGGAATGATAACGCAAAAGACAGTGGTCAGTGGTCAGGGAACAGGGACTGAGGACTATTGGGCCCTGGTAATGGGTTGCCGCTGGTTGCGGGGAGGTTACGGGATTCTGTTCTTGGTAACTGGCACTGAAACGTGGGAGCTGACCACTGTTCACTGACTACGGCCGTTCACTCCGCCCCCAGTTCACGGACGATGGAGATGGAGGCTGAAGCTCCGATGCGGTTGGCGCCGGCATCGAGCAGGGCGCGGACGTCGGCCAGGGTGCGGATGCCGCCGGAAGCTTTGACGCCGCAGCGGGCGCCGGCTACGCCGCGCATGAGGGCGACGTCGGCTGCGGTTGCGCCGCCGGTGGAGAAGCCGGTTGAGGTTTTGATGAAGTCCGCTCCGGCCTGGATGGCGATCTCCGAGGCGCGCAGCTTCTCTTCCATGTTGAGCAGAGCAGTTTCAAGAATCACCTTGAGCAGGGCGCCTTGATGATGGGCCACTCCGGCGACGGCATGGATGGTGTGATGGACGGCTTGGTGATTACCGCTTTTGAGCAGGCCGATGGGGATCACCATGTCCAGTTCGCGCGCGCCCAGACGGGTGAGCGCGGCAGCTTCCTGGCGCAGCGTGGAAACCAGCGATGCGCCCAGGGGAAAACCGATGACCACGCCCACGGGAACGCCTGTGCCGGAGAGCAGGTTGACAGCTGTCGAAGCCCAGACGGGATTCACCATGGCGCAGGCGAAGCGGTAGCGGATGGCCTCGTCGCACAGGCTCTCGACCTGGCTGCGGGTGGCATCGGCCTTGAGCAGGGTGTGGTCAATTACGGAAGCGAGCGCTTGCCAACTGGCGAGTGTCTGGGCGGTAAATACGGCTGAATCGAACGTGCCATGGTCAAATTCCAGGTCGGAATCTTCGATGGGAGTAATTGCGGACATGGGTCATGCTCCTTGCCTGGCAGACACCGCTCTCAAAACGGCTCACTGCGGGCAGCATCCGGAGAATGAGTATAGTTCTTCCGGACTCCCTGGCCAAATAATTAGACGCAACAGGGGCAGATGGGGTGGCGAAATCGCGGCGGCGACCCGGAAAATCAGCCGGCCAATTCAGTTTGACCGGGGGCCATGATGCAGATGTCGGGTAGATTACGATAGCGCTCGGCGTAATCCATGCCGTAACCAATCACAAAGAGGTTGGGAATGGAAAAGCCGACGTAATCGGCGTCGATTTTTTCGATCCGCCGGGAGGGCTTGTCGAGCAGGGTGGCGATGCGCAGCGTTTTGGGATGCTGCTGGAGGAAGATCTTGCGCAGGTAGGAAAGGGTGAGTCCGGTGTCGAGTATGTCTTCGACCACCAGGACGTTCTTGCCTTCGATGGGCTGGTCAAGGTCCTTGATCAGCTTGACGGCGCCGGAGGAACGCTGGCCGTTTCCGTAACTGGTGACGGCGACAAAGTCGAAGGTGGCGTCAGCCTTTATGGCCCGGGACAGGTCGGCCAGAAACGGCGCAGCACCCTTGAGCACTCCGATCATGACCAGCCGTTCGCCGTTCAGGTCACGGGTAATCTGGGCGCCCATCTCGGCTACGCGCTCGGCAATCTGTTGGCGGGAGTAGAGAACTTCAAGTCCCTGGTAAGTCAAGGTAGACATGCACACAGTATCGCGCGATTCCTGCGCAATTGCGCCTGTGTAAATCGGGGCCGGAATTGGGGTGCCTGACGCGCCTCAAGCTGTTTATGGCCGCGCCGCGTCTATACTGGAAGAGCGATGTATCCGTTTATTCATATTGGACACCTGCCGCCGCTGCCTACATTCGGGCTTATGCTGTGGCTGGCAGCGGTAGCGGCGGCGGTTATAGTCGACCGCGGCTTTCGGCGGGCGCACATCGACGCTGACGCGGTAGGCATTGTGGCAATCGCGGTCGTAGCCGGCATTGTGGGCGCAAAATTGTGGCACATAGTGGACACTCCGGCTGATTTTCGCGAGTTGGGCTGGCGAGTGCTTTACGATCCGGCGGGGTTTGCCTGGTACGGCGGTCTTCTTTTTGGCATTCTGGCGCTGGTAAGTCAGGGATGGTGGGCCAAGATCGGCGCACTGCGGACGCTGGATCTGTCAGCGCCTGCGGCAGCTGTCGGCTACGGCATTGGCCGCATTGGCTGTTTTCTCTCCGGCGACGGCTGCTACGGGATTCCGACCAATTTGCCCTGGGGCATGAGCTTCCCGCACGGCATCGATCCGACGGTGGTCCGGGTGCATCCGACCCCGCTTTACGAGATGGCTGCCGGACTGTTGATCGGCTGGTGGCTTTGGCGGAGCGGCGGCAAGCCGCACGCCAAGGGCGCAATCCTGGGCCAATATTTGTTGCTTACCGGAATAGCTCGTTTTCTGGTTGAATTTATCCGCCGCAACCCCAAGGTTCTTTGGGGTTTATCGAATGCGCAACTGGCCAGTGCCGGCGCGGCTCTGACGGGGATTGGGCTGATCTGGTGGGCCGCTAAACAGCCTGCCGATGAGCCGCAGAGCATCCCTGTGCCGGTGGAAAAGCCGGCCTGAACGGATTCCCAGCCGTATCGCTGCATCGCCTCTGTTTCAGATCCATCCGTTTAAGCATTTGTAGCGGGATTTCCCCGGCTATGCGGGCTAGAACGTGAAATTGGACTGGAAGGAAATGAGGCGGTTGCCGGGCGATGGATTGCTGAACACGCCGCCGGCGAGCGATTGCGTCTTGTTGAAGAGCGGTGAGAGAAGGACACCGTTGGGAGTTCCCAGGTTGACCATGTTGAAGACGTTTGAGGCGCCCAGTGCCAGAGTCAGGTTGTATCTGCGCGGGGCAGCTGCGTCCAGGCGGACTGCCGTGCTGCCGCCGCTCAAACCGCGGCCGCTCACGCTGGTTCCCGTCTGGTAGTTGAGGCCCTCGCCGGCCGTCTTGATTTTGGGACCGATGCCAATGACTTTACTGATGCGGGCGTGGTAAACGGCATTAGCGGGTCCGGTGCCGATGTCGTAAGGGACGATTTGTTCACCCTTGCCGACTGGATCGGTATCGAGGCATCCGTACTGCGTGGAGACGACGCCTGCCGTGCCGCAGGAGCCATAGGTTGGCCGGGCGTTGAACTGATTGTCGGCGGTCAGGTCGTCGCCGATGGTGAGGTTATAAGGCGTGCCGGATTGCGCCACCAGCAGCGACGCAAAGACAATGCCCCAGGGCCCTGTGTAGCTGTTGATGAATATGAGCCGCTGCCGGTAGCCGAAGCTGGCGCGGCCGTAATCGAGCCCCGGATTCTGCGCCGCGGAGGGAAAGGAATTGACGCCCTGCGTATCGCTTTTGGCCTCATTCAGCATGTAAGTGCCGTTGACCACCAGGTGCTTGAGTTGAACACTGGACGTGAAGATGAGCTGATTCTGGCGGTAGAATCCGCCCGACTGGAACTGGTAGTTGTAGATGCCGGGCGTGGCCCCGGTGACGGTGTACGTGGAGGGATCGAACGCTGGTGCGTTTACGTTGTTGGTGAGGTATTGATGCACGCCCTGGGTGTAGAGCCAGGTCACATTCGCGGAGATTTGTTTGGTGATCTGCCGGTCTACGCCGATTCCGGACTGCATGTCGAGAGCCGCGTGGAAATGGGGATCGACGGTGTGATAGGCGGGAATGGATGAGCTGGCTGAAGCCGGATTGTCATTGACGTAACTCTGCTGGTTGATGCGGTTATCGTGAATGGCCTCGATGATATAGGGCGTGCCGGAATCGGTGCTGAAGAAATTTGGCACGGTGAAACGGTTGTAGAACCACCCGTAACCTGCGCGGACTACGGTCTTCGCCGGCGTTTTGCCGGAGCGGTCGGGATTCCATGCCAGAGCCAGCCGGGGCGCCCAGTCGGCGCGATCGTGAATGCGGTTCTGGCCCTCGAAGCGGAGACCCGCGGCGACGATGAAGTTCGGCTTCCAGTGCCAGTCGTCCTGAAAGAAGAGGGAGCCGTCAAAGAGCAGCACGCGGGCCAGCGGGTTGCTGATGACCGTGGCGAAATACTGGCTTGGGGCGTTCGCCTGATAAGCAGCGATGGAGTTGAAGGTATAGGTTCCGTTGGCGCCGGAGGTGGAGTAACTGGAATCGTCATAGGCGCGCAGTCGCGTGCCGAATCGAAGTGCATGCGTGCCAGTTGTGGCTGTCGAGTAGTTCTGCAACTCAAAGTTATTCTGGCTGTCGCGGGCTACGCCGGCACTGCTGCCTCCAGAGGTGAATGCGCCTTGCACAATGACGGTTGGCGTCAGCGATGAAGGCTCCTGATTGTTGAGAATGTGACGCCACTGGAAGTGGGTCTCGTTGACGAACCGGGAGTTGATGAGGATGGTATCGCCGAGTTGCAGATCGTTTTCGTCGCTGATTACGCTGCTGGCCTGGGAAGGCAGGTTCAGCGCGCCCACTCCGCTTCCGGATTGACTGATGCGATAGAAGGAATCGCGGATGGTGACCGTATTGATGCTGCCAAGCTGAAGATCGAGGCGCGGATTGACCGACAGATAGTCGATGGGCGCGGGAAAGGCTTCAGTGATGCCGGCGCTGGTGTTCAGCGGGTTGATGGCGTCCACCATGGACTGATTTTGGCGGGAGGCGTAAAAACCGTTGAAGAAATAGGAGGCATTTTTGGAGATCGGTCCGGCGAGATTGCCACCGATGGAGTATTGGTAGTAGCTGGGCTGCTGGGTGACCAAGGGGTTGGCAGTGTTGAGCGCGGAAGTATCGCCGTAGCCATTGACGCTACCCTGAAATTTTTGCGAGCCGGGTTTAGTGATGATCTCGACACGCCCGTAGCCGATGCGGTCGAACTCGGCGGAGAAGGGATTCTGGTTGACGCGGACTTCAAGGATCGAGGATTTGGGCGGAATCTGGCCGCCCGCGAACCCATCGATGTAAATCTGGCCGCCGTTGGGACCCGCGGCCGGGCCGGCCAGCGCCTGCAATTCGTTTTGGAGTTCGGTGGGATCGTCGGAGAGTGCGTCAAGAGCGCTGCCCTTCAAGATCGTGGCGCTGGCCGTCTGATCGGAATTGACGCCGACCCCGTGATTCTGCCCGGTGACCGTAATCTCCTGTTGCTCGATGGCGATGGCCAGAGGCAGATTCAACTCCTTCACCTGGCCGGCGGCGATGGCAATGTTTTGGATTTTGAGGGGCGCGAACCCCTTGGCGGAGGTGGATACGGCGTAAGAGCCGGGAGCAAGAGCGCGAAACTCATAGCGACCGTCGGCGCCCGATTGGGTCTCAAGAACCTGGTTAGCGCCGATTAGCACGATCTGGGCGCCGGGCACTGCGGCGCCGCTGGGATCGAGTACCGTGCCGTGGAGTGCAGCGGTCTGGGCCGCGGCCCGCCCGGAGAGCGGCAACGGTGCGAGGAGCAACAGGAAGAGGCCCAGAATTCGCAGCTTGAACGTCATGATCTCCTGATCGCGCCGGTAGTTTCCGGCAGACATAAAGCCGAGCGAATGCCTGCAAGCGGTCCACGCTGCGGCAGACCATCTTCGACTGCGCGAAAAAAATCACAGACCCAGGAAAAAATGCGGCAAGTAAGGCCGGCGTCTTCCTGGGCGGGGAATCAATTCCTCCCAAGACCCGGATGGAAAAACTTTAAATGGACGCCGACAGGAAGTTTCTCATGTCCGGGGGCCAGTTTCAAAGAGAATTGAATTGCACAGGTTCTACAGCCGCCGTATAAAAGCCAGCGCCTCAGCCAATTGCGGAAAGCGCGCTTCCTCGGCTTTGAATTCGCGGGAGTGGACGCAGCGTCGCAGCCCGCGCATTCTGACGGGGTGTTTCAGGTGCAGCATCTCGTGGTAAAGCAGGTATTCAACGGCATACCTCGGGCTCGACGGGCGGTCAAAGACGCGGCTGACTACGATGGTGTTGTGAGCCGCGTCGTAGTGGCCCAGCGAGCGCTTGGCCAGGTGTTCGCTCCAGGTAAGTTCGGGACGCCCCAACAGGCCGCCGAAAAATCGCATGTTGAGCGAGTCGAAGACCTCGTCGAGGTGAAAGAAGCGGCCTTCGGGACCGAAGAAGCGTTTGCTGCCGCGGGCGTGGCGGATCAGTTCCGTTTGCCGGACGACTGCGGCCGAGGAGGCAAAACGCTTGTAACGCAGCTCATGGGCGGGGTTGATCTGCTTCTTGTCGTATAGCTTGGCCAGCAGAATATGGGCGATGGCGTGGATCACGGGTTCCGGCGCGCCTTCGAGCAAGTCGGAGAGGCTGACCAGAATCTGACCTTCCCGCAGCCGTATGGTGGTGTTCAGCGAGGTGAAGCGGCGAAAGCGAATCGTAATGGGCGGCATCGGCGCCCGCGGGCGAAGCGCCCGGTACTCTTCCTGAAAGATGGGGGCAAAATTGGGGGTCACCAATTGGAGGATAGCAAAGAGCAGGGAATAGGGAATAGGGGAAGGAGTGAAGAAGTGAAGAAGTGAA
>PLSH01000162.1:40763-75371 GCA_003165095.1 Acidobacteriaceae bacterium
TTCAGGATCGCCTGCCAGCGCTGGATTGCTTCATTGAGCGGCTTGAGGCTCTTGCGGACATCGGCCTTGCGGTCGGAGTAGACATCGAGGTTGGCGCTGAGCTCATCCATGAGGGAGGAAAAGTTCTGCAGCTCATGGTCGAGACCGGAACTGCGGGCCGGGGACTTGGCACGCTTGATCAGGCCCTGGATCGTCCCGGAGCGTTGGTTAAGAAATTTGACATAGAGGTCGACCCGCGCCACAGGATCGATGCCGGCTTCGGCAATCTGCTCCTGCTGGGCTTCGGTCAGAGGCTCGGGTTTTTCCTTTTGTCCGCGCAGCGGCGCGGCCACAATGAGGCAGAGAAGAGCAGCCGTGAGAATTCGCATGGCATTGTTCCAGCGCTTTTATTCAAGCACAACCGGCCAGGATGGGAAAGGGACAGGAATGAGCAGCGCCAGAGCCGTGCTATTTGTTGTGGAAGACCTGCATCATGGTTTCGTTCTGGGCGTGATTTACCTCTGCGAGGGTCTCCAGAAGCAGCGGGCGGTCTTCATAATTGCTGGCGTTGAGCATCTCGTTCAGACGGAAGGCGGTTTGGTTGAGCAGGATCTCGGCGTTCTTGAGGCGCTTGTCATTGTTGGTGACGGAGAGATGAATTTTCTGCGCCAACTGCTGGATGCGCTTGAGCAGGCCGTGGGCTGATTCGATATCGCCGGCCGCGTACTGCTTGAGGCTCAACTCGGTCATCTGGTGAACCAGTTTCGCATAGAGAAAACATTGCTCGCGGGGCTGCGCCTGGCTGGCGCGCGCTTCCAGTGCTTCGATGCTCTGCTTATCGATTGTCTTGGTGTCCTGGGAAGATGCGCGCACCTGCGCCGGGGTTAAACTGAGTGGCAGAAGCACGGCCATCAGAACCACAGTCCGCATGTTGCACCCCCGCCGATGCGGTTCAACCCCACGGTGTGACTAGAATAGTAGGCTCAACTTGCGTTTAACCGCAATAGATAAGATGCGCAATTTGCGCGGGACGGCCACCTTGCGGCCAACAGAATCAAATTGGCACCGAATTCGCGCTAGAAAAAAGCGAACGCCAGCGAACTACTTTGCCAGGATCTGCAGGCGCTGGCGCGCCTGCCATTCCTCATTCGGAAACTTTCCACCGGCGACACCGAGGAATTGTTTGTAGTACGAAACCGCTTGCTGATTCTGGTGCAGGGAATCGTAGGAGATGGCCCACAGGAAATAGGTTGACGCATTCTCAGACAAGTATCTTGAGCGCATGGCCAGGGCGTGCAAGGCAGCATCGGGACGCTGGGTACGGGATGCGGCAAACGCAAGCCCGCTCCATCCCTCGGCGTTGGCCGGGTCGAGTTGCGTTGCCTTGTCGAACGCGATGAAGGCTTCGGCATAGAGGAGTTGGTGGACCAGATTCTGTCCGTGGGCGACCAGCAACTCAGGGTCCTGGGGATTGGCCGCGAGCAGCGGGGCATAGAGCTTGTCGGAGCCGGCGTAGTCTCCGGCGTCGGCTTGAACGGCGGCCAGCATACGAGTAATTGCCGGGTCGGAGGGGTGGGCATCATGAAGTTTCTGGAGCAGGGGCAAGGCTTCAGCCTTGTCCTGCGCGGCGAGCACGGTGGCCAGTTGCGCGGTCAACGCAGGGTCGTCAGGAAACTGCGTGAGTGCAGCGCGGAGCATGGTTTCCGCTTCGGGATATTGCTTGCGCGCGATCAGCAGGTGAGCCAGGGCGGTGGTGGCGGGTTCTGACTTGGGATCCTTGGCCAACACCCGGCGGTAGGCGCTCTCAGCCGCGTCGTACTGGCCGGCATCTTCAGCCAGGGCTGCGGCCAGAAGTGTGTCGTCCTCGGTTTCCGGGGAGATTTTGAGGGCTTCGATCAGGTCATTTGAGGCTGCGGAGTAATCACCCTCGCCGCTGGGATGGGGACGGTCGATTTGGGCGAGGGCGCGCCAGGCACGGGCTTTCAGAGCAGGTCCGGCCTCGCCGGGATCAAGAGTGGTGGCGGCGGCAAGTTCGGGCCGCGCCACATCCGGCTTGCCCCGGCGGGCCAGCAGCAGTCCCAGCGAGAGATGCGCTTCAAAGGAGTTTGGATTGGCCACGATGGCCTGGCGGTAAAGGCTGGCCGCATCGTCGAGACGGTTCTGGGCGTCGGCGACGTAGCCGGCGTCGAACAGAGCGCGCGCGTCACTGGGATGGGCAGCCAGCCAGGCATCGAGCTTTGTCTCGGCAGTTTTCCAGTCGGAACCGGCAATGGCTGCCTCCGCTGCGGTTACCTGCCCGGAATCGGGCTGGAGTGCGGCGGGGGCCTGCCGATCTGAGCTTGCAGGCGGAGCCTGGGCGGACCCGGCGACCGAGGCGAACAGCAGGACGAAGAGGACGAGACGACGCACGGAATACCTCACTACCATCTTAGCGGGGCAGAGCTAAGGCGAGACGGATTGGGGTGATTGGGGTTAGACGCGCTCGGACGGGGGAGGGAATCGGGAAATGAGAAGGTGGGGAGCATAAGTGACCACAACTTCTTTGGAAAAAAGGTCATAGTGGAAACAGGAGAAGGGAGTGCCCGAGTAATTTGGGTAACCAGAAGCGACGAAGCTGAGAGACGAGACGGTCTCGAATCCTTCGGCGCTGAAGATGATCGACCGCTTGCGGCAGGGCTAGCGCAGAAGCCGCAAGGCGGAATGGAACTGCGGTCAGGACCACACGATCTTCTCAAGACAACAGGCATTCCGGGGCTTTCCATCCAGGACCAGGGACAAAGAAAGAACCGGTGCGTGCCAGAAATATCCGGTGATTTTATGACCTCCGAAATGTTGAACCATATTCCGCTCAACTCGGCTTACCTTTGCCAGGACTGTGACGCAGTAGGGAACAGCTCAATGCAATGCCCAGCGTGCGCATCGGAAGTTCTGATGGGACTGGCAGGTGTGTTTGCTCGTAAAGAAGAGGTTGCCGAATCGAATATGTTCATGATTCCGGCGATGGCGGCTTGAGGGCGGCCAACCGTCGCTTCGAGGCCAAAGCGCAACAGTGAGTGGTTTGGAGTTGCTGTGAGCGTGGCCGGCGGGGTTCATTGCGGGCGGTTCGGCGTTTTTCGGCATCTATTGCGCCGCGGCCTATAATGAAAAATGGCCGGTTGTGCCCTGAGCCTCACTGAGGCCACAGAGATGCTTCCGGACGAATCAATTGCCCGGTGCTTTCCCATTGAACGATGCCATCATCATCCGCGGCGCGCGGACTCATAATCTGAAGAACATCTCCTGCGAGATTCCCCACGGGAAGCTGACGGTGGTCAGCGGCGTGTCGGGATCGGGCAAGAGTTCGCTGGCCTTCGACACNNCGGCAGTTTCTGGAGCGGATCGAGAAGCCGGATGTGGACGAGATCGACGGTCTGGCGCCGGCCATTGCCATCAAGCAGAAGAATTCGACGCGCAACCCGCGTTCCACGGTAGCCACGGCCACCGAGATTTACGACTACCTGCGCCTGCTTTACGCGCGCTGCGGGACGGTGCATTGCGTGTTCTGCGATGGCCTGGTCAAACGCAATTCAGTGGACGAAGCCGCGGAAGCGATTCTTGCGCTGGGCGAGGGAACGCGCCTGAATGCGCTGTTTCCGGTGGTGACCGCGACGCCGACGCCGGAGAACGCGGCAGCGGGCTCGAAGCCGGCCAAAGCGGGCGGGCGCTCGACGAAATCAGGCGCTAAGACCAAGCCGGTGGTAAACGGCGGCGATTCTCCGCACACGGAAACGCTGAAGGCGCGGCTGGCCGAGTTGCGTTCCGGCGGGTTCAATCGCCTGTGGCAGCAGGGCAGGATCTTCGAGTTCTCCACGCCCGAGTCGCTGCTCGATCTGGACTTCACGCTGCCAGTGTTTGTGCTTTTGGACCGCATTGCCGTCAGCGCTGAAAATCGGGCGCGCATCGTGGACGCGGTCGAGACCGCATACCGGGAGGGTGGCGAGGCGATCTTTGAAGAAGCGCCGCGGGAGGAAACGGGAGAGCGCCGCCGGTTGCGATTCAGCGGCGCATTCGAGTGCACGAACTGCCATCGCCCAGGGCGCGAACCGGAACCGCGCCTGTTCAGCTTCAACAATCCCTTCGGCGCCTGTCCGCGCTGCCAGGGCTTCGGCAACACGGTGGACTACGACCTGAACCTGGTGATTCCCGACAAGGGGCTGAGCCTGAGCGACGGAGCCATCGACCCGTGGAACCGGCCCAAGTACCGCTCGTGGTTTATCGACCTTCGCAAGCGCGCTCCGGAGCTGGGCATTCCGCTTGACGTGCCGTGGCGTGAGCTTTCAGCGCCGGCGCAGGAGATTGTGCTGCGCGGTAAAGGCGGATTTGAGGGGGTATTCGGCTTCTTTGCGCAGATGGATCGAAGGAAGTACAAGCTCCATGTGCGAGTGATGCTGAGCAAGTATCGCGGTTACGCGGAATGTCCGGATTGCCGCGGGCAGCGGCTGAGGGCAGAGGCGCGTTCGGTGCGAATTCATGGGAAAAACATCTGCCAGGCATCGGCGCTGACCATCGCGCAGGCGAAGGAGTTCTTCGACACGCTCACGCTGTCGCCGATGCAGGAAGAGATTGCCGGTCCGATTCTGAATGAGGTGCGCCAGCGGCTGAGTTTTCTTGACGCGGTGGGCCTGGAGTACCTTACGCTCGACCGGCTTGCGTCCACGCTCTCGGGGGGCGAGGCGCAGCGCATTCAGCTTGCCACATCGCTCGGCTCGCAGTTGGTGGGCGCGCTCTACGTTCTCGACGAGCCCTCCATTGGCCTGCACACGAGAGACACGGAGCGGCTGATTCGAATCCTGGAGAAGCTGCGCGACCTGGGAAACACGATCCTGGTGGTGGAGCACGACGCCGATGTACTTCGCGCGGCCGATCATCTGCTCGATCTCGGACCGGGCGCGGGTGAGTTCGGCGGCAAGTTGCTGGCGGAAGGAGTTCTGGCGGAGATTGAGGCGAATCCCAACTCCCTGACCGGACGCTATCTTTCCGGCAAGATTTCGATTCCGGTTCCGACGCGGCGCCGCACCCCGGGACGCGAACGGCTGGTTTTGCGCGGCGCTCGCGCCAACAACCTGCACGGTCTGGACGTGGAAATACCGCTGGGACTTTTAGTGGCGATTACCGGGGTCTCGGGCTCGGGCAAGTCCACGCTGGTGCATCAGGTTCTTTACCGGGCGGTAGCGCGCGCGCTGGGCCAAGGCGACGGCGGCGACCCAACGGGCACGTTCGCATCGCTCACCGGCGCGGAGCGGCTGAACGACGTTGTGCTGGTGGATCAGACGCCGATCGGGCGCACACCGCGCTCGAATCCAATCACTTACATCAAGGGCTTCGATCTGATCCGCGAACTTTTCGCAGCGCAGCCGGAGGCCAAGCGGCTCTCCCTCACGCCTGGACATTTTTCATTCAACGTGCCGGGCGGCCGCTGCAACACGTGCGAAGGCGATGGCACCGTAACTGTGGAGATGCAGTTTTTGGCCGACGTGGAGCTGCCTTGCGAGGATTGCAATGGCACGCGCTACCAGACCAAAATCCTCGATGTGCAGTACAAGGGCAAGAACATCCACGATGTGCTGCAGATGACGGTGAAGGAGGGCCTGCGCTTTTTTGCCGGGCAAACCAGGCTGCTGGAGAAGCTGGCGGTGCTGGACGAGATCGGTCTCGGCTATCTGCGTCTTGGCCAATCCGCGACTACGCTGTCCGGCGGCGAGGCGCAGCGCGTTAAACTGGCCGCGCACCTGGTGCAGGTGCGGGCGGCCAACGCCACGGCCAAGCCCTCGCAGGCCAGCCGCGTGCTCTACATTCTCGACGAGCCGACCACCGGGCTCCACTTCGACGATGTTTCAAAGCTGCTCGCGGCTTTTCGCAAGCTCATCGACGGCGGAGGCTCGCTAATCGTGATCGAGCACAACCTGGACGTGGTGAAGAGCGCCGACTGGGTGATCGATCTTGGTCCCGAAGGCGGCGAAGGCGGCGGCAAAATCGTGGCCGAAGGCCCGCCGGAAGAGATTGCCGGCAATCTTCATTCGCATACCGGCAAGTGGCTGGCGCGGGTGCTGTGAAGGACTGTTGAGCTTTCGATTTGACCCCTCATATGCTGATTGGATAGAAAGGCTGAAGCAATTGAACATTGCGTTGGGACGGATTCAGGTTGAAATGGTCTTGGTTGGCGCCGCCTGCCCGTCTTATTCGCTTTCATCAGCGGCGCGGGTGAGCCGGGTTCGCGCCGTATCGATCGAGTTCCAGGGAGCTCCTCATTGAACACCGCTTCGATTGCGTCGACCGAGGGTTCCAACCAATCCAGGCGCGCGCCTTTGGTGCCGGCGGGGCGCATGCTGCCCTTCATTCTGGTTACTGCCCTGTTCTTTCTCTGGGGCATTCCCAACAACCTGAACGACATCCTCATCCGGCAATTCATGAAGTCGTTCGAGATCAACCGGCTGGAAGCAGGATTGGTGCAGTCCGCGTTTTATCTGGGTTACTTTCTGGTGGCGCTGCCGGCCGGCCAACTGATGCGGAAAGCCGGGTACAAGGCCGGCATTCTGATCGGACTGGGGCTCTATGGCGCAGGGTGCATTCTGTTCTGGCCGGCTGCGATCATAGCGCAGTACTGGTTCTTCCTGATGGCGTTGTTCATCATTGCCTGCGGTCTGGCGTTTCTTGAGACGGCTTCAAGTCCTTTCATTGTGCAGGTGGGAGCGATCGAAAGCGCGGAGCAGCGCCTGAATCTTTCGCAGGCGTTCAACCCTCTGGGCAGCATTTCAGCGGTGCTGGTTGGGTCGCGGTTCATCTTCTCGGGAGTGGAGCTGAACAAGGCGCAGATGGCGGCGATGCAGGCCGCCGGGACCTACCAGAGCTATCTGCGTTCAGAGACGCTGCGGGTGGTGGCCCCGTATATCGGGCTGGGCGCGCTGGTTTGGTTGTGGGCGGTGCTGATAGCGCGCACGCCGTTCCCGCATGTGGGGCTTGATTACACGACCAAGGAAGCGGCTGGGGATCACGGACCATCGCTTTGGAAGAGGAAGCACTTCGTATTTGCCGTGCTGGCGCAGTTTCTGTACGTGGGCGCGCAGGTGAGCGTGTGGAGTTACATGATTCCCTACGTGCAAAGCTACGCAAAGCTGGACGAGCGCAGCGCCGGCTACTGGTTGACAGGCACGCTGGTGGCTTTCATGGTGGGCCGGTTCATTTCGACGTGGATCCTGCGCTATGTAGACGGGGCGCGGCTGCTGGCCATCTACGCGGCGATCAATGCCGTTCTCTGCACCACCTCAGTGCTGCGTCCTGGGTGGCTGGGCGTGGGCTGCCTGGTGGCCAACAGCTTTTTCATGTCCATGATGTTTCCAACCATTTTTGCTCTGGGAGTGAAGGGGTTGGGTGCGCGCACCAAGACGGGCGGAGCGCTGATTGTGATGGCGATTGTGGGAGGAGCGGTGCTGACGCCGATCATGGGGAAGATCGCCGATGTGGCGGGTGTTTGCAACGGATATATGGCGCCGGCCGCGTGTTTTGTAGTGGTTGCTCTCTACGCGCGGTTTTGGTCGCGCCCGGAGGCAGAAGAGCTGGCCGGCCAGATTGCCGGTGAGCCGGCAAGTTAGCGAACGGGCGAGCGGAGTTTGAAGGGCGGATAGAAATGTCCGGCGCCCGGCGCCGTTTTTCTTTACTCGGCAACCACTGGATTGGTCAGCGATCCCAGCCCTTCCACGGTGACGGTGACCGTCTCACCAGGTTTGAGCCAGCGCTTGGGCGTGCGGCCCATGCCCACTCCGGAAGGTGTTCCGGTGGAGACAATGTCTCCCGGCAGCAGCGGGGCAATCGAAGAGAGATACTCGATCAGGTCGGGGATCTTGAAGAGCAGTTCGCGGGTGTTCGAGTTCTGCAGCACCTCGCCGTCAATGCT
The DNA here is from genome assembly GCA_003165095.1 of Acidobacteriaceae bacterium. Next base: position 48,673 of record PLSH01000162.1, read on the forward strand.
GAGGCTGATGGCGAGTTCATGAGGGTCGGCGATCTCGTCGGCGGTGACGATGGCCGGGCCCAGGGGACAGAAAGTGGGAAAGCTCTTGGCCATGGACCACTGCGAGGTGGATCGTTGGATGTCGCGCGCGCTCACGTCGTTGACGATGGTGTAGCCGTAAACATGGTCGCGCCACGCCGAAGCGGGAATCCGGAATCCGCCTTTGCCAACGACAAAAGCCAGCTCGGCCTCATAATCGGGTTCGGCGGAATTCCTGGGCAGCACGATCGCCTCGCCGGGGCCCACAATGGATGTTTGCAGCTTGAAGAAGACCACGGGAAAATCGGGGAATGCCATCTTGGTTTCGATAGCGTGTTCGCGGTAGTTCAATCCGATGGCGAAGAGGCGCGGAGGGTTGGCGAGCGGGGCGTGCAGGCGTACCTGGTCGAGTTTGTGGCCAGCATAGGTACCGGGCTCGCCGACAGCGGTGACGCCCGCGCCGATTACGGCGAGAGCATCAGCACAGCCTGCAGCCGTGAGGTCGACTACCAGGTTGTCTTCTTCAAGCAATGCGCCGGGACGGACTTTGCCATCGGCGGCGGAAAACGATACAAGTTTCACGCGACCCTCCTGTGCGGGAAAGAATAAATTTGCGCGATTTATGCGGCCGTCCAGCCGCCATCGATGATGAGCAGTGAGCCACTTACGAATGCGGCTTCGTCGGAGGCTAGATAGCGCACCGCGGACGCGACTTCCTCAGGCCGGCCCAAACGGCCAACAGGTTGGCGCGCGCGCAGTTCGGCACGCATTTCTTCCTTGTTGTGCTTGTGAAATTTCTCGAGATAGCCTTCGACAAACGGGGTCTGGACAGTACCGGGGCAGACGGCGTTGACGCGCAGCGTCTTCGGGTACTCGACTGCCAACTGGCGGGTCATGGAGATTACCGCGCCCTTGCTGGTGCAATACGCAAAGCGCTGCTTGATGCCGACCAGGCCGGACACCGAGGCAACGTTGACGATTGCGCCAACGGCGTCGTGATTTCCGGTCGCGGCCAGCAAGAGCGGCAGAAAGGCGCGCGTTACCAGGTAGACGGAGCGCACATTTACGTTCATCAGGCGGTCGAAATCTTCGGATTCGGTGGTTTCGATGGAGCCCACGTGACCGATTCCTGCGTTGTTTACAAGAATGTCGAGGCGGTCGAGTTGCGCGACGGCGGCGGCGATGGAATCGGGTCTGGTGACGTCGAAGTGCAGCGCTTTGGCGGAGCCGACCGAGCCGGCCAGAGTTTCAGCGGCAGCGTAATTGATGTCGGCAACCCAGACGAATGCACCGGCGCGAACGAGTTCCTTCACGGTGGCTTCGCCGATGCCGCTGGCGCCGCCGGTGACGAGGGCGTGCCGGCCATCGAGGCGAAAAGATTCGGTTGCGGGAGTTGCAAAAGCGGATGAACTTGAATCGGTCATGAAATGACACTCGATGGAACTGAGGTTAGGATCAAGTTGCAGTTTGCCGGGAGCGGTCTAGCCCTTGCGCGCCTCGGCCAGCACTCTCAAATACGCGCGCGCGGTTTCGGTGATGGTTTCTGGGTGGCCCGCATCGACAGCGGCCAGGTTGACCAGATCGCTGCCCACGCCGAGGGCGCGCGCGCCGGCATGCAAGAAACTCGCCGCTGTTTCGAGCGTGACGCCGCCGGTGGGGATCAGCTTGAGATGCGGGAACGGCGCCAGTAGCGACTTTAGATAACTCGCGCCGCCCATGGCCGAGCAAGGAAAGATCTTCACGTAGTCCGCGCCTTCGTTCCACGCGGTGATGGCCTCGGTGGGCGTCAGCGCGCCGGGGCAGGAGACTTTGTTGTTCTTTTTCGTTGTGGCAATTACCGCAGGATGAAGGCTGGGGCTGACGACGAATTCTGCGCCCGCGTCGATGGTGGCCTGGGCCTGATCGGCGGTGGTCACGGTGCCGGAGCCGAGCAGCAGATCGCTGCCGTATTCGCGCTTCAATTCCTTCAGAAGATCAATGGCGCCGGGGACGGTCATGGTGACTTCGACGACGGTTACGCCGCCGGCGATCATGGCCCGGACCACGGCGTGTCCCTGGGCCACGCTACGGGCGCGCAGAACCGGGATCAGGCCGACTCGCTCAATGATCTCCTGGGTTGTTTCGTGCATTTTGTCCTCATTCAATGCGCTGCGGTTTAGCGCGCGATACGCGCCGAGCCGCCTTTGATGATGCGTTCGACTTCAGGAAGTGTCGCCATGCTGGTGTCACCGGGAGTGGTCATGGCCAGCGCGCCGTGGGCGACGCCGCAGCGGACGGCCCAGTCGATGCCCTTGCCGGCAAGCAATCCGTAAATGAGTCCGGAAGCGAAGCTGTCTCCGCCGCCCACACGGTCGAGGATGTCGATGTCGCGCTGCGGGACATGAACGATCTTGTCCTCATAGAGTGCGATGGCGCCCCACGCATTTCGGCTGGCCGTATGCGCCGTGCGGAGGGTGCTGGCGATGAGCTTCAGATTCGGATACGCCGTTGCAACTTCGCGCAGCATCTCCTCGTAGCCGGCGATCGGCAACTCGGCAAAGTCCTCACTTACGCCTTTAATGCTGACGCCAAGCATGGCGGAGAAGTCCTCTTCATTACCCAGCAGCAGGTCTACCTTGCGCACGATCTCGCGATTGACTTGCTGCGCTTTTGCCTTCCCGCCAATCGACTTCCAGAGCGAATCGCGAAAATTCAGATCGTAGGAGATTGGCGTGCCGTATTTGCGTGCAGCGTCCATGGCTTCTACGGCCACCTCGGCCGTGGAAGCGGAGAGCGCGGCGAAAATGCCGCCGGTGTGGAACCACTTCGCGCCGTTCTTGTTGCCGAAGATCCAGGCCCAATCGAAGTCGCCGGGCTTGACCTGGCTGATGGCAGTGTGGCCGCGGTCAGAGCAGCCGGCCGCGGCGCGCAAGCCGTAGCCTCGCTCGGTAAAATTGAGGCCGTTGCGGACGGTGCGGCCAACGCCGTCGTAAGGCACCCATTTGAGCAGGGATGTGTCAACGCCGCCTTGCAGGATGAGGTCTTCGACGAGGCGTCCGACGGGGTTCTCGGCCAGCACGGTGGCGATGGCGGCGTGCAGGCCAAAACAACGGCGCAGGCCGCGAGCCACGTTGTATTCGCCGCCGCCCTCCCACAGCTGAAACTGGCGCGTGGTGTGGATGCGGCCTTCGCCGGGATCGAATCGGAGCATGACTTCGCCCAGGCTGAGGCAATCCCAGCGGCGCGGTGAATCGGGAATCGAGATCGTATTCATGGTCACCCAATAATCTATCGCATGACGCCGTGTCGAGTCTGTGCCGGAACCGGGTTGTGGGACGGGGGTTCAGGCTGATTATGCGGTGGCGCGTTATGCGTTTCTTGACGACACGGCAGGGCGGGGCGTGGTGTAGACTGGCTCGCGGAGACAAGTGAGCGTCACCGGAGCAGGCTCGCGCTATCTCAAGGGGAGGGAAGCAATGACAGAATCGCGCAAATTGCGCATGGGATTGGTGGGGGGCGGCCCCGGTGCGTTCATCGGCCCGGTACATCGGATCGCGGCGGAGCTGGACGGCAGGATCGAGCTGGTTGCCGGGGCGTTTTCGCAGTCGGCAGAGCGTTCGCGCGAGGCGGGTGTGGGCTTTGGTATTGATCCCAGGCGGGCGTACGCAAGCTACGGGGAGATGATCGAGGCGGAGCGGAAACGGGCCGATGGCATCGACTTTNNGTGCGGAAATCGGGCCTGCCTTACGGCCTTACCCACACCTATGCGGGCTATGCGATGGTGCGCGAGGCACGTGCAATGTGTGCGGCGGGAAAACTGGGCGTTATTCGCAAGGTCGCGGTTGAATATTTTCAGGGCTGGCTGAGCCGCCCGCTTGAAACCACCGGCCACAAGCAGGCCGCGTGGCGTTCCGACCCCGCGCGCAGCGGTCCGGGCGGCGCTATCGGCGACATCGGCACCCACGCTTTCCATCTGCTCGAGTACATTAGCGGACTTCAGGTTACGGCCATCAACGCGACGCTGCGCACGGTCGTGCCGGGCCGCAGACTGGATGACGATTGCAATGCATTTCTGCGCCTGAATAACGGCGCCGCGGGCACGCTGGCCTGCTCCCAGATTGCCGCTGGCGAGCTGAACGAGATGCGGATGCGAATCTACGGCGAGATCGGCTCCATCGACTGGCGCCAGCAGGACCCCAATCGCCTGATGGTGAAGTGGCTCGAAGGCCCGGAGGAGATTTACCATGCCGCGGCGGCTTACCTGAGCAGCGACGCGCTGGCTGTGGCACGGGTTCCGGCCGGCCATCCAGAGGGCTATCTTGAAGCCTTCGCAATTCTCTACCGCGAGTTCGCCGATGCGCTGGTGGCGTGGAAGCGGGGCTATGCCAACCCTCTGCCGGCGACGCTGCCCGGGATAGTGGCGGGAGTTCGCGGCATGAGGTTCATTGAGCGCGTTATTGAGAGCAATCGCTGCGAAAGCTGGGTAGATTTCTAAGGCCATGCAAGCCGTTCGAGGAGAAAAATCATGAAAACCATTCAAGGACCGGGAATTTTTCTGGCGCAATTTGCAGGCGACCAGGCACCCTTCAACACGCTGGAAGGCATGGCGGGCTGGGCTGCCGGGCTGGGCTTCACCGGCATTCAGATTCCGAGCTGGGATGGGTGCCTGTTGAATCTTCAGCGGGCCGCGGAGAGCAAAACGTATTGCGATGAGATTCTCGGCGTGGCTGCTCAAAAAGGACTGGCCATCACTGAGCTTTCCACGCACCTGCAAGGCCAGTTGGTGGCCAGTCACCCGGCCTTCGACACACTGCTGGACGGATTTGCCCCACCCGAGTTGGCGGGGAACGGGAAAGCGCGCCAGGCGTGGGCGGTGCAGCAGTTAGAGTGGGCGGCGAAGGCGAGCCGCAACCTGGGTCTGAACGCGCATGCGACATTTTCGGGGGCGTTGGCATGGCCGTTTTTTTATCCCTGGCCGCAGCGTCCGGCGGGATTGATTGATGAAGCTTTCAAGGAACTGGGACGGCTTTGGGCGCCCATTCTCAACGTGTTCGACGAGGCCGGCGTGGACGTTTGCTACGAACTTCATCCCGGGGAAGACCTGCATGATGGCGCGACCTTCGAGCGATTTCTCGCGGTTGTGGGCGACCATCGTCGCGCCAACATTCTCTACGATCCGAGCCACATGATTCTGCAGCAACTGGATTATCTTGCCTTTCTCGATATTTATCACGATCGCATTCGCGCCTTTCACGTGAAAGACGCCGAGTTTCATTCGAGCGGGCGCTCAGGGGTGTATGGCGGCTACCAGGATTGGATCGATCGACCGGGTCGCTTCCGCTCGCTTGGCGACGGACAAATCGATTTCCGGCAGGTCTTCAGCAAAATGGCGCAGTACGACTATCCGGGCTGGGCGGTGGTGGAGTGGGAATGCTGCATCAAGCATCCCGAAACAGGCGCGGCCGAGGGCGCAACCTTTGTCCGCGATCACATTATCCGGGTCACCGATCGTGCCTTCGACGACTTTGCCGGCGGATCGGCCGACACGGACCGCAATCGCAGGATCCTGGGATTGTAACGAGCCGGAGGGTCGGCTCTTGCGACATGGAAGAGCCGCGCCTCTCCTTTCGGGACTTAGAAATCGTTTCCACCGAAATCAGGGAGTTCTTCGACTGGCGACGGGATGTATCCCGGAGCTACGATTCCGTATTTCAAGTCAAGAAACTGCTGTAAGTTGCCGGGCAAGAACGCGGCTAACTCCTGCCAGGTAAGGACCTTCAATCTAACGCGCATCTCCGCCGCTTTAACTGCGCTCATAACACGAAACCACTTCTCGCGCAGATCTGGCCTGCGCCCGTCGTGGAGGACGCAGAAACTGCACTCGGTGGCGTAGGCTGCCAGCACGTTTCGAATCAGTTGATAGCTTGCGTAGCCTGCCTCACCGGGAGCGTGGACAACCGGATCAACGACCGAGAAGAGGTCCGGATCGACAACCAGGCTTTCAAACTCCTGTGAGTAATGTTCAGGGAATTCGCTAGCTCGGCGGGGCCTTGCGGTCGCCAGTTCGACGCGCGACAGTAAATTGCGATCGAACACAGAATCGAAGTCGCGGTATGCCTCGACCACGGGGGCGGAGCGCGTCTGAAAATCTACTTCGGTCAGTTTGGACTCGACCAGCAGCGACCCCAGCCGCATATCGACTTCAGTTCGATCGAAACGCCCGTTGGCGAGTGGCACGCGCGCCTTCCACCCGAAGACCGGCGTCGCTTCGCCTTCGATGCCGAGCGCGTTTCGCAGCGTAGGCGACTCCGCCACGCCCGGTGTGCAGAACACGTTCATCAGCAGCGCATCGGAGCTCATAGAAGAGTCGATTTCACGCCAGCGCCGGGCCGGATCGAGCGTGGGCCTGGGCAACGCCCGCCCGGCTTGCGCATGGACCTTGTCGAAGCGCCGCGACCAATCAGGACGCGTCATGATGGCCGCATAGGCCTGATCGAAGAAGTTTCCGTGCCGTCCGGTCTCCGGCGCGTACACAATGACCGGTACGCTGCCATAACTTTCAACATGCGCACGCCCGCGCGCGTAGAGCCGGCTGCGCAAAGCCAGCTCATGCCGGAGTTGGTTTGCGCACGAGATTGCGATTCCCATCATTGCTTTGTCAAAGGACTTTTTCCAAATAAATTGCGGCGCGGGCCGCTTGGTATCCGACTTATCTGGCTTTACGTAAGAACCGGCGCATCCGCGACGCCTGCCACTCCGAATACCCCGCGATATCGCTCGGCTTCGACCGGATTGCCCAGCGCTTTGGAGTAATTGTCGGATAGCTTGACGGCGGGTCTGCCGTCCACGTCAGTAAGCTTGCACACGAGGCCGACGGGGTTAAAGTTTTCGCCGCCCTGTGGATTGCAATTGCGAAAATCGTTGGTGAGCAGCGTGCCCCACCCGGCGCTGAAACGGATGCGGCGCTGAGGAACCCAGCGGTTTGTGTCGATGAAATCGTCTGCCGAGCGAAAATCGTCGGGCAACGCGCCATGGCTCAATTTACCGCCAAAGTACGCGTGCAAGCCGAGAATCTGCTCCACATCCAAAGCATCGGAGGCAATGAGCCGTTTTTGGCGCGGATCGCGCCCGTGCCGCTCAAGCCAGGCAATATACTCGTCGCCGGCCACATACGCGTCTTTGCTGTCGATGCGCTGGCCGGTCCAGTTTGCCACCCAACTGGGCGCATCGCGCAGAAACTGCGTGGTCCCGAATGTATCGGGAAGCAAAATCAGCAGCTCGCCCTGATAGCTCTGCTGCCATAACTCAAGCAGGCGATATTGCGCGGTTCGGAGTTCCTCATTGTTGTTTGCCATGGCAGCCATTGCCATCGGCAACTCGTGGCCGTTGGTGCCGATCGCTTCCAGGTCATGCTTGTAAGCCAGGTATGCATTGGAGGTTCCGGCAAAAGCTGTGCCGAGGGTATCGCGCATGGCGTTTACTACGTATTCGTGCCACAAAAAGCTGTGGCGCCGCCGGGTGCCAAAGTCGCTCACGCTCAATTCGGGAACTCCGCGCAGCCGCTCCATCTTCTCCCAAAGCCTGGCCTTGGCGCGAGCGTAGAGAATATCGAGCTCCAATTCGCCCAGCATTTTCAGGCTGGCGCGGGTCTTCAGTTCCCCGATTTGTGACAGCGCGTAGATCTCCCACATTGAGGTCGCCGACCAGAGGCCGTGGAAGCGGAGATTCAACTGACCGTCCTCGACGGATAGTTCGTAGTCTGAAAGCGTGAAATCGCGCTCCAGCCACTCGAGAAAAGCCGGCTCGAAGATACCGCGGCGTCCATAAAATGAGTTACCGGCGAGCCAGATCAGCTCGGACCTGCGGAAGCGAAGCTTGCGTGTCTCGTCCAACTGTTCGCGCAATTGGGCCACGTCGACGAATTCACCAAGCCGTGCCGTCGAGGTGCGATTGATCAGCGTAAAAGTTGCATGCGTATGCCGAAAGTGCTTCCAGATGAATTGGAGCATCAGCAGCTTGTAGAAATCGGTATCGAGCAGGGAGCGGGTAATGGGATCAAGCTCCCAATTGTGGTCGTGCGCGCGCCTGGCGAAATCGATAATCACGATAGCTTCACTGTAATTGAATGCCCGGCCCGACTGGAAGCATGGCTGTTGCGCTATTAGAAATGCCGCAGCGCAAAGCCGCGACGGCGCCGGGAGCGGAGAGCCAAATGGGATTCAGGTCAGGCAATATTCAAAATGGGCGCAAATCTGACGGATAAGGGACGCCTAATGCGCTTCGAAACCACGATTACTCCGGCGATTCGCGAAGCAGTCGAACGGGACCAATGAGTCCGGAAGGAACCGGCTTTAGATTGTTCATGTCCTGGGGTTCGAAGCGTTTCCCATATTTCGCGTAGAGAGCAGTGTAATCACGCGGCGGTTCTCCGGCAAGAAGGTTAATGGCGGTGTTGTAGACCCGTACTTCGAGGCTGTTTTCTCCGGCATGGACGAAAGGCGATATGTCGATGCGGTAAGGGGGGTGCCACAGTGAGCCGGCCCGCCGCCCGTTGACATACACAATGGCCGCTTCGCGAATGGGGGGATCGAGAAGCGCGTGAATACCGCTAGCACTCGCTGGCCGGTTGTCGGTGGTCGGCGTTCCTGGACCGAAGTCGAGCGAGATGCGCACGCCAGGCGCCGGCGCGCGACCAATGGTGATGCTGCGGGTGTAATCGGCCTCGCCGGAGTAATACTGCCTACCGGGAATCTCGGTCCACGAACTCAGGCTGGCGAGCCCGTGGCCCTGAGATGCGCCCGCAAAACGGAGTTGCCAGCCCGTGCTTAGAACAGCAAGCTGTTCTTCATGACGCCGCGCAGGTTCGATTTCTGAATTGGCGCTCGTATGGCCGGAGAAAACGAAGATGCGCGACTCATAGGGCGCAAGGTCCAGAGGGATGCGTGCGGCGGCGCTGCTCGATGAAGCCGACAACACGCGGCCTGAATCCGGATCCCACGTTTCGAGAAAGGGACGAGCGGCTCGAAATCGGACCATCGCCGCAATCGGCTTGTTACCTGTGTTTACGACAAAATATATGTCGCTTGCAGCAAGCTTGCGGTGAATAAATCCGAGCCCTTCGGTTTGCCCTGTTGCATCCACGTCTGGAGGAAGCGCGTGGTGAAGGGCATCAGCGAGACCGGCGGCGGACTGAATGAACACTCCTTTGTGCCCGCTCTCAAGAAAAAGCTGGTCAGAAAGGGCGCGGATTGGTTGTGAATCGCCTTGTTCCATCAGGCCCGGCGCGAGCGACGGCGGTCTTGCGATCGCAATTACCTTTCCGGTGGCCGCATAACTCGCTATCTTTTTGTAATTCGAGAGCGGAATGCGGTCTGTGGGCGGAATAACCAGGACAGGATAAGGAATCGAATTCAACTTATCGATGGTTGCAGCATCGATGAAGTCGATGTTATAACCGGCGTCGAGGATCGCCCCCATCAGTTCCGGGGTGATGTGCTTTCTCATCTCGTCGGTTACCGAGACATGACCGGGAGAGAATGCTGCCTGCGCGTCATCTTCGGGGAGAAGAATAGCGATGTCATTGGCGGGCGTGCCCTGGCGCAACAGCCAACTCACGCGCTGCAGGTAGCGCATTACATCGGGCATCACGGGAAACCAGGGATTGTGCGAATTGAACACGGCAGCCGCGTAGAAAGCCCATCCGGGCTCGCCGGCTGCGGGGGGCGAATACGGATAACCGTGCCCGACAAACTGGTTCACGCCGAGAATGAACATGCGGTCAGCTTCAGCTTTCATGTCCAGCGGCGTGGCGCGGAATGCAGGCGAGTGAAGCCAGGTCCAGGTTTCGGCGGAAGTGACGTTGCGGCCGTAAAGATGGCTGGCCGAACTTACCCATCGGGTGAAGGAAAACGAGCGCCATTGCGGACCTTCGCCTTCAGGCAGATTCGGAACCGCCTCATCGGCGAGCGTGACGGCAGGCTCTCCATAGGTCTGCGACCGGAATTTGGTTCCATGCGCCTCGGCAAAGCTGGTGAGCGGAGCAAGATAATTCTCGCGGATAAGGTCGGAGAGGGTCTCACCCCAATCGTGACGCACGTCTTCAGCTTCCGGCGTGCCTCCGGCCAGAAGCTCCGGAAGATGAGGAATCAGGTCGTAGCCGCGACGTTTTTGAAACTCCGCGGGAAGATTCGGAGTCCAATCGGAGTCATACACTTCGAGAGAATCGGAAAACGTGGAATAAGGCGGCTGATCGTCGAAGGCTCTTAACAGTGGAGTGGCCACATCGGCCAGGTGCTCATCAATCGCGACGCGCGAGAAGTGATCGAGCACGTACCCTTCGGCTCCGACCGCGGCGCGCTTCACCATTTGGCGGGTGTGACCGGCAATAAAGTAGAGAGCGGTTTCTTCACCGGCAATGGCTGGCAGAGGGCCCGATGGGTCGAATTGCCTTGCGGTAGAGGAATTAAATGACTTTTCCTTACCTGCAACCACGAATGCGGCAACCAGGGAATCACCCTCCTGTAACTCGGGAGGAGTTACAGTGGAGTTATGGACGGGAAGGGAGACGACCTTGAGCCGGCCGGCAGCCAGCGCCAGTGTGGTTCCAGGGCCACCATATGGCCAGCCGCTGCCGAGCGTAATGCTGACGCGCAGTCCCAGCACGTGCGCTTTCTCATTGACGAATGTTATGTCGCCGAGAAACTCCGGCGATAAGTAGCTAAGATTCGATATCCCTTTTGCCGAGTTGTCGAGGATCAGCGGATAGACGGGCTGGATTTCCACGCCGCCGATGCCCGCGTCATGCATGATTTCAAGTTCCTTTTGGAGTTCGGGCTTGACGACCGCCGGGCCGAACCACCACCAGCGCATCATCGCCTTTGCATCGTCCGGCGGATTCAGATATCCGTGATGCAGATCGACGCTGGAACTCTGTGCCAGTAGCGCAGTGGAACAGAACAAGAACGGCGCAAGCGCATTTGCGAGGTGCGGACGGAGACGCAACATCAAAGGGGAAGCTCCTTTAATAACTCAACTCGAGCACGTTGATCGAATAAGGCGGAAAAGTCTCGGAAAACTTCGGTCCGGGGATTGGTACTGCTCGCTCGACCGGCACCACTGCTCGAGGGCTGGTAATGCTGTTGGTTGCATTGGGAGTTTTGCCGGTCAACGTGGTCATGAAAGCCTGCGATGCGATCTTGCCCGCGCCTGCAAGGTCGATGACTAGAGGCTGCGCATTCGACGTTGCATTCACGACCTTCACGAAGAGCTTGCGGCGCGCCTGATCGCGCGTCGCCGACGCGTAGACGCGCGATTCCGCATTGGCAAGCGTGGCCGGCACCACCTCAGAACCGAGATGGCTGCCAAACATGACCTGCGCCCAATAACCTGGGGATCCATAGCTCGAGAGCGCGTCGTACCCGATCAAATTCGTCGCCCACTGCATCCCGCCCGGATTCACATTCACAAACAGCGGCGCATAGCTGGCCATGACAATGAGGTCGCTGTTGCGCTCAAGGCCGGTCATCCAGGCCGCGTCACCCAGCGCAGCCTCGAGGTTGGGCGTCGGATCGCCCTCGCGCGTGGCCCACTCGCCCACAAAGATTTTCGGGCCGTTGCGGTCCGCGCTGTCGTAATGATGCGCTTCGGCAAAAGACTTTTCTGCCGCCATGTAGAAGTGCTCGTCGAGCACGTCGGGCCTGACAGCGTTTACCGGCGCCGTGGCAATGATCTGGAGACTGGGATAGCGGTTCTTAATGGCGTGGAAGAACTGCGCGAACCTGCCGTCATAGGATTTCGAGCGGTCGAACTGGTCTTCGTTACCGACCTCAACGTAGTGCAGCGGGAAGGGCGCGGCGTGCCCGTCCTTCACGCGCTCGGCGCCCCACCTGGTATCCGCGTTGCCGGTCACATATTCGATTTCGTCGAGGGCATCCTGAACGTACGGCTCAAGCGCCGGACCTGGATCAACGTGTTCCTGCTCGAGCGAGTAGCCGGCATAGACCGCCAGCACGGGCTCAATCTTCAGGTCCTCGCACCACTCCAGGAATTCGAGCAGTCCCATGCCGTCTGAAGAACGATAACTCCACGGGCTGGGATGGGTGGGCCTGTCGACCCAAGGACCAATCGTTCTCTTCCAGTCAAACCGCTCCGCGATGTGATTGCCCTCGAGATAATTTCCGCCCGGCAGGCGTAGAAACTTTGGATGCATGGCCGCAAGTTTTTCCATAATGTCGATGCGATTGCCGTGAATGCGGTCATGATACGCAGGCGGAAAGAGTGAAATCAGATTGAACCACACCGTGGCGGGGCGTGGAATGGTCAGGATTAAATGATTGTTCCTGGTGACGGGGATGTCGCCGGTCCTCAGGGTGTACGTGTACTGCTTCCAATCGCCGGTCAGACCGGTCACTGTTGCCGTTGCCGCCACGACACCTGTCTCGTCGTTCTGGAGGGAGACGGTCACCGGCACGCCGGCCGAATCGGTTTTCGCGTAGAACGATCCGCTATAAACGGCGTGCGGCCGCACCGCGATACCCCAGTAACCATCGTTCTCAACGCCCGCGGGCGCGGCATCAGTTGCGGCAGCAACGCTCACCTTCAGGCTGCGCGGCAGAGCGGGGCCTGGGCCGGTTGTCTCGTCGGCGAAGAGGTCGACCCTGGAATTGCCGCGCGCCACCATCGACCAGTGAAACAGCGAACCCCACCCGCCGCCGATGGCGCGGTCGCGCACCAACTCGGCGTAGAGTCCGCCGTCATATGAGTAGTTAATCTCCTCAGTCATCAGGCCGTAAAGCGTGGGGCTCACCTTTGCGGTGGGATGGTTCACCTCAATGGTGAGCGAAGGCGTCTGCGCGGCAAGAGCCAGGGGCAGGATGAGCGCGCCAAGAAAAGCGGCAACCGCAATGCGTTTGTTCATAACCCCGCCATACTAATCTGCGGCTGCGGCTGCTGACAATTCGGAAAACGTTTGCCCAGTTCCCATCTACCGTCTTCCGGCGGCCGCCCCGGATGCTAAACAGTGCATGCAGGAGCCTCAACCGGCGCGCTCAATCTCGGCGGTAATCGCGGCGAGAACCGCATCCGGCAGCGATGGCATGGCGCCGGACTGCGATGCCACCCAACCGCCCCAGCGGTTTCCTGCTTCGTTCAGGGTTGGAAGGTCCGCTCCGCGCAGAAGGTAGTGAGTCATGGCGGCGGTAAACGCATCGCCAGCGCCAATGGGGTCGGCCACCTTGATTGGAAATCCGGGATGCTCGTTCCACTGCACGCGGTTGACGAGCAGGCTGCCGTGGCCACCACGCGTGACGGCTATCATCTCCAATGACGGAAACTCCTCGAGCAGGCGTTCCGCGCAAAGGCGCAGGTAGGCCGCGCCATGCGGCTCCGGCGTTTCATTCAGGGCGATGCCGAGCAGGTTCAGCACCAGCGGCGCCTCGTCCTCATTCATCTTCATCACCGTGGCCAGTTCCAGCGATTCCTCGATCACCTCGGCGGAATAAAACGGTGAGCGCAGGTTCACATCGAAGACTCGAATGCAGGACGCAGAACACTGCGCGGCCAGCGTCTGAATGGTCTGGCGGGATAGGACACTGCGCTGCGCCAGGGAACCGAAGCAGATGGCATCGGCGCGTTCGGCCAACTGCACCCACTGGTCAGAAAGCTCGAAAAAATCCCACGCCGCGGGCCGATGAATGGTGTATTGCGGTTCACCGTCCTCAAAACTTACAGTGACACGGCCGGTCGGGTGGGCAGGGTCCACTTCAAGGAAACCGGTGTCCACCGGCATTGGATCCAGTCGGTCCACGGCGAGCCGCCCCAGTTCATCGCGGCCAATGCGGCTCAGAATGACGGCGTGATTCCCCAGGCGTCCCACCATGACCGAGAAGTTGGCCGGCGCTCCGCCGAGCAACCCCATCGACGAGGACCTGTCGATGGGGACCCCACTGAGCCGCGGCCCCTCGGGCAAGATATCCCACAGCAACTCGCCGATTCCCAGAATCAGATGCGGCTCTCCCACAGTCGTGCTCCCACAGCCATGCGATGCAGGCTGCTCTCTGAGCTACTTTCCCGCTTCTTTCGGCTCAGGTCAAATTCGCGCGCCTGGCCGGCGCTTCTTAGCCACCGCCGGCGATTCAAGTTGACTGTCCAGTCCCATCCAACGGTAGATCGAACAATCCTCCCACGGAAAGGCGGCATACTCACCGTCAGGCTGGCTGGTCAGGATCCTTCGGTCGGTCTCGGTGTCAGCGCGCGACCGCCTGACCTGTCCCTGAAAAAGGCGCGTGAAGCCGGCCTGCCGCTCGAGCACGTGCTCTTGCTCGTTGTTGACGTAGAGAATGTCCAGTTGTCCTGGACGGGAGGCGAAGCTCTCGCACCAGCAGCGAAGCAAGCGGCGAAGCACCGGTCCTCGGAAGGGATTGAAAAGGAAGGCCGCGCAGGGGCCGTCCGGCATTTCGAATTCAGTGGCGTCGGCGCAGACCATCCGCATAGGCGCCCGCGCCGGGCCCGACGAACGCCACGCCGCCATATTCCTGCGCCCGATGCGTGCCAAGGTGGGATGCAATTCCACTCCGACAACTTCACGAAACGGATATTCTGTCGCCAGAAGCATTGCGCGCGCCATTCCTGCGCCCAGGTCGACAAAACTAAACTCATCGATCGGCGCCACCGGCTTCGACCTTCGCCAGCGAACGACCAGGGCTCGGAACACCGATGGCGCTACCGCATAGTAGGCCGTATTGTGCCGGTCGTTGCGATGCCCGGCGATGAGGTGCCGTCCGGCCACCAGGCCGCTGGTCCGGACCCCAAACTCCTGGTCGAATGGGTGCCGGACAAGCCCGTCTTTCACCGCCAGGCCTTTGAGAAAGCGTGGTGTCTTTTCTCCCGGTCGGGAAGGTTTCCGATTATGGATGGTGGCGCTGGTTTTCATGTTGGGACCTTGATGCTTAGAGCCGGTTTGCCATTTCGATGCACAGGCCGGTCACAAAATCCCGATAGCTGCCGAGCCTGGCATCCCCTCCCGCAGCAAAATACGCCTTCAGGATCCTGCGGTGACTGTCCTCGGGCAGGTCGATGCCGTTCTTCTGAAACAGCCAAACAGGAGCGGGCGTCTTCAAATCTCTCCGCTCCCAACGCGCATCCAGGAGCCGCGCCGGCACTGACTTTTCAAAGAAGAGCCGGCGCGCATTCGCGTAGAAAAAGCGGTTCCGCTCTTCGGCGGTTGGAGTCAGGCCCACGGTGTCGATCCATGCCTGCGTGGAATGGAAGGTCTCGTCGCGCCACAGCGCCACAGGGTACTCGCTGCCGAACATCACGCGGTCCCAGCCGGTGTGTTCAATCAGCGCCAAGGTCCACGGTTTCACGATCTGCGGATCCATGTACCCCTGGCGCGAGAAGATGACATAAAACCGCGGATGGCGGAACAACTGCCTTACGAGGTCTTCGCGGGCGAGGATGGTGGGGTCGGTGGGTCCGGCGAAGTGGGTTCCGCAAGCCACCGCGTCCGGATAGCGATCCAGGAAGTCGAGGAGCACGCGAGCGGCCACGCGGTAACCGTTGTTGCCCTCCATGTAAGCCGCCCGGCCGGCGCTGCCCACCAGGTCGAGGGTCCTGGGCTCGGCTGCGACCAGGTCGGTCTGCAGGCGGATGCCGGTAAAGCCGGCATCCAGTTGCGCGGAGATAAAATCCAGCCGTTCGGCGGGCGTTGTGCCCATTGGCAGTCCAATCGGGCGGAGGCGGCCGGGGTACTTCAGCAGCGCATTTGATAACTCGAGCAGATCGGGGCAGGTCATGGCCGTTCCCACCACCGCTGCCTCGGCATGATTTGCGTCGAGCATGGCGATATACTCGTCGGCGGCCAGGAACCGGGGCAGGGAGACGTGGCCCCACGCGTCAATGATCTTGCGTTCCGTCTCCGGCTGCGCCTCTGTGGCGCGTGCCGGCAGAGCTCCGGTCATTGCCGCAGCAATCGACGCCTGAATGAACTCCCGCCTGCTGGTTTGCGTCATTTCAACCACCTTCTTCCGCACCCGATCTTCGCCGCAGCCAATGCCTACGATTCCGAGCCATCGTTTATGACAGGCTCTATGCCGGGACAGCGATTTCCAGCTATTGTAGAACCAGTGAATGCCGTTGAGCGGACCGCCGGGACTGGTTCCATCGTATTTACCGGAATGGGAGGACAGATGACGCGCAAAGCAGTCTTGGCGATCAATCGCAGAATCTTTGTAGGCAGCGCCTTTGCGGGCATGAGCATGCTCGGCCTCGATGCCAGGGCAGAAAAGCCCGTTACGGGCGCAACGCCCATGCGCGAATTTGGCAAGACGGGCGTGAAGCTGACCATCGTGGGCCAGGCAGGGGCGCGTCTGGCCCTGCTGCGCACCAAGGAGGCCGCGCGCGCCCAGGTGCGCCACGCCTACGATCTTGGCTTGAATTACTTTGACTGCGCCCACTCCTACTGGAATGGACATTCCGAGGAGGTTTACGGCGACGTGCTCTCGCCGGTACGGAAAGACGTGTTTATCACCACCAAGTGCACCATCAGGACCCGCAAGGAAGCCGAAGCCGAGCTCAATCTCTCGCTCGCGGCTCTCAAGACCGATCACGTCGACCTGTGGCAGATTCACGGCGTGCAGGATCGTGACGATGTCGATCGCATCTTTGCTCCCGGAGGCGCCATCGAGGCCTTCGAGAGTGCCAGGCAAGCCGGCAAATGCCGGTTCATCGGCTTTACGGGACATCACGATCCGGATGTGCACCTGGAAATGCTGAAGCGCTACGGCCAGTGGGATTCCATCCTGATGCCGCTGCACGCAGCCGACCCGGCTTACCTCAGCTTCAAGCAAAACGTCTTGCCTCACGCCGTCGATCGCGGCATAGGCATCCAAGCCATGAAGGTCTTCGGAAATGCTTTTCTGTTGCGCGTCTTAAGCGTGGAAGAGTGTCTACGCTACGCGCTCAGTTTGCCGATTTCCTGTGCGGCCGTTGGGGCCAGTACTTTCGGGCAGCTCGATGACGACGTGCGGATTGCCCAGAACTTCAAGCCCTACACGCCAGAGGAGATGCAGACGATCGAGCAGCTGGCCGTTTCCGCCGGTCCCGGCGGGCTATATGGCCCGGCGCTTGAATACTGGAAGGTTGGCGGAGTGTGGAAGTAAGCGAGCACTTTGCTTACTGCTGCAGAACGACCTGATCGCCTTCTTTCAGTCCGCTGACAAGTTCGGTGACGGAGCCGTTTGAAAGTCCAACTTTCACTGCAACTTTGCGCGTGCCGTCTTTCTGGCTTCTGTCCGGAACCTGAACCGAGGCGTTCTTCTGGCCGTCGTAGATCACGGCATTTTCCGGGACCGTCAGCACGCCCTTGTGCTCGTCCATCAGGATTTCGGCATTGGCTGTCATGTTGGCCTTCAGCTCGCCGCCGGGATTGTTGATCGACACGCGCACCTCAAACGTAGTCACGTTGTCTTTTTCCACGCCCATGGGAGCAATCTTGGTAACTTTTCCCCAGAAAAGCCGGTCGCGGAAGCTCTCCACCTTGATGCGCGCGGGCTGGCCCATGTAGACGTGCGCGATGTCCGCCTCGTCCACTTTGCCCTGCACATAAACTTCGGCGGTATCTCCTTCGGTCATCACCAGGGTGGCCGTGGAGCCGAGGATCAGGATGGAGCTGACCGCGTCCCCAATCTCTACGTCGCGGGAGAGGATAACACCGTCCATGGGAGCCTGAATCGTGGTGTAGGAGAGCTGCTCTTCGAGCTGCTTCAGGCTGGCCTGGTTTTCGAGTACCTGGGCACGGGCCTGCTTAAGTCGGGCCGAATCCACACCCACCTGTGCCTGCGAAGAATCCCGCTTGGTAAGGGCGGCCAGATAGTCCTTGTTGGCGTCATCGAGAGTCTGCCGGCTCACGATGCCGTCCTTCTGCATGGCCTGGTTGCGATCGAGCGTGGCTTTGTACATGGGCAGGTCAGGAGCAGCCGCGTTGACCTTATCCTGCTCGATATCGGCCTGGAAGGTGGAGACGTTGGCCTCGGCGGCGGCCAGTTGGGCCCGCTGCGCCTCAACCTGGGCCTCGATCTCCTGCTGATCGAGTTGGGCAAGATCCTGGCCCTTTTTCACCTCGCTGTTGATATCGACATAGAGCTTTTCGACGATTCCGGAGGCTTTGCTTTTCACCTCGACCTTGGTGATGGGCTGAATCTTGCCGGTGGCGACCACGGATTGCGCGACATCGCCGCGAGTGACCCTGGCCAGCTTGTTGGGATCGATGGATGCGCCTTTGGCCAGCCGGTCCAGAGCAAATCCGGCCACCAGCACGATTGCCACCACCCCAAAGCCCAGCCAGATCCAAAATCGTTTGTTCCTTTGTGACGCGGCCACACAATCCTCCCAGCACATTCAAGAGCGCAATGGCTCCCGGCCTGGCAAGCCAACTTGTAATAAAAAAGATAATCACTCAGACGGCGGCAGCCGGAGACTGTCAACCGCTGAGCTATGTTACGCAAATCACCTCCCGCCAGTTCCGCCGGATGTCCGGAACCGAAAGGCGAACCGGTGCGTATTGATAATTGGGTGCCCTCCCCCGGACGTCTAATCTTTATGCAGAGCTTTTCCGATACTCTCGGCCAGGTTTTCCGCGCCATCATGGCCAACAAGCTGCGCAGTTTTCTGACCATGTTCGGGATTGCGTGGGGGGTTGGCTCGCTGCTGGTGCTGGTGGGCCTGGGTGAGGGTTTCCGATCAGGGCAGCACAAACAGCTGGCCAGCTTTGGCAACGACGTGGTCCTGATGAATGACGGGACCATTCCAGCCATGGCCAACCAGCACACTGACATGCGCCCCTACCAGTTCACGCTGGGCGACGAGGCTGCCGTTCGGGCGCTGCCCGAAGTGCGGGACGTGACGGCCACGCTCAACCGAACCGATCTTTACGAGGTCAGCCAATACGCCAACGCCTCCGGCCTCGTATTCGGCGTGGAGCCCAATTTTTCCGTCGTGCGCTTTGTCCCCATCGCCGAGGGCCGCTTTATCGATGCACAGGACATGGCCGAGCGCCGGCGTGTTGCCGTTTTGGGGTACAAGAGCGGCCTGCTGCTCTTCCCGGGTCGTCCCATGCTGGGCGAGACCATCACCATAAACGACATCAGCTTCACCGTTGTCGGCCGCGTGGAGACCATCAACCGCGGAAATAACGACTTCGACAACCAGAAGGTCTACATTCCGCTCACCACCATGCAGGAGCTTTTCGCGATGAAGGGGGACAACATTGCCCGCGACGCGCTGACCACCATGCAGTACCAGCCAACCACAAAGGGCGATACGTCAGCGGCCAAGCCAGCCGTCCATCGCGTCATCGCGCAGCGCCACGGCTTTGACCCCTCCCTCAAAGATGCCTTCGACGAGTGGGACACCATCGAGGAAGAAAAGATGATCGGGGCAATTTTCAACGCCATGGATATTTTTCTTGGCGGAGTGGGCATTGTGACATTAGGCCTGGGGGCGGTGGGCATTATCAATATCATGCTGGTTTCAGTGACGGAGCGAACCCGGGAGATCGGTGTGCTGAAGGCGATCGGCGCTCCCAGGAGCAGCATTCTGGCGCAGTTCTTCTGGGAAGGACTGCTGTTGACGGGTATCAGCGGCCTGATCGGCATTTTGGTTTCAGCGGCGTTCATGGGCCTGCTGCAGATGCTGCTGACCGGCAAGATCCCGGGCTTCGATCCGCCCCGACTGGTGCCGTGGACGGCCGCGCTGGCGCTGGGAGTGTTGGTATTAAGTGGCATCGCCGCCGGCCTGTATCCTGCCAGCAAGGCCGCGGCAATGGATCCGATCGAAGCGCTGCGGAGGGAGTGAAAAGGCAGGGAATAGGGAATAGAGAATAGGGAACAGGGANNAACCGCCGACGTACGGCTATCACTATGATCGGCATGGCCTGGGGCATTGCCACGGTGGTGTTGCTGCTGGCCTACGGCGCCGGATTCAGCGCTGCCATCGAAAACATCTTTGCGCAATGGGGCACCAACACCATCGGATTTTTTCCGGGGCGCACCAGCGAGCAGGCTGGCGGCGACAAAGCAGGCGCGCTGGTCCGTTTTAAACTCGACGACGTCGATCGCGCCGCGAATGCGGTCCCGGGCATCTTTCGCATCTCGCCCGTGGCCTCTAAAGACGTCACCGTGCAGAACGATCTGCACACGTACACGTGGAGCGTCAGCGGCGTCCGCCCGTCCTATCAGGACATTCTGAAGCTCGATACCGATGCCGGCCGCTTCTTCAACGACGCCGAAGACCAGCAGCGCGCACACGTCTGCGTCATTGCTTCTGAGGCCAAGACCAAGCTGTTTTCCGGCAGTTGGGCGGTGGGGGAGGCTATCCGCCTGGACGGCGTCGACTTTACCATCATCGGCGTGCTCAGCCCCAAGATGGAGGAGAGCGATGACGACATCAACCGTCAGATTTACATCCCCTTCAACACCATGAGCGACCTGAAGGATACGCAATATCTTGACGGAGTGTGGTTCAGCTATCGCGGCGACAACGAACAGATCGAGAAGAGCCTTCGCGAAACCATGGCCGCCGCGCATCACTTCAAGCCGACGGACCACAACGCGATGCACGTGGCCAACCTGATGTCGCAACTC
The DNA here is from genome assembly GCA_003165095.1 of Acidobacteriaceae bacterium. Next base: position 69,306 of record PLSH01000162.1, read on the forward strand.
TCGCAGTTTCGCATTCTTTCGATCGCGCTGCAGGTACTGCTTTCCATGGTGGGAGCGCTGACGCTGGGCATTGCCGGGATCGGCCTGATGAACATCATGCTGGTGGCGGTGCAGCAGCGCACGCGGGAGATCGGCGTAGAGAAGGCGCTGGGCGCGCGGCGGCATCACATCCTGCTGCAGTTTCTTGCCGAGGCGATGGCCATCACCGGGGTGGGCGGTGTTTGCGGTATCGGGCTGGCCTATCTGATCTCAGCGATGGTCGGGCGCATCACGTTTTACAGCGCCATGGCCAAGAATGCAGCGGATGCGGACATCCGGCTCATCATTTCGCCCACTTCGGTGATTGTGGCCACGGTGATTCTGATCATCACGGGGCTGGTGAGCGGCATGATCCCGGCGATTCGCGCGGCCAATCTCGATCCCATTGAAGCGCTGCGCTACGAGTAGAGGGTGCGCGGCCGGGGCAGCGAACGATTCCATGGGGATCGTTCTTAAGTTCAGAACGGGCGCCCTGGACCAGGGCCTGGCGCAAATCAGGCCTGGGACGGCACCCGCACGATTGGTCGCTGCGGAGCGGACTTCGGGTCTCGAAGCACCGAATTAGCCGCTAATCGCCGCCGGCCTGGTTAACAATCCGGGAACCCGGCGCTTGCCAGTTGAAAACTTATCGTGACATGCTGATCAGGTACGCGGTACCTTTATAGTTGTGTGCAATTTGCGCACTTCAAGGAGTATTTCAATCCCCATGCCCATCCAAACCACATCCAAGATTTGGCACAACGGCAACCTCATTCCCTGGGAGCAGGCCACCATTCACGTGATGAGCCACGTGATCCACTACGGCTCAAGCGTGTTTGAGGGCATTCGCTGCTACGGGCAGCCTCACGGGTCGGCCGTCTTCCGGCTACCGGAACACATGCAACGGCTACTCGACTCCGCCAAGATTTACCGGATGGAGATCCCGTTCAGCCTCGAAGAACTGTGTGCGGGCGTGGTTGATGTGATTGAGGCCAATGGCGTTACGCCTTGTTATATTCGTCCCATCGCGATGCGCGGCTACGGCGAAATCGGGGTGAGCCCCAAGGGCTCGCCCATCGAGGTCTACATTGCCAACTTCCCGTGGGGTAAATACATCTCCGGGCACGGCGGCGCGGACGTTTGCATCTCGAGCTGGAATCGCCTGGCGCCGAACACGCTGCCGGCTCTGGCCAAGGCGGGGGCGAATTACATGAATTCGCAGCTCATCCACATGGAGGCCGAAACAAACGGTTACCAGGAAGGCATCGCGCTGGATGTAAACGGCCTGGTGAGCGAGGGATCGGGCGAGAACGTATTTGTGGTCCGCAACGGCGTGATTTACACGCCGCCCTTGTGCAACTCGGCCCTATCCGGCATCACCCGAGACTCGGTGCTGACCATCGCCCGCCACCTGGGCCTGCCGGTAACCGAGCAGTCTCTTCCGCGCGAACTGCTTTACATCGCCGACGAAGTCTTCTTCACCGGGACCGCGGCGGAAGTTTCGCCGATCCGCTCGGTCGACCGGGTGGTGATTGGCGACGGGAAACCTGGAGAGATCACGAAGAAGATTGCCGATGAATTCTTCGGCATCGCCAACGGCCTGAAACCTGACCGCTTTGGGTGGCTCACTCCAGTGAAGTCCAATGCGGCCGAGCCGGTAACAGCATAACCTGCGCAGACCGACTTGAACCGAGGGCGGCCGTTAGCGGCTGCCCTTGATTTCCTGGGCGCAAGATGCCACCCTCTCGCACAGCGCCTACCTGCAGCTGCCCTGGACCGAACAGTCGGCTTTGCCGGCTCATCAGTTCCTGTCATTCAAGAAGGACACCATGAGCGTCTAACTGACAGTGAGCGCCCGCTATACAGGGCAGATTGAGCCACGGTGGGTTGCATAGTCGTACCTTCGAGCCGAGTATCATTACATACAGTAGACTCACGATGAAGGAAGCTTGCCGCGCGTGAAACCTGACATGAGAGTTTCGTTGGCCGGACTGGAGCTGGTGAACCCGGTCATCGCCGCCAGCGGAACGTTTGGCTACGGTATCGAATTTGAAGAGATTGTGACGCTGGAACGGCTGGGGGGATTCGTCACCAAGGGAATCTCGCTGGAGCCGATGGCCGGACACGCTGCGCCGCGGATTTTGCAGACGGCAGCGGGGATGTTGAACGCAATAGGCTTGCAGAACGTGGGCGTGAAGGATTACCTGGAACGGAAGCTGCCGCCGATGAAGCGGTATCCGTTGTGCAAGGTGATCGTGAATGTCTTCGGGTACACGGTCAACGATTACATCGGGGTGATCGAGCGCCTGAACCAGGCCGAAGGCATTGCGGCCTATGAGCTGAACGTGTCCTGCCCCAATGTGCACGCCGGTGGAATGACTTTTGGCGCCGATGCCGGTTCGCTCGAATACCTGGTGGGCCGGGCAAAGGCGGCGTCAAAGAGACCGCTGATCGTCAAGCTATCGCCCAATGTGACTTCAATTGCGCACATGGCCAGAGTAGCGGCCGGAGCGGGCGCCGATGCGCTGAGCCTGGTGAACACTTTTCTGGGAATGTCGATCGATGCCGAGGAGCGGCGTCCGCGGCTGAGCAACATCACCGGCGGGTTGTCGGGACCGGCGATCAAGCCCATCGCACTGCGCATGGTATACGAAACGGCGAAGGCGGTCAGTATTCCCATCCTCGGCATGGGCGGGATTGTCACGGCGGAGGATGCGGTGGAGTTTTTGCTGGCCGGTGCTGCGGCGGTGCAGGTGGGCACAGCGAGCTACGCGGACCCACGTGCGGCGGAACGGCTGGCGCGGGAACTGGAATCCTGGTGCAAGAGCCACCAGGTGGAGCGGATCGCCAGCCTGACGGGCGCGCTGGAGATTTCGCACGGGTGAGCGGACCGGCCGGTATTTTTTCACCGGCTGAATCCCGCGATTAATCTGCGGCGACTGCCATGATCAAAACAGGCTGCGGAAAAACGATGGATTCAGGCCGAAATCCTCTAAACACCTCTCAGGTCTAAAGTTTCCCTAACAATTTGAGGCAATTGCTGCGCGCTTTGCAGAGCGCACGCCGGCGGTGCTTTGCCAGGCAGCGTTGCGATCTCGTCGAGGCGGATGCCGTGCGAGGCAGCGGTTGAACGGTGCTGGGGGTATCCAAAGTGAAGCAGTGAACTAGCTAGTGTGATGCCGCGCACAGCGAGTCGTTGTTTTTATCGATACCGTCCAGATTGTCCAGCGGCAGTTGTGATCAGGCTCACCGGAGGGTCGAATCTCCATCACAACTTCTGGGGCACGCGCACAACGAGCGAGGTAGGCATGGGTCAGTCAATTTGGCAATCGATGCAGCAGAAGGGCTACAGCCGNNGCAGAGACTTTCTTCAGTTCTGCGCAGCGGCCGCAACGGTGGCAGGCTTTGGTCAAACCGGGGTCGCCCAGGTTGTTTCGGCCTTTGAGAAGAAGGAAAAGCCGGCCGTGGTGTGGATGCACTTTCAGGAGTGTACCTGCTGCAGCGAGTCGTTCATCCGGGCTTCGCACCCGATTGTGGCGGATGCGCTGTTGGATGTGCTGGATTTGAACTACACCGAGACGCTGATGGCGGCCTCGGGATTTCAGGCGGAAAAGAGCCTGAGTAACACGATCAAGAACAACAAGGGCAAGTACATCGTGCTGGTGGAGGGCGCCGTTCCGACGAAGGATGACGGTGTTTACTGCATGATCGGCGGCAGGACGGCGGAGTCGATTCTGCAGACGGTGGCGGCGGATGCGGCAGCGGTGGTGGCGTGGGGCAGTTGCGCGTCGAACGGATGCGTGCAGGCGGCCAAGCCAAATCCGACCGGAGCCACGCCGATTTACAAGCTGGTGAACAAGCCGGTGATCAACGTGCCCGGCTGCCCGCCGATTGCCGACGTGATGATGGGTGTGGTGACGCACCTGCTGGTGCTGGGTCAGATACCGGCGCTCGACAGCCAGGGCCGTCCCAAGGAGTTTTACGGGCGACGCGTACACGATACGTGCTATCGCCGGCCGAATTACGATGCCGGGCTTTTTGTGGAGTCGTTCGACGACGAGAACGCGCGCAAGGGGTATTGCCTTTACAAGATGGGTTGCCGCGGACCGGTCACGTACAACGCCTGCTCGGTAACAAAGTGGAACGAGGGCACCAGTTATCCGATTCAGTCGGGTCACGGGTGCATCGGCTGCAGCGAAGCGGGTTTCTGGGACAATGGCCCGTTCTACCAGCACCTGGCCTCGTTCCCCGGATTCGGAATCGAGAGCACGGCCGACACGATCGGCACGGTGGTGGGAGTAACCACGCTGGCCGGAGTTGCGGCGCACGCGGTGGTGACGAACATACGCAAGCGGCCGGTCATCGCAGAAGTACATGCTGACGACCAAAAGGAGTAGTGAGGGGATATGACACGAGTAGTCGTCGATCCAGTAACACGAATTGAGGGCCATCTGCGCATTGAGGCAGTGGTGGAAAACGGCGTCATCACAGACGCGTTCAGCGCGGGCACGATGGTACGCGGTCTCGAAAAGATTCTCATCGGCCGCGATCCTCGCGATGCCTGGGCAATTACCGAGCGGGTGTGCGGCGTGTGCACCACGGTGCACGCTCTGACCAGCGTGCGCGCGGTGGAGAATGCGCTGGGCATCACGATTCCGCCCACCGCCGAGCTTATCCGTAACATCATGATGACCACGCAGTNNATCCACTTCTATCACCTGCACGCGCTGGACTGGGTGGACATTGTAAACGCGCTGAAGGCCGACCCGAAGAAGGCCGCGGAGCTGGCGCAATCCTATTCGAAGTGGGACAAGAACACGCCTGCGTATTTTTCCGATGTGCAGGACAAGATCAAGGCCTTCGCGGCCAGCGGCCTGGGGATTTTCGCCAACGGCTACTGGGGACATCCGGCTTACAAGCTGCCGCCGGAGGTGAACCTGATCGCGGTGGCGCACTACCTTGACGCTCTCGAATGGCAGAAGGAAATCTGCAAGATCCACGCGGTGTTCGGCGGCAAGAATCCGCATCCGAACTACCTGGTGGGCGGCGTTCCCTGCTCCATCGACATGAATGAAGTTGCCGCCATCAACTCCGACCGGCTCAATATGGTCTCCCGCCTCATCAGCCAGGCGGATGAGTTCATCAACCAGGTCTACATTCCCGATCTGCTGACCGTTGCTTCCTTCTACAAGGATTGGGCTCAGTGGGGCGGCGGATTGACCAACTACCTCAGCTATGGCGAGTTCCCCACCAAGGGCTACGGCCAGCCAGAGTCGTTCAAGTATCCGCGTGGCGTGGTGCTCAATCGCGACCTGAGCACCGTTCACCCGGTCAACGCAACCGATTCCCAGGAGATCAAGGAATACATCGCGCATTCCTGGTACACCTACAGTGTCGGAGACAATGAAGGCCTCCAACCGTGGGCGGGCGAAACCAACATCAAGTACACCGGACCCAAGCCGCCCTTTGAAACGCTCGAGGGCCACGAGAAGTATTCGTTCCTGAAGACTCCGCGCTGGAAGGAAAATCCCATGGAAGTGGGCCCGCTGGCGAGGTTGCTCGTAGCCTTTGCCTCCGGCCGCACCGACGTGCAGGAGTTGGTAAAGGACACCCTGGGCAAGCTTAACGTTCCCGTGGCTGCCCTGTTCTCCACGCTGGGCCGCACCGCGGCTCGCGGCCTGGATGCGGCGCTGGCCATGATCTGGCTCAAGGAGTACTTTGGCCTGTTGATGGATCGCGTGAAGATGAACGAGGTCTCCACCTTCAACGGCCAGTTATGGGAACCCAAGAGCTGGCCCAGCGATGCCGAAGGGGTTGGCCTGGTCGAAGCTCCGCGCGGCTCGCTCGCTCACTATATCAGGATTCACAATGGCGCCATCGAGAACTATCAAATGGTTGTACCCACTACCTGGAACGGATCGCCCCGCGATGCCAAGGGACAGCGTTCGTCCTTTGAACAGGCTTTGATCGGCACGCCGGTGGCGAAGATCGATGAACCGGTCGAGATCATTCGCACCATCCACTCCTTTGATCCGTGCCTGGCCTGCG
>PLSH01000253.1:0-334 GCA_003165095.1 Acidobacteriaceae bacterium
CCACCATTCACATGACCGTCAACGGCGAGATGCGCGCGGTGGATGCGCCCCCCATGAAGCGGTTGCTGGATGTGCTGCGCGAGGATCTGCATCTGACCGGGACCAAGGAAGGATGCGGTGAAGGTGAATGCGGCTCGTGCTCGGTGCGCATGAACGGCGAGTTGGTGAACAGTTGCCTGATTCCGGTGCTGCAAGCCGAGCGCGCCGACATTCAGACGGTTGAAGGGCTGGCGTTGAACGGCAAACTGCATCCGCTGCAGGAAGCATTTCTTCAATGCGGGGGAGCGCAATGCGGCATCTGCACGCCGGGCATGCTCATGGCCGCGGCGCAGCT
>PLSH01000253.1:356-10210 GCA_003165095.1 Acidobacteriaceae bacterium
AACGCACGAACTGATTGCTCCGGGCAATCTGGCCGCGGTACTTGAGTTACTGGCCGCGGAGCCCGGCGTGTGGACGCCGATTGCGGGAGGAACCGAGCTGATGGTGGCGTTTGCCGCCGGCCGGCTCAGCGCGGCGAGACTTGTGAGCTTGTGGGACATTCCCGATCTGCGTTTTGTGAGGGAGACCGAGGAAAGCATGGTGATTGGCGCGGGCGTCACGTTTCTTGATCTGCGCAGGCACACGCTGCTGGCCGCGGAGCTGCCCTTGCTGGCCAAAGCCGCACGCTGGATCGGCTCGATTGCCAACCAGGGCCGCGCGACGCTGGGGGGAAACCTGGTGAACGGCTCGCCTGCCGCGGACTCCTCGCCCGCGCTGCTGGCCTATGACGCGGAGATCGAGCTTGTTTCGGTGCGCGGAAGCCGCAGGATTGCCTATCGCGATTTTCATACCGGCTACAAACGCAATGCGCTGGCGGCCGACGAATTGCTCTACGCGGTTCATGTACCGCGGCGATTTGCGCGGCACCGGCAGTATCTGCGCAAGGTGGGAACGCGGCGGGCGATGGCGATTTCAAAAGTTGCATTGGCGGCAACGGCGCTGGTTGAAAATGAAGCAGTGAGCGAGATTCGTCTCGCGGCGGCTAGCCTGGCGGCGTTTCCAGTGCGGCTCTATAGAACCGAAGACGCTCTGCTGGGCCAAAGGCTTATCAGGGAAACGATTGCCGCGGCGCGCAGCGCGCTGCTGGCTGAGGCTCTGCCGATCGATGACATCCGGTCGACGGCCGAGTACCGGCGGCGCGTGGCTGCGAACCTGCTTGAGGAATTCCTTCTCGAGATTGCCAGGGAGGCGACGCGACCGTGAATGCGATACTTGCGGCATGGAACGCAGCGGGCGAAGCCGCTGCTCTCGACGCGATGATGGCGTGCTGCGGGTCGCGCCGGTGGGCGAGGAAAATCGTCGCGTTGCGGCCCATCGCGGGCGTGGAAGAATTGAGCGAGGCAGCGGATCGGGTGTGGGGCACGATGGAAGAGCCGGATTGGCTGGAGGCATTTGCCTGTCATCCGAGGATTGGCGAACGCAAGCGAGCGCGCGTGGCGGCACAATCGGCCGCGTGGTCTGAGCAGGAGCAGTCCGCGGTGGCGAGTTCCGCGGACCGCGTGCTGGCCGGCCTGGCCGCGGGGAACGCTCTCTACGAGCAGCGTTACGGCTTCACGTTTATCGTTTGCGCCACGGGTAAGAGCGCGGAGGAGATGCTGGTAATTTTGAATCGCCGTCTGGCCGGCGAACGCGGCGCGGAGTTGCGGGAGGCTGCCGAACAGCAGCGACAGATCACCCAGATTCGTTTAGGAAAGTGGCTGATAGAATGAGCGCAATCACGACACATGTTCTGGATGCAGTACTCGGCAAGCCGGCCGCCGGCGTTCGAATCCGGCTGGAGAGACGTGAAGCCGAGAAACGAGCAGTCGACAAAAGCGAAATCGACGGATGCGAAGCCGACAGGCGCCAGGCTGACAGGCGCGAAGCCGCCAGACGCAAAGCCGCCAGACGCGGACCAGACAGGTCAGAAGCCGATCGGCGCGAAGCCGATCGGCGCGAANNGATCGGCGCGAAACTGACAGGCGCGAAGCCGAAAGGTGCGACGCCGGTCAATGGGTCGAGGTTGGCGCGAGCGCGACCGACGCGGACGGCCGTTGCCGGGATTTGACGAAGGATGTCGAGGCCGGCGTCTACCGGCTCACGTTTTCCACCGGCGCTTACCTTGAGGGCCAGGGCCGAACGGGCATCTATCCGGAGATCTCGATCACATTCAATTGCGGGGGCGAGGCCAATTATCACCTGCCGCTGCTGTTGAGCGACAACAGCTACACAACTTATCGGGGAAGCTGAAAGAGGGAAGCTGAGAGATGGCCAGACTGGGTGAGAATCGTTATGGAAAATCGCGCGTGCGGCTGTCGCGGATTACGCGCCAGGGAGACCGTCACGACTTCAACGAATGGACCGTGCGCGTACTGCTGCATGGGGAGTTCGAGACCGCCTTCACCGAAGCGGATAACAGCAGCATTTTGCCCACCGACACGATGAAAAACACAGTTTACTCGATTGCGCGCGGTTCGAAGGCCGCGACCATCGAAGAGTTTGCGATGGAACTGGGCGACTACCTGCTCGAAAACAATCCGCAGGTTTCAAAGGTGAGCGTGGAGATAGAAGAAGACGCCTGGGAGCGGTTGATTGTGGATGGCGCGCCCGACGGGACCACCTTCAAGCTGGGTGGTCCGGAGTTGCAGACGGTACATGCAGAGCGCGAAAGGCGCGGCATCTGGACGATCTCATCCGGAGTGGACGGCCTGACGATTTTGAAGACAACGAAATCGGCATTTACCGGTTACATCAAGGACAAGCTGACCACGCTCAAGCCGGCCACGGATCGCATATTTGGAACGCGGGCCACCGTGAAATGGGACTATGCCGTGTCCGCTCCGGATTATGCCGAGGCTCGCGCGCGCATTGTGGCGGCGCTGCTGAGAGAGTTTGCCGCACACCACAGCATGAGCGTGCAGCACACGCTGTTTGACATGGGGAAAGCTGCGCTCGCGGCAGCGCCGGAGATTGCGCGGATTCACCTCACCATGCCCAACCTGCACCATCTGCTTGCGGACCTGAGCCCTTTCGGGCAAGATAATCCAAACCATATTTTCGTACCTGTCGACGAGCCGCACGGCTATATCGAGGCCACCATCGAGCGGTGATCGCTATCCGGAACGAAAGGCAGAGCCGTGGCGCGCCAGATCAGCACGAGGAGCGAAGTGTACGCGCGTGAGGGCGCGGCGGAGAACTACGGCCTGCGCGCGGGAGTGCTTGGCCCGGTTGAAACCCTGGCCCAATCGGTTTCCGCCATGGCGCCCAGCACATCTGCCTCCCTTACAATCCCGCTGGTTTTCGCTCTTTCCGGCAACGCCACATGGTTTGTTTATCTGCTGGCAACGGGCTCCATGCTGCTGGTTGGCTTTTGCGTCAGCCGCTTCGCGCGGCTTTCTGCATCGCCGGGATCGCTCTACACCTACACGGCGAACACGCTGCCGCCGGTCTTCGGCGTCCTTGCGGCCTGGGGCCTTCTGCTCGCCTATCTTGCCACCGGCGCCTCTGTTGCAGGTGGAGCGCTCTACTATGCATCGGTGCTGTCGCAGCAGTTTTTCCATTGGGCGCCGCCGGCCGTTCCCACGCTCGCCGTGGTCTGCGCCGTAGCGGGCTTCATCGCCTACCGCGATGTCAAGCTCTCCGCCGAAGTCATGCTGTGGATTGAAGCAGTCTCTGTCACCCTCATTCTGGCTGTGCTGTTACTCCTTCCCATGCACATCGGCTTCCGGCTCGACGCCAGCCAATTCCGTCTGCGGGGCGCTTCCTTTTCCTCAATGGGACCCGCCCTCGTTCTCTCCATCTTCAGCTTCGTGGGCTTTGAAAGTGCAACCACCCTGGGCGGCGAAGCGCGCGAGCCTCTTCGTACCATTCCCCGCGCGGTATTGCAGTGCGCGTTGCTCGCCGGTGTCTTCTTCATGCTCTGCGCGTACTCTGAGGTGCTTGGCTTCCGCGGCCAATCCGGCGCGCTCAGTGACTCCACCAGCCCGCTCCACCTGCTCGCCGCCAAGGCCGGCGTATCGCCGCTCGGGGTCGCTATCGACTTCGGCGCGTTCGTCAGCATGTTTGCCTGCGTGCTGGCCTGCTCCACCGCAGCCGCGCGAGTTCTCATGCGCATGGCGCACGGCGGGCTGCTGCCCGCCGCTCTCGAACGAACAAGCCCACGCCATGGAACGCCGGGAGCAGCCGTGATGCTTTCGACGCTGCTCATGTTCACCGCCGTCGCCGCCATGGCTCTGCGTGGCGTAACCGGTTACTCCATGTACGATCTTCTCGGCTCGCTCTCGGTCTTCGGCTTTCTCACGGCCTATGCTTTGGTAGCGCTGGCGCTGCCCTTCGCGCGGCGCGCATTGGGGCAACATTCGCATCTTGTGGCAATCACCAGTTTCTTTACCGTCGCCGTTATCGTCCTGATCGCACTCTTCGATCTGAAGTCCGCATCCGATCCGGTTCATGCCCGCATTCCCTATATCTACCTCGGTTACATTCTTTTGGGCCTTGGCTGGTACGCGCTGCGAAGGAAAAAGGCAACGGTGGTTGCAAACTAAGCGGGTCAGGAGTGAGTTTCAGTCTCCGTTTGCGACAGAATCAACAGCACCAGGCTCACCACCGCGAAATTCCTGAATGCCGCTTCCTGGCCGTTCCACGCGTGCGACTGCCACATCAGGAACCACTCTCCGCCTACCGCGAGAAAAGCCACCAGCCACATCAGCAGCGACAGCGTGAGTGCCAGGATCGACAGCCGTTTGGCCGCATGAAACGCACTTGCCCTGGCATTGAGAGCGCGCAACAGCCGCACCACGCCCCACCACAACAGCACAGTGGTAACGACTTCCCACGCAATGATGGTCACGCAAAAAGCGACATGAATGGCAGGAGAATTGATTTGACGCCACAGGCCATGATTGCCGGGGAAGGTCGTGTCCATCATGAGAACGTGGCGAACGAACTGATAGTTTGAATCGGGGTCGGTGAGGTTATTGAAGACGACAATCGAATAAAAGAGAGCGATTCCTGCAACCAGGGCAATTTTTGCGGCTCGCGGAATCATGGCTTTCTCCTGAAATCGGAATCGGAGTATGAGAAAGCGCGGAAGTACGCAATGAGGACAAGGCCCGCAAGCGCCGCCCAAAGAACTCTGAACATGGCTCATGCTAACTTGGCAGCGGCAAAGTCTCAAAAGAAAAATCTCCTTTTCGCGTGCTGCATTCAATTGCAATTGGCAGAGTTGGAATCGCCGGAAGAAACGCTCGCGGCGCTGGCCACGCAGATACTTCCCAGCCGGGAGCTTTTTTAGGGCCCAATCATCGTCAGCGACGCGGATGTGATTGCGCAGTTGGGCGCGCTTTATGCGTTTTATGAAGAGGCCCTGTCGGCAACGATGTGGAAAAACTGGTCGAAATGTTCTGGGCCGGGCCACACGGGATGCGGTTCGGAGTGACGTAAAATCTGCATGGTCCGGAGGAGCTTGCGGCGTTCCGCAAGGCGCGTGCGGCAGCGGGCCAGGCGCGCAACATCGCGCGCCTTGATAGCGTGAGCTTTGGCTGCGATTTTGCCGGTATTATGCTGGAATTTGAGCCATTTACGCTCCTCGAGCCGCGGCAGCGGATAAGCAGCCGGCAGTGCCAGGGGTGGCCTCGGCTGGCGGCCGGCTTCAGAATCGTTCGGGCCCGCGTTTCTTGATTGCCGCCGGCCTGATGCCCGCGAACGGCCCGAAAATCCACAGAAAATCTTATAGGAAACTTATGTCGCGCCCTTTAATCTGTACCTACCCCGTAGTGTGCGCAGGATCAGACCCAGAGACGCTCAGATCTCATGGCGGTTTTCATTTCCTGTTTTTTAGGCTGATACGGCCCTGAACGACGGATTTCTCATTTTTCAAGCTTTTTTACGTCTCAAAAAACTATGGGGATATCTCTATTCCGAGGTCAGTCCTTTGAGGCACTCGATTCCAAATCTCCATTCTCTTTTTCCGCGGCTGCTGGCAGTACTGGCAGCCGTTGCGCTGTGTAGCTGCTCCCTGTTGGCACAGCAGACGCTTGGCGGCATCACCGGCGAAGTCACGGATGCGTCGGGCGGCGTGATTCCCAATGCTACGGTCACGGCAGTGGACGAGGCGACCTCGCTGACGCGCACCACCAGGACCAATGGTACCGGCAGCTACAATTTTGTGAATCTGCCCATCGGCCTCTATACGCTGACCTACGGGGCGGAGGGCTACGAGGCGCAGAAGACTCCGCACATCGCCGTGCAAGCCGACCGTACGGCCACGGTGAATGCTTCGCTCAAAGTGGGCCAGACCACCACGACAGTGGAGGTGGAAGCCGCGCCTTTGATGAATGCGGTGGACACCACCAACGGCTACGTGATGGAGACGACACAGATCTCCGCCACGCCCCTGCCGACCGGCAGTTTCACGGGACTGGCTACTCAATCCACCGGCGTAAGCGCGGAACTTTCCGGCGGAACGGGCGCCAATTCAGGACTGGGCAACGCGCCGATATGGGCCAACGGGCAGCGCGATACCAGCAACAGTTTTTCGCTGAATGGGGTGGACATCAGCAACCTGTTCAACGGCAAGAGTACCAGCCAGGTGCCTTCAGCGCGCGTCATCAACTCGACCGGTGTTTCCAGCACTCTGGGCGCAGGCGGCGTCATTCCAACCGCGGCTTCGATTTATCTCTCCATCGGCAATGCGCTTCCCACTCCCGCACCCGAGACGCTTCAAGAGGTGCGCGTCAATGCCTCGATGTATGACGCGCAGCAGGGTTCCACCTCCGGCGCGCACATCGATGTCAGCACCGCCTCCGGCACCAATGCCATACATGGCACCGCCTACATTCATCACGGCACCAGTTGGCTCAATGCCGCGCCGTTCTTCTTCAAACAGGACCCCGACATTCCCTCCTCCGATAAAGTCCCGCAGTTGCACCGCGAGGTGCTTGGCGGCGCATTTGGCGGCCCCATCGTCAAGGACAAGCTCTTCGGCTACCTTGCATATCAGCATCTTCACGTCTCAGACCAGGAGATTGGCGACTCGCTGCTGGACGTTCCCGTCGGCCTGCAAGACAATAACCGCGATCCGGCGGATTTAGCGACTCTCTCCAACAACGCATTCGGGACCAGCAATCCCAACACCGGCTTCATCGGCAACCCGGTCACTGCCGCCACCGTCGACCCTACTGCTCTCGCCTTGTTTAACTCGCCCTCGCTGCCCGGCGAGCCCGGCAAGTGGCTCATCCCCAACGATGCGCTCAACGGCACTCCGCCCACCGCTCAACACATCGACAACGCGTTTCTGCCCGGAACGGGCCGATTTACGGCAGATATTGCAGTTGCCAATCTCGATTACAACGCCAGCAAGAAAGACACGCTGGCGCTCAAGTACTTCTATCAGCACGATCCAACTATCGCGCCGTACTCCTACTCCAGCGTTCCCGGCTTCACCGAGCATCTCGATTCCGGCGCGCAGGTCGCCTCGATCATCAATACCTACATCATCAAGCCCAACCTGAGCACCACCCAGACACTCGGCATCCTGCGCGAGAAGGACTGGGCCGACAATGAGCAGCCGTTCGGCCCCAGTTCCATCCCCGGCGGGACGTACGCGCCCGGATCCATCTACATGTTCGGTTCGAATTACTTCCCCGGCGTATCCATCTACAACGTACTGGGAAACTATCAGCCCCAAGGAATTGCAGACGCAATCACCAATATCGGTCCCAACGCGGAAGGACAGGCTTCCAACACCGGCATGTTCCAGAATCGCCTGGCGCCCTCGGGCAACGCCATTTGGATACTCGGCAAGCACACGGTCAGCTTTGGCGCCAATTACACCTACACCCAGCTCAATACCATCGACAGGCGCACCGGCACGGGCACAATCGCCACGGATGACCTCAGCCAGATGATTCAGGGACAGGTGACTCCGGGCGACGCATCGACGGGCTTCTACGTCAGCTCGTTCCTGCAAGGCAACGCCAGCCGCTACTATCGCGCCAACGAGCTCGGCACCTATGTGCAGGATAAATTTCAGTTGACGCCGACGATTTCGATTACCGCCGGCGTCCGCTACGACTGGGATGCGGGACTCACAGAGAAGTATGGCCGCATGTTCAACTTCGATCCGAAGTTCTATGGCTACACAGCCGCCAACGACTCATTCAACGGCAAATATGGATTGATCATCGCCGGCAACAACGCCAACGGCACAGCGGGGGTGAGCCCCACGACTCTGACCGGCCGCCAGTGGGGCATTGCGCCCCGTGTAGGCGCGGCTTGGCAGCCCGCAATATTCCACAGCAAGGTGGTAGTCCGCGCGGGCGGAGGCATCTACTACGACCGCGGCGAGTTATTCAGTTACTTCTCGCCCGGCTACGCCATCGGCACTGTCACCGGCGGGCCCTTTGGCGCCAATCAGCAGCTTCCCTTCGTCAACGCCTCAAGCTGCCCATCCTCATCGTTGTACTTTTATCAGGGCTATATCCCCACCTGCGGCGGCTCACATTCGGCGGGAACAGATTCCGAAGGCGACCTCGAGTATCCGTATGGCGCCGCCCTTGAGTACACCGCTCCCACCAGCCCCAAGGCCTCGGATCTCAGCAGCTTCCTTCCCAATGCCTGCAGCATCTTGAACCAGGGCTATGCGGGCGTCTCAGGAGTTTGCCCGGTATCCGCCACGACTCCGAACGGGGAGATTATCAACAACGGCCAACCGATTTCGCTGGGCGTTTACGACCGCGCCAACAAGCTGCCTTACACGATCAACTACACGCTCGATGTCCAATGGCAACCGCGCGCCGACCTGGCCGTCGAGATCGGTTACGTGGGCAATGTGGGGCGTCACCAGGTCATTCCAGTGCCCTTCAACCAGCCCCAGATCGCTTCACCCTCCGCTCCAACTCTCGCCGGCGGCGCTTATCAGCAGACTTGCAGTTACGGTTACACTGTCGGCGGCGCGTCCCTTACTGGCTGCGGAGCCAACACCGCCACCGGACCCGGTTACCTCTACAACTACGAGGGCGGCAACGTGGACCTGCGCGTTCCGTACGTTGGATACGCAGCCGAGTCCATCGACTACAAGGCCGCGGGCGTGGATGCCTACAACGCCCTCCAGGTGCATGTCGACAAGCGGATGAGCCACGGCGTTCAAGTGGGGGCTTCCTACACCTGGTCCCACGCTTTGGACGAACAGAGCGGACTGGGCCTGTTCTACAACGGAGACAATCCTCTCAACCTGCGCAGCGGCTACGCATCGGCCGACTTCGACAGGACCCATGTAGTCAACCTCGACTTTGCCTTCGCTCTTCGCAACTTTGCCAGCGAGTCCTCACTGGAAGGCAAGTTCATTGACGGTTGGTCGCTGGTGGGCACAACCGTGCTGCAGAGCGGCCAGCCTTACAGCGTCATCGACTTCACCGGCGCGATCGCAGGCGTCTACTACTCCACCGCCGACGGCATCAACAACCCGATCGTGCCGCTGATCAACGGCTGCACCGCGAAAAGCGCCAAGACCGGGCATTCAGGCGCGTTCTTCAATCCCGCCTCCGGCGCCGGGGCAGCCCTCAAGATCGGCTGTTTCGGCCCCGACCTGATCCCGGCGGGCGGCCTCGGCGGCGCCGTCCCAACTTCCGATACGTTCGAGACCGGCTTCACCACCGGCCAGCGCAACATCTTCCGGCAGTCCTTTCAGAAGCGCGCCGATGCCTCGCTCGAGAAGGTGACCAGCTTCGACAAGGAAAAGTACAGCCTCAAGTACACCTTCGATGTCTACAACCTGACTAACACCTCCAGCTTCGACATTCCCGGCAATGAGGTATCTGAGAACGTGAACTACAACTCTTTCCCATCTGTCGGCGAGACCCCGCTGCCCACCGGGTGCGCCGGAAATGGGTCCCAGACCAACACCAGCTTTTACAACTGCGCGGCGGGCATTGGTGTGGTCACGCACACCATCGGGGCGCCACGACAGGTTCAGATGTCGCTGCACCTGGACTTCTGATTTTTTAGTCCTCCACCGGCAAAGCCGGCCCACGGGGAATGAAACTGTGCCCCATCCATCGGACGTCTTTGTTTTTGTCCGATGGGTGGGTCGGCACGCAAAGCCGTCCCATGGGGAATGAAACTGTGCCCCATCCATCGGACGTCTTTGTTTTTGTCCGATGGGTGGGTCGGCACGCAAAGCCGGCCCATGGGGAACGAAACTGTGCCCCATCCATCG
>PLSH01000207.1:0-2072 GCA_003165095.1 Acidobacteriaceae bacterium
TCACGCAGACACTTCAGCCCCTGAGGGATTCTCCTCGGGCACTTCATTCCAATTCGGCATTTTTCCGCAACCGCTCAAGACCAGAATCAGGCCCCAGCGCAAGTTCCCATGCAGAGCCCGTCGCCCCGCGGCAGCGAGCCCGATCTGGGCCGCATGCAACAACAGGAAACAGAAATATCCATTCCGGCGCGCTGGGTGCGCAACCTGGTTGCCGTCGAGGTATTGACGGCGCAGTAGGGGCGCACCCATTGCCGTGAAACCCGCGAAATCCTCTGCGGGTGCCATGCGAAACGCTACTACTTGGGCCGCTCCTCCTGCTTTTGCGGAGCCGCCTGACGTTGCGGTGCCGCCTGACGCTGTTGCGGAGCCGCCTGGCGCTGTGGTGCCGCCTGCCTTTGCGGAGCCGCCTGCCGTTGTGGTGCCGCCTGCCGTTGTTGCGGTGCCGCCTGCCGCTGCTGCTGCTGAGCTACAGCCCGATTGGATGATTGCAGCGCCGCGGGCGCTCTCACGCTGCGATCGGCAGCAAGTGGCCGGCTGGCCGCCACGCTGGTTGGCCGGCCATGATTGACGCTCGCAAACTGCGCCCGGTTGGTGCTGGCAGCGCGTTCGTTCTGGATCTGCGCCCTCATGGGCGCAGCGTGCTGTTCATGCATCGCCGCCAGTTCCGCAGGCCGCGCCCGCGCCTGGATTCCACCCGATCCGCCGTTGAAACTCACACGGGAGCCGCCCCTGTTGTTCCCGCTGACAGAGCGGTTGTAGACGTAATGCTCCCCGCCGCCGTTCACGTTATTCACCGAACGGTTGTAGTTGAAGTGGCCGCCGCCCCAATAGCCGCCCTGGTAGCCGAAGCCGACATAGCCGAAGCCGTAGTCGATGCCGCCATAGTAGCCGATGTGCCGCCCCCAATAGCCACGGTAAAAGCCGTAGCGGCCACCCCAGAAGCCCCAGTAGCCGGGCGTCCAGAGTGCGCCATCGTAGGGAGCCTCAACCCACGCGCCGGGCACCCAGTAATAGCCCATTTGACCCCAGGCCCAGTAGCCGGGCGTCCAGAGATAGTCGTCTCCGGGGGCTTGAGGCTGTTCGTAATCGGGCAACGGCGGCGGCGCCTGGGTCGCGTAGGACACCGGCTGCTCCCCGTAACCCGGATCGCCCGTAGCTTGGCCCGTAGTTTGGCNNTCATTGGAGCCGCCCGCCGCAGCGTTTTGCTGGGAACTGGACGCCGCAGGCGCCGGAGCGCTCGAGTTGTCTGAAACGGGGGCCAGGTTTGCCGCCGCGGGGTCCGAGGCCTGGTCTTGCGTGCCGGCCTGGTTGGTATTGGCAGACGCCTGGTCTTGACTCTGAGGGCATCCGGTGGTGAAAAGCACAACCGACATTGCAAGCAACGGCAATAACCCAAGTCTTGGAAGATAGCTCATTTCACTCTCCATATGAGTCGGATGCTACCCGAAACATACGGAGTCAGGCCGTTCACAATTGACCAGAACCGCCCGATCTCAATGCCGGACGCCCGGCGGAGCAGACCGGCCGCGGTTATTGGCCGGCGGCGTGGTCACCGGATGGCGCTCCGGATGCGGAAACAACTGCTCGCACAAGGGCGAATCCAGGCCCCTTGAGAGCCCCTGGACCACATCCTGGCTGCACAGGCGATGCTTCATATTGCCGGCTTCCTGGCCGCTTAGCAGCGCCGTGCGATCGATGCCGCTGACGGGGTCGCGGTCGTAGCGATAGAGCATGTCCTGCGGCGGCTTCTGCTTGCCGTAGTCGAAGTGGTTCCAGGTCACAAGTTCGGTGTGGCCGTCGCCCTCCGCCACGACCGCGTACATCTGGGTCCAGGAGCCATCCGTCGCATTGGCGCTCCACACCGTTACGCCCTGGCCGCCGCGCATCCAGCGCGTCGCCCAGCCGTGGCGCGAGACGTCATAGTAGATGGCGGTGAAGTAACTGTTCGCGGCGCAGTCCAGGCAATTGTCATAAAGCACCGTCAGTTCCTCGGGCGCTCCGTCTGCAAATCGCTCCCAGTCGAGAATGCGCAGTTTGATGCCGGTAATCAGGGGCGTAACCGCGTGGTTGGT
>PLSH01000207.1:2191-3561 GCA_003165095.1 Acidobacteriaceae bacterium
GGCGGCGTCCTCGCCGCCAGAGCAAAGCCTCGTTCATCGAGGAACTTACCCGCATGGATCTAGGTTATCGCAGAGCAGCGCGGCTGAGCGGCGCACACTTCCCAGATCCGAAAATCCGGGCCTGGGGCACCCGGCGGTTGTGTTCCAGGCCGGCAGGAATCTATTCAACACAACTGTGCTGGCAGTTGGCGCAATGGAATATGCCTGAATAACCGGAACTATGGGAGGCTCTTTCGCAAACCTGCTCCACCCTAATAGTAATTTGATCCTCTCGAAATCCCTTCGCGGACAACCAGGAGCGTGCCTCAGTCATACGATCGAAGGCTTGAAGTTCGTCTACACATTGCTTGTCATTGAGGATTTCAACGCGAATCTGCTTGTATTGATGCACCGTGATAACAACCGCATCATTGCACACCGATTTAGGAGCAAGGAAATTTGGATGGCTTAAAGCGATCTCTGCAAAAAGATGACAATTCAATGTCGCAGATTTGTTGCGATATGTTCGGAGAGCTGCGTCTTCGGCGCCGGGACCAGCGAACACGATGGGGGCAATGTCGGCATCGTCGAAAAGTAGTGCATACCGCCCGCCAAATGCCGCCCACGTCACAGAATCCTGCTCAAGCGGCTCCTGCGGGTTTCTTTGCAGTATCTCTTTACGCATGAGATTCATCACGTTTCCGATCCACTCTTCGTGGTTCTGGCGCTTTGTCTCACCACTCGCCAGGTGCCCTAGGCCCCGCTTTTGGGATCTGGGAAACTGGAATCCTTCCCCTGTCCCTTTGCACAATATTACGCCCCTCCGGTGCACAATGGGGCAGAGAAACCCATGAAGGAAATCGGCAGGTGGCCCGGTCAACAGCCCCGAAGAATCATTATGAGCCATGGGAAGCTGTGCCCCGTTCATCGCGGCACTATCGCGATGAGCGGGCGGCTGGATCACATCCGCCCATAAATCAGGGTGGCTCACATCTCGACTTTGAGATGTTGGAGATGAGGAACCTCAACCGTCCGCCATTACCTGATTGGAATCTGCAGCAGGACCGCAATGTATTGCCGTACCTTGGCGATCATGTTTGCCGGAGCTTTGGAGTGAAACTCCGCCCCGCGCCCCTCCCAATCCATGCTCTTCAATTGATCCACAAGCACGGCCCCTTCCACTTCTCCAACGGCGATCGGCAAACTGAAGGGGTACGGTTTGACCTTGCTGGTCAAGGGACAAACTACGGCCAAGCCGCTGGCCCTGTTATAGCGGAGATCGGTCAAGACCAGGGCCGGCCTGCGCTTGGCCTGTTTCCGGCCAACCTGCGGATCGAAGTCCAGGAAGATAATGTCGCCAGTATCCGGAACGTACTGGCTCACCATTCGAC
>PLSH01000164.1:0-1120 GCA_003165095.1 Acidobacteriaceae bacterium
CGGCTGTCGTGCGGGCCTCCAGGCCCGCACCCCATTAGCCGCCGCGACACCTGACTTGGAGGTCGGTGCCTCATCCCCATTGAACATTACTTACGCAGTTCTCAATGGCCCCGCGGGATGCTCTTCAGGCCTGGCTCAATATCAGTTCTTCTTACGCACCTTCTTCAGCCCCCGAGAAAAGTTCTTAGCAAACCTTCGCAAAATTCAGATCTTCCCCACAACCGATCCAGATCAAAATGCAGAACTCCCAATTCAGGAACACAAAAAAAACGGAACCACCCCCGCTTCCCAATATTGAATCCCCGAATATTCCGGTTGAACGGTACCGCTCCAGGCCCTACCCTCCCCCATGTGAGAACTGCGGCTCATGACTGTCCCGGCGGTGCTGCGTGCCCGTGATTGTCCATCCACCGGAATCCACACCAACAAAAATCCGCGGAGCGCCTCAGACCGCAAGGTTGTCCGGAAATCTGTCCCCAAGCTCCACCGGAAATCTCACCGGCCGCCTGACCGAAGTGGCGCTAGGCTATCAACGCGTCCTCGAGCGCAATCCGCGCCAGCCCCACGCCCTGGTCGGAATGAGCCTCGTCGCCCTCGCCAGCCGCCAATCCGAATCCGCCGTCAAAATGGCCTCCGCCGCCGCGGCTCAAGCTCCCGAAATGGGGCCGGCGTGGGTCGCTCTCGCCTTGGCCCTCAAGGCCGCCGGCCAAAATGCCGAAGCTGAAACCGCTTGCTCCCGCGCCATCCGCCTCGATGGAATGGATCCCCTCGCCCGCATGGCCCTGGGTGAACTCAAGCTCGCAACCGAACGCCCCGAAGAAGCGGCGCTCGAGTTTGAGCTCGCCCTCCAGCGCCGTCCCGCGCTCGCCGGTGCCGCTCTCGGCCTCGGCAATGCTCTCGCCTTCATGGGAAGGAATCAGGAAGCCCTGGCGCGCTACGAGCAGGTATTGGCGCTCCGCCCCCGCCTGCCTGAGGCCGAGTTTGCCGCCGGCTTCGCGCTCTCCCGCCTGGGAAGAGTCAAAGAGGCTGAAGCGCGTTATCGCCGCGCCCTCGCCATTCGTCCCGATTTTGCCGCCGCGTGGACCAATCTCGGCAGCCTCCTGCGCGAGCAGGGCCGCGA
>PLSH01000164.1:1247-1944 GCA_003165095.1 Acidobacteriaceae bacterium
GAGCGCGCCGAGGCCCTCGGACATCGCGCCGCCGCATCCAACCGCGGCAATGCGCTGCTCGACTTGGGCCGTATGGGAGACGCCTTGCTCGCCCACCAGGCAGCCGTCGACCGCGACCCAAACCATCCCGGCGCGGCTTACAACCTCGCCCTCACCCGCCTCCGCCTTGGCCTTTGGGAACAGGGCTGGCCAGGATACGAGTCGCGATGGCGCTTCCGCGATGTGCACCGCTCGCCGCGCAATTTTAGCCGGCCCAGGTGGCGCGGCCAGCAGCTTTCCGGCCAGCGCGTCCTGCTCCACGCCGAGCAGGGGCTGGGCGACACCATTCAGTTCTCCCGCTACGCAAATCTCGTGGCTGCCCGCGGCGGCGTCCCCCTACTCGAGGTGCAGCAGCCGGCCTGCCGCCTCATGCAATCCCTCGCCCTGGTCCGCGCCGGGCAAGCCGAAGCCCTGGCCCTCGGAACGGATCTCCCATTCGACTTCGAATGTCCGTTGATGAGCCTGCCCTCAGTATTCAGAACCACCGTCGGCTCGGTGCCTTGGCCGGGCGCTTATCTGGGCGCTGACGCCAGCCTCGCGCGCCTGAAGCGAATGGAATTTCCCAACGTGCGCCCAGGTCTGCGCGTCGGCCTCGCCTGGGCCGGCAATCCGGCCTACAAAGCTGACCGCCAGCGCTCCATCCGTCTCGACACCCTCC
>PLSH01000164.1:2003-3670 GCA_003165095.1 Acidobacteriaceae bacterium
CCCGTCTGGATTCTCCTCCCCCACCTCTCTGACTGGCGCTGGATGCAGCAGATCGAGACCACCCCCTGGTACCCAACCGCCCGCCTCTTCCGCCAATCCACCCCCGGAGACTGGCCCGCAGTCATCCGCCGCGTAGCCCGCGAGCTCACTATCCTGGCCGAACCTACCTACAGGCATCCTGTAAATAATCGCTGACAAACCAGTCGTCATCCTGCAATTGGAAGGGTTTCCGTCATCACGCAACCGGAAAAACCACCGGCCCTAGGCGTGCCTCGGAACATGCATGAATTCGGCATTGAAAGGGCACGACTTTAGCCGCAACGGCCACTTAGTTTTGAAAGGGCACGGCTTTAGCCGTGCCACCTTGGATCTCAAAAAGAAGTTGGGGCTTCACAGGCCGCGGAAAAACTCCTGTCCGGAGGGAGGCGGGGGTTTCAACCCCCGCATAAAGCCAACAGAATCAGCGCTGGCTTTAGCCACGGACGGGCACTTTCTGCCAATCGCACCTCGAAACCGCGAGGTTCAAATCGACACGGCCTCCAGAGACCGGCTAGCCTGCACAGACACAACAAAGCACACCAACTGCGATTTCGCTCAAAGGACCCAACTTAATCGCCCGTAAAACCAGCAAACCATTGATTTAGCAGTGTCTTAACCGCGATCATCCGGGTTTGAAGAAATCTTCAAAAATTCCCTTGACAATCATTACTCTATAAACTAGAGTACTCCTTATTAAGGACGGCTCTGCAATCAGCAGCCCTCCAGGAGGATCGCAATGAACGGAAACATCGAGCAGCAGGAACTGCGCGAAAGGCTCAACCTCATCGAATCCATGATCGCCGAAGGCCGCCGCAAGCACGAAAGCTGGGGCTGGACCTTTCTGCTCTGGGGAGTTGCTTACTATGTCGCCATTGTCTGGGCCAGTTGGTCCCACTTTGCCTACGCCTGGCCGATCACCATGGTCGCCGCAGCCATCGTCTCCATCCCGGTATTCATTCACCGCGGCAAAAACATTCCGAACACGACGATGGGCCGCGCCATCGGCTCCATCTGGACCGCCATGGGTATTTCCATGTTCATCCTCTTCGATGCCCTCGGTTTCGCCGGCCGGTTGGACACTCACACCTCCGTCGCCGCCGCCTGTGCCTTGCTCGGCATGACAAATGCCGCCTCCAGCCTCGCACTCAAATGGAAGACCCAGTTCGCCTGCGCTCTCGTCTGGTGGATAGCCTGCATCGTCGCCAGCTTCGGCACCGAAACTCAATGCGCCGCCGCCTTCCTCGTCGCCATCTTCCTCTGCCAGATCGTCTTCGGAACCTACATGATGGTCCTCGAGTCCCGCCAACGTCGCCAGGTCGCCGCCCATGCCTGATCTTCCCGAACTCAATCCTGTCATCCACGGAAAACTGCGCCTCGCCCTCCTCTCCCTTCTCATAGGAGTCGAAGAAGCGGAGTTTACCTGGCTCCGCTCCAAAACCGGCTCAACCGACGGCAATCTCGGCGCACAGCTCATGAAGCTCGAAGAAGCTGGCTACGTCTCCGTAGAAAAGAAGTTCGTCCAGCGCAAGCCACTCACCATCTACCGCATGACCGACGCCGGACGCCAGGCCCTCACTGAATACGTCCGGGCCCTGAAACAGTTACTCGGCGAAGCCATCGGCGACTGA
>PLSH01000379.1 GCA_003165095.1 Acidobacteriaceae bacterium
GGAGAGGGCCAGCAAGGCGAGGGCAAAGACTCGCAGCGATTTCATGAGGCTATTGTCGTTCCTCGGCGTATTCCGTGCCAAACGAAAAAGCCGTTGAAAAGCGCGGGAGTCCTATCGCTCGTCGCCAAACGGCAACAGGGCTTGCCCGATCCAGAAGCGATTGCTCAATCGTGTCATGACTCCCGCGCGGCGGCCGGCGAGCCGCGCCTGCGCTTCCTGCCACGGTCCGGTAAAACGGATCGAGGATGGTAGACGGCGATAGATTCCGGGCAACCGGCGCATCGCGGTGTTGGCAGCATATCGCTCCGCAGGTCCAAAGCCAGGAAAAAACTCCTCGCGGAAGCGCGGCGGCAGCCACGCGGCGGTCAGCGAGCGATACCAGAAAGGCGGATGAATCCACGAGCCGGATCCGGCCAGCAACTTGTTTGCCATCGATCTCGCTTCCCGGCTGACGCCCAGCGTGCCGGATGCGTGCATCTGCCGGTTGTAATCGAGGAAGGCCTCCCAGTTCTCAGGCAGCGCAGAGGCGGGAAGGCCGAAGAGCCCGGCCAGCGACTTGCTCTCTCTGAAATATTGTTCGCGATCGGCTGCGGCGAGCGGACCCAGCGCGCACTCGTAAGCAGTCACTGCGCTTTCGACGAGCGTGGAAAAAACCCAGCGCAGAGCGTTGATCTCGTTGGCCTCGTAATGCGCGCCGCTCTTCCATCCAGCTGTGTCTTCCGTGAGCTCGCCTCGAATGCGCGTGTGCAGCACATAGAGATGGCGCGCAGCGGCCATGGCCTGATCGAGCGAGCCGAAGATCATGGTGAAGACGATGCGAAAGGTGTTGTGGAAGCGGCCGATGGGCCGCTCCAGCAGGCGAGAGTGCTGAGCCAGCGCAGCCGTCACCCAGGGGTGCGCCAGTTGCAACAGCGCCGCCCGTCCCGCACCCAGAAACAGTGCCGACTCGCGATTGATCCGCCAGCTCATCGACTCCGGGCCGAAAACTCCAGCGCGCGGATCGGCCACGGTCACGGCGACAGCGGTGAGAAGCGACTCGCTGTCGCTGGGCGAGACGTACGACCCGTGAAGAGGTCCTACGGGAGATCCCATATGGGCAGGACTACACCGAAATGGCATGAATTTGCAAGATACCTTAATGCAAAAATAATTCGGTAAGGCCCAACGCGCTTGCGGTAGCGGCCTTTCCATTTGTTGCCTTTGAGCGGAATAACGTCCCCGGCCAACGGGTCTGATTCCATGTCGTCGATAGCGCGTTCGATTTGCGCCTGCCGGTCGCGGGGGAGCTTCTTCAGCTCCTTGATGGCCGAAGTGGAGAGCTCAACGGCCCAGTTCATCTTTTACAGTTCGCCAGGATTTGGAGCGCCCGGCCTTGATCTCCGCCTCGCCCCGGCGGATCTTGAGCGCTTCGCCTGTCGTCAGGGAGTCGTCTCCGATGTCGACGAGACGCTTGGGGCGCAT
This sequence comes from Acidobacteriaceae bacterium, assembly GCA_003165095.1. Next base: position 1,462 of record PLSH01000379.1, read on the forward strand.
TTGGAGGCGTCCTCCCTCGGCGCTCACCTCGACAAAATCGCCCGCCCGCAGCTTGAGCGCATCGAAGACGCGCTTGGGAATGACGACTTGTCTCCTTTGTCCGATCCGGCTCACCGCCGCCGGCTCAACTGCATTTCCGCTAGGCATACTTTCAGCTTAGCGGAAATGCGGAAACAGTCAAGCGCCTGGATTGTCTGACCAGCGCCGGCCCACTATCTATCGGTGTTGATTGATCCCAAATCGTTTCCCGCAATCGCAGTGGTTCTCCCTTTCGAGCGAGACGTCCTTGCTTTGCACTTCCGATTCTCTGCATTTAAAGCGGTGGATTTCAGCAGGATGCTTCGGTTCCCATTGAATTCCGCGGCTAATCGCGGTATCCTGACTATGCAGACGAATTTGTCCGTCATGAATTGACCGTGTGCGCACCGGGTGGCGGAGAGATGAGTGGGCTCATGGCCCACTTTTTATTTGCGGTAAATTTCACCGTGCGAACATCCGGTAAATGCCGCATTTTGAGTGAGTAGGAGCGAAATCTCCGGCGAGCGGCATGGACTCGGCGGGGTGCGGGAAACGGGGTTCCCGGCCGGTGATTTTGCTTGCCGGGGTGTTGGAAGCGATGGCAGTCAGGCTGGAAGAAATTCGATCGGCGGCGCAGCGAGTGGCCGCTTCGCACGGGCTGGACGTGGTGGACATCGAGTTCATTGGCCCGGCAAAGGAGCGGACGCTGCGTGTTTCCCTGGAGAAGAACGCCGAGGGGCGGGCGCAACTGAAAGCAACGGTCGAGGCGGCCGCAAAGGGAACAAGCGCGGAGCTCCTTCCGCAACGGCTGGTTGAGGGCACGTTGAACGTGGAACAGCTCTCCGGCGTGACGCACGAGGATTGCGCGGTCTTCAGCCGCGACTTTGGCGTGTTGCTGGACGTGGAAGACCTGGTGCCGGGAGCCGAGTACACGCTTGAGGCAAGCTCTCCGGGTCTGGATCGCAAGCTGAGCCGGCCCGAGGATTTTGAGCGGTTTATGGGCAGCCTGGTGAAGGTGCAGACGTTTGAACCGGTCCGTAACAACCGCCATTGGCAGGGACGGTTGATGGCCGCAGGGGACGCGGATGCGGGGAAGACAATCACCATGGACCCTGCCGCGGTGAAGCAGAACAGCAAGAGCCGGAAGGCCGGCGTAAGCACCGTGGAAATCGCCTTCAGCAATATTGAGAAGGCGAACCTGGTGCCGGAGATTTGAAGAGACAGGGAATAGGGACTAAGGGGCTTGGATTTACGCATTTCCGCTCCCAGTGAGCAGTGAGAGAGAAGCATGGCCAGCAGCGTTTTGTATCAGAGTATTGAGCTCCTGAGTCAGGAGAAGGGCATCGACCCCAGCATCGTTGTCGGCGCCGTCGAGGAGGCCATTGCCCTGGCCACGCGCAAGTTCTACAAGACCCAGGAAAACATGCGCGGGGAGCTGAACAAGGAGACCGGGGCCATCACGGCCTACGTCTACAAGACGGTGGTCGCGGACGAGGAGCAGGTGGAGGATCCGGTCAACCAGATCACGCTCACCGAGGCCAATGAGCTGGCTCCCGGCGTGGAGGTGGGCAGCGAGATTCGCACGTACAAGGACACCAGCCCGCTGGGCCGCATNNCCGCGCAACTGGCCAAGCAGATCATCTTCCAGAAGGTTCGCGAGGCGGAGCGGGATACGGTTTTCCAGGAGTATGCGCACCGCGAAAAGGAAGTGCTGAACGCGACGGTGAAGCGGATCGAGGGCCAGGACGTGATTTACGACCTGGGCAAGGCCGAGGCGCGCTGCCCCAAGCGGGAGCAGTCGCGGCTGGAGCAATTCTCGATCGGCGAACGGGTGCGCGTGGTGCTGCTCAAGGTGGACCGCGCCGCCAAGGGGCCGCAGGTGATTGTCTCCCGCGCCGCTCCCGAGCTGGTGTCGAACCTGTTTCAGTCGGAAGTGCCGGAGATTTACGACAATACTGTGGTAATTCGCGCCATTGCGCGCGAGGCCGGCGAGCGGACCAAGATCGCCGTGCAGAGCCGCGACAAGGATGTGGATCCGGTTGGCGCCTGCGTGGGCATGAAGGGCATGCGCGTGCAGTCGATCATCCGCGAACTGCGCGGTGAAAAAATCGACATCATCGAGTTCAGCGACGAGATCACCACCTTCGCCGAAAAGGCATTGCAGCCGGCCAAAGTCAGCCGGGTTTCAATCAGCGACCTGACCGACAAGCAGCTCGAAGTGATTGTGGACGACACGCAGCTCTCGCTGGCCATCGGCAAGAAGGGCCAGAATGTGCGTCTTGCCGCCAAGCTGCTAGGTTGGAAGATCGACATCAAGAGCG
>PLSH01000265.1 GCA_003165095.1 Acidobacteriaceae bacterium
TCGAGAAGAATGAACTTGACGGCATGGACGAATGGAGAGACTATTAACTGTTCATTAGTCTGACGCCGCTTCGAGAAGAGTCCTGAGAAAGCCCGGGCGTGTGATCGGATGCTGCTGAAGAAGTTGGACCAAGTGCTGAACAGGCAACTGGCTCCGGCGTTCAGTTGGCTGCGATTTGAACCTTCTACGATCTCTGAAGCTCTCATCTTTCAGGCTTAGATCCCTTCCTTTCTGATACTCGTCCGGATGTCCCGGCGCTCGATTCCACGAGCAGCGGTGGCATTTGCCGGTAGCTTGCCAGCCAGGACTGGGCGGCGAAGCGCGCATCTCGATTTGTTTCCCATTGTCTCGCCGTCCCGGAATGCAACCGCGATGGCCGGCGAGGCAAATCTGCTTCGAAACAGAGACACGTGCTCCTCCAGGACGACGCCGGCGCACGGCTCATTTCATTGCCGGACTCCATCCTTGCTTCTTCAACAGACATAAATCGACAGTTGTGCGAGCGTGAGCGCTTGCATTGGAGAGGCTCTCGAGTCTTTCCGCGCACGAGCGGCATGGTTGCAGCAAGAATGCAGGCAAAGGCATGGAATCGACCCAGGTTGTCATCATCGGCGGAGGTTCGACGGGCGCAGGGATTCTTTGGGATTTGAGCCTGCGTGGCATCTCCGGCGTGCTGCTGGAACAGGGAGACATCGCCAATGGAGCCACCGGACGCTGTCACGGCCTGCTGCATTCCGGTGGCCGCTACGCCGTCAAGGATCCTGAAGCCGCCCGCGACTGTGTCGCGGAGAACCGCATCATCAAGGCGGTTGCACCGCATTGCGTCGAAGATACCGGCGGGCTGTTCGTTCAGTGTTGCAAAGATGACCCAGCGTTTTTTGAGCGGTGGTGGCGCGGCGCTCAGAAGATGGAGATTCCCAGCCGCCGCATCAGCGCGGAGGAAGCACGCGCACTTGAGCCGAGCCTTGCAACGAACATCCTTGGCGCGTTTACCTGCCAGGATGCGCATGTGGATGTGTTCCGCCTGGTGCAGGCAAACCTGGAGGCTGCTGTCGAACGCGGCGCACGATTTCACACCTACAGCGAGGCACTTTCCATTCGCACCGCAAAAGGGCACGTGCGCGGAGTTCGCTATCGCGAAACGCGCACAGGAGAGGAACACGATATCTCTTGCGACGTGGTGATCAACGCGGCTGGAGCCTGGGCAAAGAGCGTTGCTTTACTGGCTGGCGTGGACCTGCCCATCAGCTGCGACAAAGGCGCGCTGGTGGTGCTCAATCACCGGTTGAGCAAGCGAGTCATCAACCGTTGCCGCCCGCCGAGCGATTCCGACATCATTGTTCCAGCAGGCCCTGTAAGCCTGCTGGGAACAAGTTCGATGCTGGTTCCAAGCCCGGAGGGATTGATCGCCACTCCCGAGGAGATCGATCAATTGCTGCGGCAAGGCGACGAAATGATCCCCGACTTCATGGACGCGCGCATCCTGCGCATCTTCTGCGGAGCCCGGCCGTTGTATGCGGCTGAGAACGCGCAGGCGGCGGGAGGCCGTGAGATCAGCCGCAGCTTTACGCTGCTGGATCACGAGGCCCGGGAGGGCATTGGGGGATTTGTTTCGATTGTGGGCGGAAAGCTCACTACTTACCGGCTGATGGCCGCTGCGGTGTGCGACAGCGTAGCGAAGAAGCTGGGCGTGAGCGCGGAATGCACAACCGACAAGGTTCCGCTGCGGGCGGCCATCGATGCGAAGACGCATCGGCGCGTGCTGCGCGTATTGCCCCAGCCGATCGCTGGTACAAAAGATCGGGCAGGCCAGTCCGGTTGTCGTCCCCCACATCTACAACGGCCGCAGCAAGAGTTTTTTCTATGGCGCATTCGAAGGCTGGCGGCATCCCGCTCAAACAACTTTGCTGGAAACGGTGCCCAGTACGTTGATGAAGACAGGGGATTTCTCGAAGTACACCGCGACCGGCTTTACAGGGCTGAACGACCCGTTTACCGGCGGAAGCTACGGCACTTCGATTCCCAAAACGGCTCTGGAAAAACTCGCCATCCGGGTTCAGCTTGAGCGCTTGCTCTCCAATCCCTACTTCAGTCATAGCCGCCGCTTTCCATCTTTCCTGCGCTACATCGTCAACGCGACCCTGAACGGTCATGCCGATGCGCTCAAGGAGCGCACGCTTGGCATTGAGATTTTCGGCAAGAGCGCCGTTTATGACACAGCGCTCGATCCTATCGTGCGGGTTACTGCCGGCGAAATCAGGAAGCGAATCGCCCAGTATTACCAGGTTCATCCGCCCCTGGCTAGGTACTTGCCGAATGCCGACATTTACCGTGGTTCAAAATACCCGGGGCCGATCAAGCAGCAGTACGGCCGGAAACTTTCCCGGATCGACCTGATGATTCTCGCCGAATTTCCTTATCGAGGAAACCTTTCCTCTCTGGTTGGAAGTGGTGGAAACGGTTTATGCGGTTCGGTCTGGTACCAATAGGCAACCGACGCGATATCGTCCGTGAGTGGCTGGAACTTCCCATTTGGCCACCATCCAAGCGCCTGGATCGTGACTTTCAGATCGCTCTCAAATCGAATTGGATCCACTACGTGCCACCGATAGAGGGAATGTTTTGGCACCTCTCCCGGCTCCTTGCTTTCGAACGGATAACCTGAGAACGGCGAAGAAAACGTTGACCCAAATCCCCATGCGCCTCCAAAGTAGTCCTCAGTGCCTGTTCCATTGATCGTCGGGTACTGTTTGTCCCCATCAATAAAGAACTTCACTTCGCCTTCACCCCACCAGCCATCAGAGAGTTGCGTCCAGGCAATGAATGTACCTACGTACTGCCCGCGGCCTTCAACATTGTCGAGAATCACATGTTCAGGATGTTCCCGCGACGTCATGCTGCGTCTCCACTGCGCGTGGAAATAGGCCGCGTCGGTGGGAACTGCCTCCAATGAGTAGCTAATCTGATAGAAAAAGCCTCCGATTGTTTCTGTACTCTGATTTTCTATGGTGATTCTCGCGCTTTTGCGAAATGGCATGGGCCAGTATGCGTTGAATCCTCCCGACGGGTTCACGGCAACCATTAGAGAGTTCACGTTGTATCGAACTCCGTGCCCTTCGGCAAAGAAGTCGCCCAGGGGAACCTCCACCGAAGGGGTCGGCTCGTCATCCCAATAGAAGCGCAATACGCAATCGCGGTAGGCCTTGGGATCCACCGTGATCCAGATATGCTTGATGATGCCTGACCCTTTGATTGAGGCGAGAGTTACGGTCTGCTGCTTCGGCAAATCGATGTATGGGTGAACCTTCCATCCAGGGCCCAGCTCCGAGGCTGCATTGGTCGCGTCGGGCAGAGCCTTGGCGCCATTACCGGCTTCTCCGGTTGGATTTTCCGCGGAGATTGACCTCGATTGAGCATGGCGGAGCAAGGGGAGGCTCGAGATGCCAAAGAAATCCTCATCCGATCCACCTGCGGCTCCACTCTGCTGACATGGAACGCTGCCTGAACAAGCAAGAATGCCCAGGAACAATAGAAGTGTTGCGGTTCCTCTTACTCCCGATAACATAGTTACGTCCTCCTGAAGCTCGTTTGCACGAAGCACTGAAAGAGACTCCTCATCGTCAGGAGTCGTGCCAATCTATTGTCTCTCTATCACCAGAGGGTTACTCAGGCGCGCTCGACCGGTTTACACCATGCCCCGAGGCAAACGAGTAGCAGCGTGCGACTTCAAATGTAGCCGATCTTTGTGAGACTTGCATCGAAATCCGCGCTGATTGCGCCCATTGATGGCTTGAGACTACCTTCCGGCTGTCCCGGTTTCATGCTGAGGCCTCCGTTTGCGGTCCCCGAATCTCTCGTCAGAGGATCGAGCGGAATCCGAGGAGGAAGGCGGCAGATTGCGCTCAGCCCAATGAGCGGGCGTGTTGCTCATCGTCAAGAGCAGGCGGCCGCCGGCGGCGATTTCTCGATGACGCAGCCAGGCTCGGTCAATGGGCTTGCCGTTCAAAGTCGCTGCGATCACATAGATGTTTTCGAGAGACAGGTTACGCGCCTCGATAACGAAGTCTTTTCCTCCGGCCAGGTGAAGCATAGTCTGCGGGTACGCCGGACTGCCGATCAGATATACGTCCTGGCCTGCATTAGGAAAAATGCCAATTTGCCCGAATATATACCACGAGGACATGGCGCCTGAATCGTCGTTGCCGGGCAGACCGTCGGGACCTGCATGATAGTTCCTGGCAATGATCGAGCGCACGTGCTCGGCAGTCGTGTCGGGACGGCCCGCCCAGTTGTAAAGGTAGGGCGTCAAAAAACCCGGCTCGTTGCCGACATCGTAGCGGCCGGGAACATCAAAGAAAGCATCGAGCCGGGAGACGAAGATTGCCGGGCCACCAGACTTGGCGATCAGGGAAGCTACGTCCTGGGGCACATAGGTTGAATAGGTCCAGGAGTTGCCTTCATAGAAGGTATTGCCGCCCCAGGTGCAAGCTTCCATGGTGGTGAAGGGAATAAGCCAACTGCCATCGCGATGGCGTGGGCGAATGAAGCCCTGGAAGCCGTCGGCAGTGAGGTCTGCGTCCCACAGGTTTTTCCAGTTTTCAGAGCGAGCGAGGTACTTCCTATAGGCGGCGGGCTTCCCCAGGCCCTTGGCGAGCAGGGCGATCTCGAAGTCGTCTGCCGCGTACTCCATGTGGACCGATCCGGAGCGGTCGGAGCCCTCAATGGAGACGTAGCCCAACGTACGCCAATCGTCGAGGCCGCCTCGCCCCTCCTTGAAATGATCGAGGGGAGGAACTTCGGCGTCGTGAACTTCGGCCGCGAAGGCAGTGGACCAGTCGATGCCCTTGAGTCCCTTCAGATAGGCGTCGGTAATAAAAAACTCGGCGTTGCTGCCGCCCTGAGTGCGCCCGGTGTAGTTCCCGCTGCGTGCGTCGGGCAGCCACCCCTCATGACGGTAAATATCAAGCAGCGAGCGAACGATAGCGGCCTGGCGCTGCGGAGCGATTAGAGTGAGCAGAGGCCCTGACGTCCGGAAAATATCCCAGAGGGCGAAATAGTCGTCATAGTAGGGTTCAGCGGACTTCCAGAGAGGATTTTCGCCGCTCCGGTCGACGGGCATGAGCATGGTGTGGTAAAGCGCGGTGTAAAAGACCTGCGCCTGTGCGGGCGTTTCGCCCTTGAGCTCAACATTGGCGAGAGCGCGATCCCACTCAGCCAGTGCCGCGGCGTTGACCGAAGCGAAATCGAAACTCGGAATCTCGGTAGCGAGATTTCGGCGAGCTTGCTGAACGCTGACAAATGATATACCGATCTTCATGAGGACAGGTCTGCTCGTTGCTGCAGCAAAAGTCAACCAGGCGCCCGTCTTCTGCTTTGCTTCGCCCCGCGCAGACATTCTGCCAGGCTGGAGAAGGCCATCGAGCGATGTTCCCCAGGATGCGGCAGGAGTATCTGTCCTGGCATAGAAGTAGACGGTGTAGGAATTGGGCTGCTTGTTCCATCCCCCGGTAACGCTGCTCGATCCCTCAACTTCGGATGGAGATAGGATCTGAATCTCCGAACTTACCAGGGATTGCGATTCTCCGAACTGTTTAAACGATTGCAAGCAGTGACTCACATCGAACAGCAAATTGGCTTTGGCGCCCTGAGGGTAGCGAAAGCGGTAGATTGCTGAACGGCGAGCAGCGGTGATTTCAACGGTGATGCCGAAGCGGGCAAGCCTGACCGAATAGAATCCAGTCGAGGCCTGTTCGTTCGCCCGGGGGGACTCGGAGTCTGCCGGGGATGGATTACCCGTGGTGGGCTGGATAAGTATGTTGCCGTACTTGGCGCCCCCGCCAGTACCGCTGACATGAGTCTGGCTGAAGCCGCGAATATTGCCATCGGCATTCCAGCCGGCATTCGGGTCGTCTACCCCGGCCGCCATGTCGGGGCCGGGCTTGATCATTCCAAACGGCAGGGTCGGGCCAGGAAAGACATTCCCTCCGCCCGAAGCGCCGAGAAATGGATCGACAGAGCGGGCCAAATGGCCCTGGGCCACGAGTGCAAGAGCTGGAGTTAATAAGAACGCCAAAAAGATGTGAGAGGTAGGGTTCATATGCGTCCGGAACATACTTGAGCTTTGCGTCCAGCCTGTTGTAAGTACCCCAACGTCAAGACTTGTATCGAGCGCGCGGGATATATATTCTGTTGCGTGGCCATTCATTCGATAGCGAAATGAACAACATGACTTTGGGCAGCCGGCAGCCGGACGATGAGCCGGTCGTGTCCGATTCTTTGCCATCCCGGCGGATACGATTCCAGATCTGTCGATGAAAGTTGCGGCAAGACTTGACCGTCGACCGTGACGCTCTTCACCTCTCCTCTCAGGCCAAAGAGAAGCAGGAATTGCAACTCGTGCCAATTCGCGACATCGATGTCAAAACCCATTCCGCTTTTCACGGATGTGAGTTGAATGCGCGTCGTGCCGCTGGGGAGTGTCCAATCGTGAAGAGTGCGCTCTGAACCAGGCGGAGTGACAATCAGGGCCGCCACATGACCTAAGGACATGGACTCTCCAAGCTCAAAGTCTGGCGCTACTTCAATTGGGATCATCGCGCCGGCGCGCAGGAACACTGGGATGTCGTCAACCGGTACGGAAATATCGGTTGTTCCGGTCTTTACCGGTGCTCCTGTCAAGAAATTTGTCCAATCGCCTGGAGGCAGCGACATCGTTCTGTGTTCGCCGGGTGTGTGCACCGGAGCTACCAGCAAGTCATCGCCGAACATGTATTCATCTGCAGCGATAGAGACCAGCGGCCGCATCAGCGGGTTTCCAGTGGCGTGCGCATCCTGAGCGGAGCCGTAAATATACGGCAAAAGATTTTCNNCGCATCAGCGGAGAAAAGGCTCCAAACTCTATCCAGCGCAAATAGACTTCCTCGTCGGCTTTTCCAAAATAGCCACCTACATCCGAGCCCCAATTTGAAAATCCGGATGTACTCAGGCTCAAGCCGCCCGTGAGCGACTCGTTGAGTCCGCGAAAATCGCTGGCGTGATCCCCGGCCATCTGGCCCGCATCTGCCTGTGTTCCGGGTGCAGCGCCGCGCGCGAACAGGATGAAGTCATCTCCTCGGCGTTCCTCAAAGACCTGATGAATGGAACGATCGTAAAGATGGACGTACCAATTGTGCATCTGTTCCCCGTTGGAGCCGTCGTAAAACAGGGCGTCGCGCGGGACCAAGTCAGCGAAATCAACCATGGTCCCCGCGACTCCGAGATCGAGCCGTGCTTTCCAATACGCGCGCAACAGATCGATCGCATTGGGATTTGTGAAGTCGATATATGGAAATTGATTGAACAGGATGTCATCCGGAGGAAATCCATATATCTTTCCGTTGGCCAATCTCATCAGAGGGAGCTTGTCCGATGACACATTCGGAAGAGCTTTTCGAATTTGGTCCGCACTCCAATCTGTCGCCTGGCTGCGGCCCCATGTAAGGATGTGGATGTTGCGCGGTAAGAGTTTGCGATATAGGAAAGGATCGCTGCTTCCAACTCCTTCGGCATAGATACTGGAGTGCGGAATATCCAACTGCTGAAAGCGATCGACTACATCCAGCATGGTTTGGGTGGGAGACTCCCAGCGCTCCTCAGCCCAGCGGCCACCGCCCCCACCCATCCAAGGCTCAAATGCCCAGGCGGGAGGTAACAGCGGCTTTCCGGTCAGAGAGGTGTATTCCCGCAAGACATTCTGGTATTCGCCCGGCCAGATGTAGAGGTCAAGAATCGGGCCGTGAGCAGTGACACGATAGCGGTCGTCCTCTTTACAACCAAAGTCGGCCCGGATCTGGTAACTTGTGTTCCAGAATACCGAGTACTCCGATGTGCTGTGCCACAACGGAATAGGCTTATATGCCTGGTTGCTCAAACCGCCCCAAGCGGTGGAGTCCCACGCGTCAAGTTGCCACAGCGTTAATGTTTTGCCGCGCTGATCCAGAGCATCGAAGCGCTCCCCAAGCCCAAATATCTTTTCCCCCGATTTGAGGTCGCCCCGAATGTCGATCCCTGCTATGCTGCCGGCGGCGTCGCGGCGAATCCGCAAGTCTCCATTTCGCAAACTCCAAAAGCGCCGTGCCGAACTGCCATCCAGAAAATCGATCCGCCACGCCGGCTTGATTCCTATTTCCACCGTCAGATTGCCTGCCGTCGCCTGAAACTTGTCCGGCTCACTTTTGAGTTGTATCGGCATTAAGGACTCGGGCGTAAAGAACCCCTTCGCTGGGCCGTGAAGCCTGATGCCGCCCACGGTGGGAAAGGAAACATAGAGTTTGAAATCGGTATCCGCGGCGCGTGCAGTCAAGACGAGCTCATCGTCCACGATTGAGGCAGACTCGATTGTATTCACGGGAATCCACGAGTCTTCCCGAACGTCTCCGGGTGTGCCGTCGGCAAACCAGGAGGTGGAAACTCTACTGAAATGCCGGAGAAGTGAATCGAGAATGCCAATTGCTGCCGAGACATTGCCTGCCGCAAGCGCATCGTTAAACTGATGCCGTGCCGTCCAGGGATAAAGTTCGCCGGGCTGCAGCAACCATGTGCCACTGTCCCAATGAAAACTCAATCCTTCCTGATCCAGCAGGTCGTACCAGATTTCTGCAAGCCGGACCCGGTTTGCCAGATTGGCCTCCGTGGTCGGATCTGACTTGAGTTCCTCCTGCAGACGCGCAAGCTGCTTGCATTCCTCAACTGTTGCATGATGCGTTAAAGCTCTGCGTTCCCAGCGTCTGGCGCCGGAGGGCAACGTGATCAGGCCGGCATCTGCAGTTTGAACTCTCCTGTTTCCTCCCAGAGTCACCTCGATGAACTCATCGGCCGCGGCCGGCGCTCGAGCTGTATCTACAGGGCCATCGTGAAAATCGACGGCTGACGGGCTGAGCACTTCGCCTGTAATCTGCCGCACTCGGGCGAGCTGCAGAAAAAACGGTCTCGTTGGCACTCCGCCTAGGTTCGACCATGGAATAACCATGTCCGCGGTCCAACTTGCCGCGTCCTTTTCAGTCCTCGCACCGGTCCATTCGGCATCGTTGCCTGCACGTCTTATTGATGCAGTTCCATCTTCGCCGGCAATAAATTCCAGCAGATCTTCCTGCTTGCCGCCTGGCGGCAACAAGCCCACCTCGATGCGGTCTGTGCGAAGCAATCTGACGCCATCCCGATACACCGCATTCGGATCCGCACAGCGAAAGCGCACGAATAGCGCGGCCCCATCCCACATAAGAGAGACGGATGTTGGAGTAACAGGCGCATGCGCGCCATTGGCCAGGAAAAAGCGGTCGAGAGTGACGGCCCCGCTCCAATCAGGTTCAGTTTTCGGGGCCTTTTCTGACGCCGGACCCAGGTCCATGGCGACCACGGCTCCCTGGGCGGCTGCCGATTGAACGATAGTTAGAAGAGCAAGAACGAATAAGATGGTTCTCGTTCGCATGTGACCTGTCCCGACTCGCTCAGCCATTGATGCTGGCGTCTCCTGGTTTTGTTTTGGCGGTGGGGATCCGAAGGGCAAAGACGCTCCCCGCATCGCCGGATGCCCCACTCAAATACGGTGAATTGAAAAATCGCCTGCGGTTTGCCTGCCTGCGAGAGATTATTGCATTCGATCTCTTTTGCATACTGTCCTGCTGCTACTTCCGTACCGTCCG
>PLSH01000046.1:0-405 GCA_003165095.1 Acidobacteriaceae bacterium
TGGATGGCGGCGGCAACCATCGTTTCTGGTGCACTTGCCCCCGCGCAAAAGCCGCAGCCGCTTAAGACGCAGAACGTCATTCTGGTGATGATCGATGGCATGCGCTGGCAGGAGGTCTTCCGCGGAGCCGATCCAGCCTTGCTGCCAATTCCCGGTCCCGAATGGGTGGGAAAACCGGAAGACGTGACTGCGGCTGCGGAGGCGCATTACGGCCAGGCCACCGCAGAGGCGAGGCGCAAGGCGCTGATGCCGTTTCTGTGGAGCGTGGTGGCTTCTCAAGGCCAGATTTTTGGAAATCGCGACCTGGGTTCGGACTCCCATGTCATTAATGGGCTGGACTTCAGCTATCCGGGATATAGCGAAACCCTGACCGGATTTGCCGATCCCCGCATCAATTCCAATGAG
>PLSH01000046.1:504-737 GCA_003165095.1 Acidobacteriaceae bacterium
GCGATCGAATACTTGAAAGTTAAACATCCGCGCCTGCTCTTCATCGGATTGGGCGAAACCGATGAATGGGCCCACAAGCTCGATTACCCCGCTTACCTGGACGCAGCCCACCTTGCCGACCAGTATGTGCGCGAACTCTGGGAACTGGTGCAGTCGATGCCGCAATACAGGGGCACGACAACGCTGATTATTTTGCCGGACCATGGACGCGGCGATGGCACGGATTGGAACAC
>PLSH01000046.1:833-2715 GCA_003165095.1 Acidobacteriaceae bacterium
CCGTCCATTTCAGGCAAAGCCAATGTTATACTCAGTTTGCACTTGTACCATTGCGGCTCGTGGCACACCCTGCCTCGGCCCGCACGGCGCAACACTCGGAGGAGTACCATCGCATTCGATAAACGAGCAGCAAAGAACTTTATCCGCATCAACGACCGGATTCGCGCCCGCGAAGTCCGTGTGATCGACGAAAACGGCGAACAATTAGGAATTCTCGCGCCCTTTGAAGCATTGAAAATCGCACGTGAGCGCGGCCTCGACCTGGTTGAAGTTTCTCCCACCGCCGTACCGCCCGTCTGCCGCATTCAGGATTACGNNAGAAAGAAAAGAGCGAACGCGCCGCGCGCAAGAAGCAAAAGGTCATCACCCTCAAGGAAGTCAAGTTCTCCGTCACCGTGGACGAGCACGACTACCAGACCAAGAAAAATCAGGCCGTGCGCTTTCTCACCGAGGGCGATAAGGTCAAGGCCAGCCTGCGCTTCCGCGGCCGCCAGATGGCGCACCGCGAACTGGGCTACGAGATCATCAACCGCCTCATTCAGGACATCGGCGAGGCCGGTATCGTGGAGTTCATGCCCCGCATGGAAGGCACCATTCTGCACGCGATTCTGGCCCCGTCCAAGAAGCAGGAACAGCCCAAACCCAAGCTGCCCGCGCCTCCGCAGCAGCCCGGCGCACCGCGTCCAACGGCTTAGCCCAAGCTATCTTTGAAGAGTAAGACAAAGGCCGCCTGGTTGGGCGGCCTTGGTCATTTCTGGATTCGGGAACTCCAGCTCAGTCGAGCCAGTGCATGCTTTCGATCCAGGTCTCCTGCGCCGGCGCACTCAACGGCAGAACGATGAAGCCTTCGCGCCAGTGGCCCTCCTCGCGGCGCGGCGGGCTGCCCACAATCCGCACCGCCGCGGGGTTGTGCTCTTCCAGAGCCAGGCCCGGCAATCCGCCCACAATCGCCTGCAACTGATCGTGGTTGGGCGGCCGATTGGTCGTGAATGGAACCACGGCCCGCAGCGCGGCGTACGCCTCGGCCAGATCGATAACGTGCGCCCGGCGCTTGGAACACAGTGGCTTGATCCCCAGCGACTTCCAAGCCGCGTGAGGGTAGCTCTCCACCAGCACCCGCTCCTGCGGCGCGCCCGACTGGTCGAGAGTCGTTAGCCGGCGCCAGCCGCGGCGGCACAGCCCGTCGTACACGTCCATGCAGAACTCGGCAAACGCCCGGTAAGTCATCGGAGTCACAATTCCCGGAAGCCCGGTTTTCGCGGCAGTGTTGAGTTGGCGCTCGCTCACCCGAGCGTGCGCCAGACCATTTGATCCTGACTTCCATGCCTGCGGCCCGTCCAACATCATCACGCGAATCCCGCGCACGCCGCACAAATGGTTCAGCCGGCCGGCCAGCGTTCCCGCGTCGATCGGATCGTTGTCAATCTCTCCATCCAGCCCCGGTCCTTCGAAGGGAACAATCTCGCAGGCAATGGGTTCGCGGCCAATGGATTGCTGCTGCCATAAGCCGCGCGGCGAAGTTCGCGCGACCGAGGCCTCCGGCTTTCGGCCGGAATTCCGGCCAGGACTTCGGTCAGAACTTCGGTCCAGGATCACAACGCCCAAATCGGACCAGCGACGGTAAGCGAGATCGACTGAGAGAACGGCCACAGCAAAAAGGGTATTCCAAAAGCTGGGCGCGGACCATCGGAAATTGGGGCGGATTCGCAGTGCGCGGGCTGATTTGAAACCGGCGCGTCGAAACGGGAAATCATCGCAAACATCCTGACCGGCCGCGCATCGGGCCCCATCAGCACCGAGATCGAAGCCGCCCCATATGCGGAATGCCCTGTGCTAAACTCCCTTGCGTCATGCGAATCCGACTCAGTCTGCTCTCAATTCT
>PLSH01000053.1 GCA_003165095.1 Acidobacteriaceae bacterium
TCTGCTGCGCACCGTCGATGGCCGGCGCCGAATCCACCAGTTGTTAAATGTCTGGGCTGTTTGATTGCGAGATTCGTGATGTTGTGCGCCATCCGATGCGCAGGAAGTTTGCCGAAAGGCCACCCAGGCAGACAGCCTCTGGCCTCCGATAACATCAAACTCTCAGAAGCCAGCCCGCTACTATATGGCCGTCCTCGCCTGCCTCGGCCGAACGGTTCGCCGACGATGCATGTGTTCGCGGCCTCAGCCGCCGATCTTCTCGGTTAGTTCTATCCAGCGTTCGTAGACGGCATTGTGCTCGGCTTTTGCCGCTTCGAGTTCGGCGAGGGCGACGGTGAGCGCGGCGGGATCGATTACGACTTCGGCAATCTGGATTCGCTCTTCAGCGGCACGAAGGCGCGCGTCCGCGTCATCGATGCGTTTTTCCAGGGTGTCGTACTCGCGCTGCTCCATGTAGGGGAGCTTCCTGCGAGTTGGAGACGAGGTAGATACGGCTGGCGTCGGCTGCGGCGTTTCTTCTGCGGCGGCTCCTGATTCGGCTCGGGTTTGCCGGTCGCGCCAGGCCTCCCACTGGAGATAGTCGGCGAAGAGCGCGGCGTTGCCGCGGCCGTCGAGACCGAGAACGGCGTTGGTGACGCGATCGAGCAGATAGCGGTCATGCGTGACGAGGACCAGGGCGCCGGGAAATTCGAGCAGTGATTCCTCGAGAATCTCGAGCGTGGGGATATCGAGGTCGTTGGTGGGCTCGTCGAGGATGAGCACGTCGGCGGGCTCAAGCATGAGACGGGCGATGAGAACGCGGGCGCGCTCGCCGCCGCTGAGGCGCTCTACCGGTTGATTCAGCTGCTCGCTGGTGAACAGAAAGCGCGATGCGTAGCCGGCAACGTGAAGAACGCGGTCCTGATAAACGACAGAGTCGGAATCGGGCGCGAGCGTGCGGCGAAGGGTGAGTGAAGTGTCCAGCTCACGCATCTGCGAAAAATAGACGATGCGCAGGCCCGGCGCGCGGCGGATTTCACCGGCGCTGAGTGTGATTTCGCCGGTGATGGCGCGCAGCAGCGTGGTTTTTCCGGAGCCGTTGGCGCCGGCGAGGCCAAGCTTCAAGCCGTTCGTCAGTGCGACGCTGACGCCGCGGAGGATTTCGCGATCGCCGAAGATGACGGTAGCGTTCTCGACTTCGATGAGACGTTTGGTCTGGCGGCCAGTGGCGTCGAAGGTGATGCCGGCCTCGGCGGTTCGTGTGCGGGATTCGGAGTCGCGCAGCTCGGAGATAAGGGTGTTGGCGCTGTCGATGCGGGCTTTGGATTTGGTGGTGCGGGCCTTCGGGCCGCGGCGGAGCCATTCCATCTCTACGCGGACGCGGTTGCGCAGGCTCTCCTGGGCGCGCTGCTGCCACTCGACGTAGGCCTCTCGCTCTTCGAGGAATTTGGAATAGCTGCCTTTTACGCGCAGCAGGCCTTCGGAGTAAATGCGGTTGAGCTCGATGATCTGGGAGGCGACGTTCTCCAGGAAGTATCGGTCGTGAGTGACGACGACGAAGGCAAAACTGGCAGCACGGAGCAGGCCTTCCAGCCATTCGATGCCGTCAAGGTCGAGGTGGTTGGTGGGCTCGTCGAGGAGAAGCACTTGAGGATCGGTGACAAGGGCTTCGGCGATGGCGAGTCGCTTGCGCCAGCCGCCGCTCAGGCTCGCGGCTTCACGGTCCATGCCTGGATTACCGGGAGTGCGACTGCCGGGAGTGTCGATTTCAGTAAAGCCGGCCCTGCCCAGCGTTTCGCGCAGCCGCTGCTCGCTGGCGGCAGCCGGAACCGCGGCACGTTCGAGTGCGGTCTCAATGACCAGGCGGACCGTGATTCCGGGAGCGAAGTTTGAGATCTGATGGACGAAGCCGATGCGAATGCCCTTGCGGGAGGAGACTTCGCCAGAGTCGGGTTGCTGCTCCGCGCCGAGGAGGGCGAGGAGAGTGGATTTGCCTGCGCCGTTAGGGCCGATTAGGCCGATGCGATCGCCGTCGTGGACTGCGCAGGAGATGTTGTCGAAGAGAGGAGTGGCGCCGAAGCGTTTGGAGATATTCTGCGCAATCAGGATCGGCGGCATATCTTCAGTTTACGGGGAGAGATCTCCGGCCGCCCTCAACTGCGTCCCCAAGGCAATGTCCTGAAGGATCTGTTTGTCCAGCCTCAGCCACGCCACGAGGCGCTTCAGCTCCACGTTCTCCTGCTCAAGTTCCTTCAATCGCTTGGCCCGTTCGGTCTTCATCCCGCCGTATTCCTCGCGCCAGCGGTAGAAACTCTGTTCGGTGATTCCCGCATGCCGTCGATGAGGACGAGTTCGGGCCTGGGTCCGCCGTTCACCCTCGCCATCGGGACAAATTGCCATTTGCCGCCGATTGACCGATACTGATTCAGGTTGGTGTTGCGTCCCAACGGCCTGCCTGCGCGGGAGTAGTTCAGTGGCAGAACGTCAGCTTCCCAATTCTAAAGTCTGATGTATTGTCAGTAACTTAGCTGTTCTCAGACACACCTAAAAAGACTGAAAAACACTATCAGTAGCGCACTCAGTGGTTTTTAAAGTGAGGTTGTTTTTCCGGTAGACATTCGAGCAACTGACTCGCTGAAACGACAGGAAGCGTAGGCTCTGCTAGGGGCTCACCACAATCAAGAACAGAAAAGGCGATGGGGATGGTCCCATCGCCTTCGCTGTCTGTGCCTATGATTCAGGCTGCTGTTGTCTCACCCTCATTGTCCCGCATCCACGCCTCTAGTCGCTTCCTGGAGAAGCGCCAGAGTGTTCCGAGTCGTCGATACGGGATATGCAAGGCATCAGCATTGCGTTTGATGGTTACGGGGTGACAGCGGAGAAGCTCCGCTACCTCCTCGATGGTTAAGACATCAGTCGGCATTGCCGACATTGGGGGTTTACGTTTCGGGGAGGTCATTCCGCCTCCTCTAATCCATTGTTCAACCCCTCCTCCAACCCCTCCCGTATGGCGACGATTGAATTCATGATGTCTTCGATCTGCATGAGCAAGATTCGGATCGGTTTTGAAGTATAGAACCGAAAAGAGCTGGCATTCATCCCCATCTTTGAATGCTCCACCTTCACATCGATTGCAATTCCCTGTAGCACCCCGTCACCGCCTTTGAGTTCCCGCCATGTGTACCGCCGACCCGGTTTGAGCATAACGCGGCGCGTAAACGTCCAGTCGTCGAGTTCATATCTCTTGAATAGGAGTAACATGTCCTCCAAGTCATCGAAGAGACACGCGTCATTGATGAATAGCCCGGTCACATCCTCCCAGCCAAGGCGTGCACACTCCTCAACGCAGCTATTGATTTCCGCTGGTGGTGTTACACCGTCAAGCCGATCTATTGGAGAGTAGTTAAACTGTTCGTGCGCTTGCGTGCTCTTCTTTGACGCAAGGGCTCGCTTGGAACAAGACGGTTTCCGCTTACCGTTCTCTATGATTCGAGCAGTTGTATGAATAGGTTTATCTTCCTTCGGGTGTCTGACTTTCACGTTCATGACAGTAGGAGGTTCAAGATTCTCTGAGGGCGTGTGACGCACTCGCACGTGGACGACAGGAGTAGGCTCAGGGTTCTTCTGGCGCTTAACTCGCACGCGGACGATCTTGGAAGCGGGTCGCTTCCCTTTAGATGTTTTGGATTTCATAGAAATTACTCCCAGAGAGGTCCGCAGACACTCCTACTCGCTTCATCCTCTGGAGTAGTGGAGTGCCCGATACGGGTTGGGAGCCTTAGTGTTTAGATGCCTATTCGGGGTGTGGTGCCAGACGCGCGTGGTGCCCGATTCGCTGGCTTCCGATGGCTGCTCGACTACAGAGCGTCCACAACAATCACTGGATGTGGAGGGTCCAGGATATCTGTGCGGGTATCAGACCGGACAGACCATCCACTTTTAGGATATCCACAGGTTCTTTTGAATGTCAAATAGTCCACCCCAGTTCTCTACGCTGCTGTCCGGTGGAACCGCTTGCCATATAGCTCACCATCCGGGGCCCTATCACCTGCCCGAAACAACAGGTTGTAGAAGAGCCTCTGGTTGCGCAATGCGAGCGGCACCAGCTGCTCAGGTACGATGAAGACCACATGGACGTAGGGCACCGGCAGCAGGCTTCGGGCCTGCTTGATGAGCCGGCGGTCGCGTGCTGAAGACTGACACTTGGGACAATGCCGATGCCGTGGCTTCCCTCCAATTCCCCCGGCTACCATCGTTTTGCATGAACATGACCGAAGTGTATGAACATGATTCCCAGGATCGGGAGCCGGTCGGCCGGTCCCTCAAACCCCGGATGAATCCATTTTCATGCTGGTACGTCAAATGGGTAAGGCTCAGTGATCCGGGCCTGTAAGAGCTAATGCGGATCAGCGACCGCCCTGGTCGTCAATGCGTCGGCAGTTGCCGCGCTGCGTGACACCGTTAGAAGCCGGTGCAAATCCCAACTTGAAAGTGAGAAGGATATGAGCACGAGGAATTCGTGTTTGCACGCGCCGGTCAGCACAGCCGATGATCTAGCGACGATCGTTGAGTCGAAGCGTAGCGCATGGCAATGTCAGGAGTTCGCTGACCTCCTGGGAGTCTCAGCGAAGTTCGTATACGGTCACCTACACCGAGGGAGGGACACTTGTTCCGGCCACGCTGTGAACCTCGGGGTATCACAGATTGACCTCTCCAACCGGACTATCGACCTGAATCCCGGAGAAACCAAGAATCGGGGCGGCAGGACTGTCAAGATGACAGAGCGCGTTTACCAAATCATTGCCGTCTGCGTGGAGGACAAGGCTCCTGACGGTTTCGTGTTCACTCGCCCTGATGGCAGTCCTCCCGGCGACTTTCGGAGGGCATGGGCTAACGCCTGTGAACGTGCAGGTTGCTCCGGTCTGCTCTTTCACGACCTCCGCCGCACGGGAGCCAGGAACATGCGGCGGTTGGGTATAGCTGAAAATGTCATAATGAAAATCGGGGGATGGAAAACAGCCTCCGTATTCCGTCGCTATGACATCGTTGATCAGTCCGACCTCGCAGACGCCAGCCGCCGCATTGACGACCGGCAAAAGGAGCTTGCAACCGAGTTTGGTGCAAGTTTGGGCAAAGTCGGCACACAAAATGGTGCAAACGAATCAACGGCAGTGCAATAGGTTTTGTGAATATCTATAATAGATTCTTAGGTGTACAACAGATGCGGAGGGATGGGTGAGCGGTTGATACCGGCGGTCTTGAAAACCGTTGTGCCTGAAAGGGTACCGGGGGTTCGAATCCCTCTCCCTCCGCCATCAAGTCTTTATAATCAGCAGTTCATAGAGAGAATTCGAAGTCTCCGCACTTTTCCGGGCAAATTCGCAGGTATCGGGTTTTGAAAGGCACCGGAGAGCATTCTCCGCCCGGGCGAATAGACCCCAAAGTCGATGGTTTCTCCGTCAGGGAACTCGCCAGTGCCCTTTCGTAGTGTTCCGAGACTGGCCGAAGATTGGGTTCGGGTTTTAGCCAGCTAGGGGCGCCGATGCTTAGAAGGACCGGTACCAAGCAACGCGCACAGCGCGGCATAATGCGGTCCATCAGCGATGAAGTAATGGAATCCTTTTTGGTCTTCGCCTTTCGATTCATCAAAGCAGAGATAAAGATCGACGGCAGATTTCTCTTTCTTTATTCTGCCTTCCGAATATGCCGCATATATCGGTTCTACGCCCCCGCCCTCAATATAGGCGTTCCCCGTCATGACCGCCGCCAAATCCCGGTTGTCGCACTGCTTATCGGAGTTCATAAAGACGAGGAAGTTGGGATATTCGCGTTTCGGGTTGACTGCGGCGAACTGCTTGGATGCTTTGTGAATGTGCCCTACGAGCCGATTGAAGATCGGGTCATGGCGCAGGCCACCGACCAA
Organism: Acidobacteriaceae bacterium; assembly: GCA_003165095.1. The sequence goes on from PLSH01000053.1 coordinate 5,903, forward strand.
CTCCCCAGGCACGGCGGTTTTCAGTTTTTCATCAAGCCAGTGATCGTGCTGTAGATGCTTTGCTTCGCAAAAAGCGACGAGCTCGCAGGAACTGCTGATCGTCGATGAACTGGGCTTCGTGCCTCTCTCCAAGACTGGCGCCGAGCTGCTGTTCGAGATGCTCAGCCACTGCTACGAACGCGGATCAACGATGGTGACAAGCAATCTGCCTTTCCAGGAATGGACCGAAGTGCTTGGCTCGGAGCGGCTGACC
>PLSH01000206.1:0-4298 GCA_003165095.1 Acidobacteriaceae bacterium
CCGCAGATCTATTCGCAGACGGTAAAACGCGGCATGAAGATCCCGCTCACCTTCCCCGAACATCCAGGGAAGGTCTACCAGGGCACGCTGGCGCGGACCGCGGACGCCATCGATCCGTCAAGCCGCACGCTGCTGGTGGAGGTGGACGTGGATAACGGCGACGGGCAACTGATGCCCGGGTCGCTGGCCCAGGTGCACTTCAAGACGCCGCAGGTTGCACCTACGTATATTGTGCCTTCCGCTGCGCTCATCTTCCGCAAGGAGGGGTTGCAGGTGGGCACGGTGGTGAACGGGAGCCAGGGAACAGTGGCGCGTCTGATTCCGATTGTGATCGGGGAGGACGACGGAGCCCGTGCGCAGGTAGTGAGCGGATTGAGCGCCGGCGACGAGGTGATTCAGGATCCGCCCGATTCGCTTATCGAAGGAGAAAAGGTGACGGTGGAGCGAGCCGGCAGCGGTTCCGATGCAGGGGGCAAGTAGCGATGGCGGCTCTGAAAGCTGGGGAAAATGGCGCTCCGTCCCACCCATTCGCGCGAAGAGCGGCGAAAGGACGGGGCACCCAGATTCTGGGTGGATGGGGCGCGGCTATCGCCGGCCTGTTGGCGTTCGGCGTTTTGACGGGATGCAAGCCTGTAGGTCCGAATTACAATCGCCCCGGCTACCAGGCGCCTGTTGCGTATAAGGAGACTGGCGCGTCGGCCGTTGTGCCGCCACCCAATCCGGCGGGAGGGGGCTGGCAGCCGGCCAATCCCTCCGACGGAATGCTGCGCGGCAAATGGTGGGAGATTTACCGGGATCCGCAACTGAACCAACTGGAAGAGCGCATTGCAACCACGAATGTGGAGTTGCGCCAGGCGCTGGAGACTTACCGGGCGGCGCGGGACCAGGTGACAATAGCGCGCGCGAACCTGTTTCCGACGGTTTCAGCCAGCGTGTCGGGAACTCCTGAAAAGTATTCGGCGAACCAGCCGCTGTTCAACAAGGCGAGCGCAACCACCTACAACGACCTGACGCTGGGCGCGCAGGCCAGCTGGGAGCCGGACTTCTGGGGGCGCATCCGGCGGACGGTGGAGCAGGCGCGCGCGAACGCGCAGGCGAGCGCGGCAGACATGGCCAGCATGGACCTGAGCCTGCACGCCGAGATGGCTTCGGATTACTTTGCGCTGCGCGGTCTGGACACCGAGACAAAGCTGCTCACGGACTCGGTTGCGGACCTGCAACGGCAACTGGACCTGACCGAGCGGCGGCTTAAGGGGGGCATAGGCACCGCGGTGGACGTGGACCAGGCGCGGACGCAACTGGAGACGGTGCGCGCGCAACTGGTGGATGTGGGCGTGGCGCGGGCGCAGTATGAACACGCCATCGGCACCATCGCCAACTACAACCTGCCGGATTTCAGCATTCCGGCTTCGCCGCTCGACCTGGCGCTGCCCAGGATTCCAGTGGGCGTGCCTTCGCAACTGCTGGAGCGGCGGCCGGACATTGCCGAGGCTGAGCGCAGGGCCGCGGCGGCCAACGAGCAGATCGGCATCGCGGTGAGCGCCTTTTATCCCACCATCAGCCTGAGCGCGAGCGGAGGCTTCCAAAGCACCAATCCCGGCACATGGATTCAGGGGCCAAGTTCGATGTGGAGCCTGGGGGCGCAGGCCGCGGAGCTGCTCTTGGACGCCGGGCAGCGGCACGCGTTGACTGACCAGGCTCGCCATACCTACGAGGCGCAGGCCGACGCATACAGAAACACGGTCTTTCAGGCGTTTGAGGACGTGGAGGACCAACTTTCGGGATTGCGGATTCTGGAGCAGGAATCGGGCGCGGAGGCCAAGGCCGTGGATGCTGCGCAGCGGTCGTTCGATCTGTCAAACCAGCGCTACAAGGGCGGCGTAACCAGCTATCTTGAGGTGCTGACCGCCGAGGCTACGCTGCTGCAAAACCAAAAGACGGCGATCGACCTGGAGAGCCGGCAGTTTGTTACCAGCGTGGGGCTGGTGAGGGCGCTGGGCGGCGGTTGGGATGTGACGCAGCTGCCGAAGTGAGTGGAGAAGTGAATAAGTGAATAAGTGAAAAAGTGAACGGGGAACAGGGAATAGGGAATAGGGAGTAGGTCCAGTGGTCAGTGGTCAGTGATCAGGGAATAGAAAAACCCGCGCTTATCTCAGTAGCTTATTCATCATCGCAACTAGCATTCGGCTAATTTTTCCGGCGAGGCTTTCTGCCGAGCGTCGCAACTGTTCCGTGCTGAGTTCCCTACTCCCTATTCCCTATTCCCTACTCCCTTGCTACTTTGTGCCGGCGTCCAGCTTGGGGCTGGTGAATGCAGTGGCGGGCACATTGGTCAGCCTGGTATTCGCGGTTTCCCACAGCACATGGGGCGGGTCGTTGCTGCCGGAGTTGAGGCCTTCGACGCGGAAAACGTGACGGCCGGCGCGGAGACCCAGAGCGCCGACGGCATAACGAACCGCGTTGCCCAGTGAGCCGCAGACCTGGGCGAACGGAGGGCCGGTTTTGGCTACTTCCATGCCGTCGATGAGCAGGCGTGCGCCGTCGCGGGCGGTCAGGTAGAAGGTGTAGCCGCCGTCGGCCGGAACCTCAAGGAAGCCGTCCCATGCGACGGCGTAATGTGTATACCCCTGCGCGCTGTCCTGGAGGCCGGGAGCCTGGCCCTTGAAGGCCGCGTTCAGGGCGGCGAGGTTGGGCAGTTCAGTCCATTCTCCGGGAAAGATTCTGAAAGCGAGGCCGGGCTGGGTAGCGCCGCCGTAACTGGTTTCAGGATGCCAACGATCGACGGCCACAAGATCCTGCTCGGCCCAGTCCTGCTTACCTTCTTTGTCTTCCACGTGGAGCAGCACACGGAAGCGTCCGGCGCCGTTGGCGCCGTCGAACTCGGTGCCTTCAGCATCAGGAAAAGCGTGACGGACGCTGCGGCCGTGAGCTATAGTCCCATCGCCGAAGAGCCAGGTGTAGCGCGCCTGCGGCGAGACCTGCGCGGTGAAGAGGACCGATTGGCCAGGGGCAAAGACGGGAGGGTCGGCGGCGAAGGAAGCGGTGGGAGAATGCGCGGTTGCAAATTGCGGCTGGGCTGCGCCGGCCGAGGCCAGCAGGGGGATGGCGGCGGCGGAATCCACGCGGGTCTGGCCGTACTTGAGGTTGTCAAAGGTGACGCCGGAGACGTCGCCGGTGAGGGTAGATTCGTCGAGCGGCGGCTGGCCAAGCGCCCAGATGTTGCGGAAGTTGACGCCGTGGATGCTGGGCTGCTCCTGCTCGATTTGCACCAGCGAATACCAGTTGTCGAGCAGGAGATTCTCGAAGTTCAGGTTGGTGTGGTCGCCGCTCGAGCCCTTTGCGCCCCAGAAGCCGAGCAGGCCGAAGGTCTGGCCGCAGGCGCCGATGCCGCCGTGGAGGATGTCTGAGTCGCGCAGGGTGAAGTTGCGGGAGTTGAAGATTTTCTGCGGCCATCCGATGCGAACTGTGTTGGAGATGCTGGTGGAGAGTTCGCTGTGCTCGACGACGATGTTCTGAACGTCGTGGCCGGGTCGAAGCATGTCGGCCTGGGTGTAGCCGTCCCAGTTGCCTTCCATGGCGAGATCGTCGTCGGAGGCGCGCAGGAAGGAATTGCGGACGGTGGTGTCGCCTGCGCCGAGCCAGTCCATGCCGTCCTGGTTGGCGTTGCCGGGATTGCCGCCGACAACGCGGAGATCGTCGTAGACGAATTCGCCGGTTTCTGTCATCTGGATGGACCAGGTGCGCGAGCGGATGATGCAGGTGACGCCGTCGATCTCGATGTTGTGAGATTGGTAGGCGACGATGCAGTGCCAGTCGGGCTTTCGCATCCAGCCCTCGTCGCCTTCGGGATCCTGCGGGCCGTCGTAGACGATGGTTCCGCGGCCGAGGACTTTGACGTTGTCCACGTTGAAGAGATTGAGGCTGCCGAAGAGGAAAGCGCCGGGCGCGAGGTAGATGGTGTCGCCGCTTTTGGGATTGAGGCTCTGGCGATGCAGTCCGGCGGGAACGATGGTGACGTTGGGGCCGGAGGGCGGGGGCGGAGGCGGCGAGCCGGCAAAGAGAAACAACATGGAGGCGTGGTTGAGGAAGTCGCCGGGGCGGGAGATGGAGAGCTTGGCGGGGGCGGCGAGGCGGAAGCGGATGGTCTGGCCGTCGCGCGCCGGACGCAGGCCCAGGCGCCAGGGCTGAATATCGACGCCGGCATCCCAGAAACCGGGCTGAGCGGCGGTGATGGCGACGTCCACCGGGCCGGTGATGTCAAAGTTGACGAACTCGTAGCTGGCGGCGGCGTGGGCCAC
>PLSH01000206.1:4353-17681 GCA_003165095.1 Acidobacteriaceae bacterium
GGTCCCAAAAGCGGGACCGCGGGCACCCGGCGGATTACGCAGAGGGGCCTAATGCGCCAGGTCCGGGACGCGATGAAGCATAATAAAATCAATGATCCTGCGATCCGGTACTATCGCTCTCCTGCTCCTGGCATGTGGCCTCGTGCTCCGCGCCGCCCCTTGCGACATGGATCCGGGCGCTGCCGCACAGCGGGTGTTTGCGCGGGTTGATGCGCAACATGCCTGGACGGAATACAAGAGCATCGAGAGCGTACCCAGTCTCAGCCTCGAGGGCGGAATCTCGGCCCAAATCTGGCCGGAGCCGAAGGGCGCGCTGCTGGTGCGCACGGTAGAGCCGGGCGAGGATTTCTGGTCGTATACCCAATCCTGCTTTTCCAAGTCGAGTTATCTCGTTTATGTGAAATTCGAGCTGCGCACGGCGTGGGGATGGTATTACCGCGCGGAAGGGCCAATCGTGATGGGACGATTTCACCGGTCGACGGAGCAATATTACGACTCGAAGACCGGCCAAGCCATGCTCGTGCGGCCGCAACAAGCCGACGATGTACCCAGCATGATGATTCCCAGGCTGTGGATGAGGACAGGGCTGCTACCCTTCGCGGAACTGCTCCAGAAGCGGCCGTAAGGCGGCCTGAAGACATCCTGCAAATCCATGGGGGGCTGTTGAGTCCACCCACCTCCCCGTCTGTGTATAATTCGGACCGCGAAGAAAGCCCATTCGCGCGCGTTTTGTGTTTCCCAAATCCTCGGTTGCAAGCCTCGATTGTGCTCTGCGTCGGATGCGTCCTCCCCCCAGTCCGGAGGCGATTCCGATATTCCGAGGCGTGGGAATCCAATCCGCCGCGCAAGGAGAGGTCAAATGAATGAGGGTGCATGTGTCAGGTGTTTGAGCAGGATGTGGGTTTCGGTTGCGATCGTGGCAGCCGGAACGATGGTCGTGGTTGGTGGTGAGGCCGCAAGNNGGTGTTTGGGCAGACGCCGAAGCTGGTGAGCGACATCAAAGACGCGGGGCCGGTGACGATCCTGATTGCCGAGCGCGAAAACGTGCCGGCGGGGGTGGAATGCGCGACCACTTCGGATACGGAGGCGTTTGCGTTTTCGGTGACAGGAGCCGGGGCCGGGCCAACTCATCAGCGCGTGGTGTGCCTGACGGGCGCGGACGTGCGGGGAACGATCTACGCGATCTACGAGTTCTCGCAGACGGTGCTGGGCGTGGACCCAATGTATCTGTGGACGGACAAGCAGCCGGTGAAGCGCGTGTCAATAACGCTGCGCAAGGATTTTGCGAAGACTTATCCGAGCCCGGTGTTCAAGTATCGGGGATTTTTCCCGAATGACGAAGATCTGCTGACGGGCTGGGTTGTGCCTCCCAAAGGCGAACAGGCGGGCATTGCGCTGAGCGTGTGGGACCAGGTTTTTGAGACCATCCTGCGGCTCAAAGGGAACATGGTGGTGCCGGGAACATGGACCTTCCCGGACGATGCGCCGGTGCACGCGGCCACGGAGCGGGGGCTGATTGTGAATCAGCATCACGCCATTCCGCTGGGGATGAACGTGGCGCGGTGGCCGCGGGACGTTCCCTACAACTTCTCGACGCATCCTGAGATTCTGGAGCGGGCGTGGACCAACGCGGTAGCGGAGTACAAGCCGGACGAGGAGATTCTGTGGAGCGTGGGTCTGCGCGGGCTGTCGGACTCAAGTTATGCGTCGCTGGACCCGAGCGTGCAAAATAACGATCCGCTGCTGGGGCAGAGGATCAGCGACGCGATCGCCGAGCAGATGAAGATTGTGCGGGCCAAGTACCAGAATGCGCAGTTTGTGACCGACCTGTGGCAGGAGGGCGCGCGGCTGATGCGGGAAGGCTACCTGAAGATTCCGCCGGAGGTGACGCTGGTGTGGGCCGACACCGGCTACGGGGACATGCAGGATGGCGGCAAGGTGGGCGCGGGCCAGGGCGCGTATTTCCATACAGCGATGATGAACGGGCAGGCGAATCAGCTTTCGGAGATGGTTCCGGTGGGGGTGATTCAAGCGGAGCTGGGGCGATACATCAAGGCAGGCGCGACCACGTATGTGCTGGTGAATACCAGCGACCTGCGGCCGGTGACCATGACCACGCGGGCGCTGATGGAAGTGGCGTGGGGCGGCGTTCCGGCGGAAGACGACGCGGATGGCGCCTACTACAAAAAATGGGCGACGGAGGAGTTTGGAGCGAAGTCGGCGAGCGCGCTCGAGAGTGTGTACAAGGACTACTTCGCTGCCCCGTCGCTGCGCAGGGCGTTTGGTCCGCCGCGGATGACGTCGGCGGGCAACGCGCCGCCTCCTCCGCCGATGGCCGACCGGTTCACGCGGTGGGATGGCGACCAGCATTATCACTCGGAGGCGCGGCGTCTGATTCTCGACGATCTGAGCGTGCACCAGGTAGTTGGGATACCGAGCCAAAGCCCGAAGTGGACTCAACCCCGGGTAGCGCTTTCGGGCGATGCGGCAATGCAGCAGAGGTCGCTGGACAACGACATCAAGGACGGCGAAGACGCCGCGCCGCGCTGGGACAAGGTGTGGAACGAGGCGGTGGCGGCGGAGAGCCTGGTAGATCCCGGACGGCGCCAATACTATCAAGCCGAAGTGCTGACCATGATCACTATCAACCGGGAGAGTAACCGGATGCTGCTGGAGCTGGCGAAGTCGATGAAGGATGCCAACGCCGGCGACAAGGCGAAGGCGGAGACGGAAGCGGCCGCGTCGCTGGCCGCGCTGGATGCGGTCCAGAAGTCGATGGCGCTGGGCGAATACGGCAAGTGGAAGAACTGGTATCGGGGCGACTGGCTGACGGGCGTTTATCGCACGCATGAGCTGGTGGGGGATTATTTGAATCACCTGAAGGATCCGATGGCCAAGCTGCCCGCGCCGGCATCGTGGAGCGGGTGGGAGGCATACTTCCACATNNGCTTGGTTTCCCCAGGTTCGTTGTGATTTCCCAGGTCCCAAAAGCGGGACCTGGGGCACCCGATCGTTATGTAGAGCGGGTAAGCCGGGCCTGTGACGAGGCGATTCTGCTCAGAGGTCGACTGACCCTGCGTAGATTGCCAGGCCGCGGAGACTTGAAACCAACATTGTCGAGCCGTGCTGTTCCACCAGTTCGCGATTCCTGAGGTCCGACAAGGTACGGGAGACGGTCTCGCGGGCTACGCCGATGTATTCGCCAATCTCGCCGTGGGTGAGCGAACAGTGGATACGCGCGCCGCGTTCTGTCTTCTGTCCCTCAGCGCACCACTCCAGCAAGAGCCGGGCCAGCTTTTCCTGGGCGGTCAGGGCCAGGCCGAGTATGCGCAACTGGTCGCACGCCCGCTTGTACTCAAAGCTCAACTGGCGCGCTACGTTCTGATTGACAACCGGGTAACGCGACAGGAAATCAAGAAAGGTGTGCCGTGGAAGCGGCGCGATTTTCGAAGGGAACTGCGCTTCCGCAGTCACTTCATAAGGACAGCCGGAAACCGCGGCGGCCAGGCCGAGAATGTCTCCGGGCTCCGCTACTCCGAGGGTAAGCCGTTTGCCCTCCACTGAGTTGAACGAAAGCTTTACCCTCCCCTCAAGCAGAAACAAAACCGTGCCGGGCTGCTCCCCCTCTCGAAAGAGGACCGCCGATCCCTCGCACGAGAAGGGTGTAGCCAGCAGTTCAAACTCGCCGATCGCTTCGGGAGACAGGCAATTCAGGAGCGTGCTATCTTTCCATGGCGCGTTCCCGCCGTCCCGCCTGCCTGGGGAGTGAGGGCGCGCCTCGGCTCCGCGCGATTTCCTAATTGGATTGTTTTCAGCGTTCTCCNNCCGCGTTCGCAGGCCGATGTAGGGTAATCCCCTAGTTTGCATTGCCGTAATGGAGCGTCAGCGCGGCCCGCTTTCTCGCCTTGTCCGCCAGGAGTTGCCCCATGCCGGAGAGCAGCACGCTGGATTCGTTGACCAGCGTCGCATCGGCAAACGAGTCGCAATCTCCGGCAGCCTGCGCGATGCAAACCACGGGTGTTTCAGAACCGGTTGCGCGGATCAGGAAGGTGAGTCTCTCCCGGTGCTCGATGGAGATGGAAAGGCCGAGCAGCACCAGGTCAAAATCGCCCGCCCGAAAGTGGGCGATCGCCTCGCTTATAGACGCTGCGGGGGTAATCACGTATCCCGCGGATTTCCAGACCGGGTTTTGCGCCGTCAGCGGAGACAAATCCAAACCAACGGCCAGAACGACAGTGATGGGCATAAGTACCTCCGGCTCAGTGACAGGTTGCCATTTCGCAGGTAGGGGAAAAACACGGGCCTACACCTCGCAGGTTTGTGATCTTACCTTTGCCCAGCATGGTCAACTGCTCAATTTCGCTCACTGCCGCTTGAGAGACCCGCCACCCGGCCGGGGGCGGATCATTGGGTAGCGCGACAGCACAAGTCTCTCCCCGGACTTTGACAGACATTGATGACGATTCACTCAATTCGCCTTCTTGGCCTGGTTCCGTGAGAAAACGGCTGACGCGCCAACGAGCAGGTGCGCTGCAAGAGCGCACCTGCTGGACAAGCTTGTTGCAACCTGGAAGGTAAGTCGAGATTCGGCGTTCATCGCGGGCGTGTCTGTCGCTTGTCGCACTGAGAGAAAAATAAACCGTGCTATTTTGACCTACAGTAAAAAAGGTTGAGGAGTACGCTTTCCGAATGGGTGGGATACATCCCAATACGCAACCCATCCGGCCTTGATTCGGAAGGTTCTGGTGGGATCCCTCTGCGCGTTCTGGTGCTGGCCATTTGGCCCTCCCATTGCGGAGGAGCGCACCTGACTGACGCTATCATCACAAATGTCTATAGAAACCGGATCCTGGCCTCATTGCCGGCCGCCACAATCAAGCAACTCGCACCCCACCTGACACCCGTGAATCTACCCCGGGATCTGACCCTCCGAGAGCCGGGACGGCCGGGAAACCACGTGTATTTCCTTGAAGATGGTATCTGCTCGATTGTGGTCGACCTGGAAAATGGAATGACAGTGGAAGTGGGCATCATCGGGCGAGACGGTTTTGTGGGCATTTCTACCGCGCTCGGCGCGGGTCAACCACCGAACCGCTGCTTCATGCAGGTGCCGGGATATGGTTATCGCGTGAAAACCAAGATACTCGTTGAGCTTTCCGAGGCTCTTCCTCCGCTGCGTTTGCGTTTGTTGCAGAGTGTGCAGGGACTGTTCACGCAGACCGCCCAGACTGCCGCATGCAATCGCGTGCACGAGCTTCACCAGCGTCTGGCTCGCTGGCTGCTTATGTGCCACGACCGGCTCCAGACCGAACAGATCCAGATCACACAGGAGTTTCTGGCCAACATGCTGGGCACGCGCCGCAGCTCAGTTTCCGTGGCCGCCGGCATGTTTCAGAAAGCGGGCATCATCACCTATGTGCGGGGACGGGTGAACATCCTGAATCGCGACGGACTTGTCGATGCCGCGTGCGAGTGCTACAAGACTGTCCACGACGAGTCGGTGCGCCTGGGTTTGCTCTAACGTCAGGGGTCAGGGATCAGGGAGCGGTTGCCGGTCGTCAAGGGGCTGCGGTCAAATGCCTTCGCCCATGGAGACGTAGACGCGCAGGCGCTCGAGTTCAACGCGGTAGGCGGCGCGTTCGGCTTCTTCGTCGGCGAAGGGCGAGGCGCGGTGTTGCTGACCTCCGAGCCGGTCTTCGAGCTCTTCCACGCGGGCTGAGAGGGCGATCAGCGCGTCGGAGAGCGGGTCTTTGACGTCGTGGGGATCGGTGATGAGTACGCGCTGGCCGTTGCGGTAGACGATGTGGGCGGGCACTCCAACCACGGTGGAGTTGGGGGGCACGTCGGTGAGGACCACGGAGCCTGCGCCGACGCGGGAGTTTTCACCGATAGTGATGTTGCCGAGGACGTTGGCATTGTTTCCGATGAAGACGCCGTCGCATACGGTGGGATGGCGCTTGCCATGTCCCTTGCCGGTGCCGCCGAGGGTGACGCCCTGGTATATGGTGACGTCGCTGGCGACGATGGCGGTTTCGCCGATGACCACGCCGGTAGCGTGATCGATGAAGAGCCGCCGGCCGATGAGCGCGCCGGGATGAATTTCGACGCCGGTGAAGAAGCGGGCGATCTGGGAGAGGATGCGCGCGGGCAAGCGTAGTTTAGCGCGCCAGAGCCGGTGCGAGACGCGGTGAATCCAGACCGCCCAGAGGCCCGGATAGCAGAGAAGAACTTCAAGCCGGGAGCGGGCGGCTGGGTCGCGCTCCATGACGGAGGCGATATCTTCGCGGATGTGGGCAAGAAGATCCATGTAGAGCAGTCTTTAGTGCGGGGAACAAGGGGCCCAGGGAACGAGGGACCAAGAAAGACGAACCACGGGAGCAATACATCCCGCCACTTGGGTTTGGAAAGCTCCCTTCTCGTTCCCTCTGTCCCTGGTCCCTATGTTCCCGCGGTTTACACCGTGACCGCAATCGGCTCGGGCTGCAGAGCCAGAGCCTGCTGGCGGAGCGGTTCGAAGAGCACGCTGGAGAGGTAGCGCTCGCCGAAATCGGGCAGCACGACGACGATGAGCTTGCCGGCATTCTCAGGCCGCGCGGCTACTTTGAGGGCCGCAGCCGCGGCGGCTCCGGAGCTGATGCCGACAAAAAGGCCTTCCTCCCTGGCCAGGCGGCGGGCCAGATCGATGGCCTCNNGTGGGTTCGACAGCGATGGCTTTGAATTCCGGCTTGCGCGGCTTGATGTAGGAGGCCACGCCGGTGATGGTGCCGCCGGTGCCTACGCCGGAGATGAGAATGTCGACCTTGCCGTCGGTGTCGTCCCAGATTTCAGGGCCGGTGGTGTGCAGGTGGATGGCCGGGTTGGCGGGGTTGTCAAACTGCTGGAGCATGTAGCCGTTGGGGGTTTTGGCCAGAATCTCATTGGCCTTGGCGATGGCGCCCTTCATGCCGTTGGGGCCGGGGGTGAGAACGATTTCGGCGCCGAAGGCCAGCAGGGTCACGCGGCGCTCGAGGCTCATGGTCTCAGGCATGGTGAGGATGAGCTTGTAGCCCTTGACAGCGGCCACGAAGGCCAGCGCGATGCCGGTGTTGCCGCTGGTGGGCTCAATGAGCACGGTTTTGCCGGGCGTAATTTTGCCCCTTCGTTCGGCGTCTTCGATCATGGCGAAGCCGATGCGGTCTTTTACGCTCGACACGGGGTTCTGGCTTTCGAGCTTGGCGACTACAGTAGCCGGCAATCCGGCGGCTACGCGGTTGAGGCGCACCAGCGGAGTGCGGCCAATCAATTCAGTTACGTTCGCGGCAATGCGCGCCATAATGATCTCCTTTTTCCGGGGTGATGTGCCCGGATCTTGCAGGTAACGGATATTGGGGTGACGGTGCAGCTTTCAGGTGGTAAAGGGCACGCGGTCGGGCGCACATCTGCATCGGAGCTTGCACCAGGACGGTGTTTAGCGACATCGACGCATAGCAATAGCGTAGACCCGCCGGGCAGCGTATGGCAAGAGAATGGGTAACCGAATTCATGAACTTGATAAAATAGAGATGGGGGCAAACGCCATGGACGGCCCGGAAGCGATCACCGAGGCGGCTTCGAACGCGTCGTGCGGCGCCTGCCCGCAGCCAGCCGCGGATGCCTTGGCCTGCCTGCGGAGACTGGCTGCGCGCTACGTCTGGTGGAAGACACCCGAGGAGGCTATGCAGTTTCCTCACCGGGTGGCGGCGCAGGTGATGAACCTGGGCACCTGGGAAGATTTGACGGAACTGGCCGACGTCGCAGGCGAGGATTATCTTCGCGGAGTTTTGCAGAATGCCGAGGCCGGGCAGTTGAACGCACGGTCATGGCACTACTGGCACTATCGTCTCGGACTTGCGGAGTATGGCGCGCGGCCGGTGCCGCCGATGCCAGTGAGGAAGATGGCGTGAGCGCATTCAAACCACATTGGGAAGTGCTTTCGGCGGCGCAACGGGAACTTTGGCCGCGGTTGAAAGCAAGCGTGGAGTTGGGCCTGGTTTTGTATGGCGGGACTGCCGTGGCTCTGCGGCTGGGACACAGAAGCTCCGTCGACTTCGATTTCTTCACGGAAAAGCCGCTCGACAGGGGCGAATTGGAGCGCGGTTTCGCGTTTCTCGGCCGGTCGGAGGTGATTCAGGACCAGCCGGACACACTCAGCGTGTTGGCGCCCGCCGGAACAGCCAGCGTAAAGGTTTCTGTTTTCGGAGGAATCGACATTGGCCGTGCCGGCGTCCCGGATCGCACGCCAGACGGCGTGGTGAAAGTTGCATCGCTGCTCGACCTGCTGGCTACCAAGCTGAAGGTGATGCAACAGAGGATAGAAGCGAAGGACTACATGGACGTAGCGGCGATATTGCGCACCGGTGTCGCATTGGATGAAGGCCTGGCCGCCGCTGAGGCGCTGTATCGCCCGGCGTTCCAGCCGAGTGAGGCGATGAAGGCGCTGACATACTTTGAGGGCGGCGACCTTGGAGCCCTGCCGGCAGGCGACCGGGAAATTTTGATTCGAGCCGTGGGCCGTGTGCGCCACATTCCGAATGCGAGAGTGGTCTCGCGGTCACTCTCCACATAACTGAATCGCTGAAAGGAGAGGAAACTGAGCCTGGACGGCGCATTGCCGCCGCAATCGTGCTGTGGCGTAAAAGCCGGCCTGTGGCTGCTGGTATTTTGACGACGGCGCTCATGGTCGGGCTGCATGTTGCAGTGCACAGGACGATGCACCGGTGAACGCGGCCCGCATCAGCCGGTGTTTCTCAGCCCGGCGGAGATCCCGCTGATGGTGGCGGCGATGGCGCGGTTCACTTCAGGGGTGTCTTCGCCGGCGCGCTTGCGGCGCAGCATGTCCACCTGGATCAAGTGCATGGGATCGACATAGGGATTGCGCAGCTTGATGGAGTGGGCCAGCACCTGGTTCGACTCAAGCAGCTCAGCCTGGCGGGTGACAGCGAGAACGGCGCGCACGGTGCGATGGAACTCGGCTTCAAAAAGGTCGTAGATGCGCTCGCGGAGCCGGGTGTCGGGGACCAGCGACGAGTAAATGCGCGCGGTGGCGAGATCGGCTTTGCCGAGGGCCATTTCGACGTTGCGCACGAGATCGATGAACAGCGGGAACTCTTTGGCCATGGTTTGAAGAAGCTCGAGCGAGCCGGACTGGGCGAGATACTGGTCGATGGCGAAGCCCACGCCGAACCATGCGGGAACGAGCAGCCGGGACTGGGTCCAGCCGAAGACCCAGGGAATGGCGCGGAGGTCGGCGAGTTGCGGAGACGCGTTGCGTCGCGCGGGGCGCGAACCGATCTTGGCGTTTTCAAGTTCGCCCACCGGCGTGGACTGCTCGAAGTAGGTAACGACGCCAGGGTCATCGAGAATGTGCTTGCCGTAAAAACCGTACGAAAGATTCGACAGTTCATCGAGCGCGGCCTCCCACTCGGGCTTGAGGAGGCCGGTAAAATGGCCCTCGGGGTCACGGGCGTTGGGCCGAGCCAGGGCGTCGAGAGAGGCGGCAATCATGAGTTCCAGATTGCGCTCGGCCAGAACTTCATCAGCGTATTTGAAGTTGAGCACTTCGCCCTGTTCGGTGATGCGCAACTGGCCGTCGAAAGCGTCGATGGGCTGGGCGAAGATGGCGCGATGGGTGGGCCCGCCGCCGCGGCCGACGGTTCCTCCGCGGCCGTGAAACAGGCGCAGCTTTACGCCGGCCTCGCGGGCGACGACATGGAGATCGCGATGGGCGCGGAAGATCTCCCATGTGGAAGTCAGCATGCCGCCGTCCTTGTTGGAGTCGGAGTAGCCGAGCATGACCTCCTGCCAGTTGTCCCATGAGGCGAGCAGGGCGCGGTAGTCGGGGCGGCTCCACAGTTCGCGGCAGACAGCGGGAGCATTGCGCAGGTCCTCAATGGATTCGAAGAGCGGAACGGGCATGAGGCCGGGATCGGGACCGGAGCCCTCGACGCGCACGCCGCCGAGACGGGCGAGACGGACGACGGCCAGGACATCTTCGACGGACGCCGCGCCGCTGATGACGTATTGGCGAACCGCCTCGGGCGAACAGCCGGTTTTGATGTTGGCTACCACGCGGAAGGTTTCAAGCACGTTGGAAGTTTGAGCGGAGAGGCCGACCGGCAACGTGGGCGCCACGGTGTCGGTGATTGCCTCCTGCAACGCGGCGGCATGGACGCGCGCATGCTGGCGGATATCGAGGGTGTGCAGGTGGAGGCCAAAGGTGCGCACCTGGAGGATGAGGGGATCGATGAGGGTGCGCGCGATGCGCAGGCCGCTGTTCTGGGCGAGCGAAGCGCGGAGAATCTCGAGATCGTCGAGAAAATCCTGCACGGAGCAGTAAGGCGGCAGGGCCTGGGCCAGTTTGTCCTGGCCGCGGGAGAGCGTGTAGGGCATGACCGGCAGCGCCGCGGCGGAACTGTGTTGTTCGCTGGACCGCTCGAGGGTGCGCTGGATGCGCGCCTTGACGCAAATGACGAAGCGGCGATAGTACTCGAACTCGTATTGCGCGCCGAAGACCTGCGCCTCAGGGGTGTGGACCAGGGCCACGTAGGCTTCAAGGCGCTCGAGCAACTCGGAGCTTACGGAGCGCTGCTGGGCGCTGGAGGTGAGCAGATCGATGATGACGTCGAGCTGGCGCTGGTAGTAGAGGAGCAAATGGCCGCGCGCGAGCTGGACGGCATCGCGGGTGACCTCGGGCGTGACGAAGGGATTGCCGTCGCGGTCGCCGCCAATCCAGGAGCCGAAGTTGAGCACCAGGGGCAGCTCGTGCACTTCGATTTCAAGGTTGTAGGAGGCGTGCAGGGCTTCGGAGATCTCGCGGTAGAGGCTGGGCAGAGTTTCGAAGATGGAAACATCGTAGTAGTCGAGTCCCATCTTGATTTCGTCATAAACGGTCGGACGGCGGGAGCGGACCTCGTCGGTTTGCCAGAGGCTGGTGATCTCCGCGAGCACGAGCTGTTCCAGGCGGGCGAGGTCCCGCTCGGGGATGGGAATGCGATCGAGCGCTTCGAGGAATTCGCCGATGCGTCGGCGTTTGAACATGACGGTGCGGCGCGCGGCCTCAGTGGGATGGGCGGTGAAGACGGGCACGATGAGCACGCGGCGGAGCCAGTCCATCGCTTCATCGGCGCCAATGCCGACGCGGCGCATGGCCGAGAGCGTGCCCTCGAGCGAGCCGCGCTGCCGGCCGGCCTGGCCGCTGAGGCGGAGGGCGATGCGGCGGCGCTTGCGGTGGTTGGTTTCAGCCAGGTTGATCAGCTCGAAATAAAATGCGAAGGCGCGGGTAAGCAGGATGGCGCGCCCGGCGGGGAGCGAGTGGACCAGCTCAAGCGCGGCGGCGGCGTGGCGGGCAGCCTCTTCGGCATGGCCGCGAGCCTCAGCGTCGCGGCGGCGGATGGTGCCCTGCCGCAGGGCTTCAACGTGGGCGAAAAGGTCTTCGCCGGCCTGCTCGCGCAGCACTTCGCCGAGCAACATGCCGAGTGAGCGCACGTCGCGGCGCAAGGGAGCTTCTTTGAGCTCGCCGGTTTGCGCTTCAATCTCAGCCAGGCGCTGGGACCAGCTCTCGGGATTCCACAAAAGGGCCATCTTGTTTTGATTATGCACGATGGTGCGGTTCGGACGGCAGCGAAGATTGCGGTGTATAAAACTGGATTGACGGGCAGGGGAGGGCCGCGTATAGCTTCAAGGCAAACGGTCGATAGTCTCGAAGGGGCCCTTTCAAGAGGAGATGCCAGGACCATGGGTGAGATAGCCAGCTATTTTGCAAGAGAGAGATATATAAAATGGCGATTGTCGCTGCTGAGTCTCATTGGAATGGCGGTGCTGGTGCCGATCGCGCTGGCGGCCGGCGCCCGCCGCATTCCAGCCAGCGCGCTTTGGTGGGCGGTGATCGTTTTTGTGGCGTTCGTGGGATTCGCGGTGGTCTGGATTCTGCGACGAGCAAGGGCCAGGTTTCCCAAACCCGCAGGCGCGGATCACGAGCCTCTCGACAAGGCGACGCGGAAGAAACTGGTACGGCGAATCAGGTTTCTGCAGGTTGCGTTTGGCGTCTATGCGTTGGCGTTGGTGTACGGTTTTTGGGAAGCGCTGCACAGCCCGCACTTGCCGGTGCTTACGGGAGTGGTCATGAATCTGCTTTTGGAAGCAGTGCTGGTGAAGACCATCAGACGACTGCAAAAAAAGCTGAAAGAAGCGATGAATCCCACGTTTCCCGCTGCCTGACCGTTCGTAGCCCAAGCTAACCGAATGCTGCCTGGCTTTCGAGCTGCTCCATCAGTTCTTCCCACTCGGCGGTGAGGGCGGCGAGTTGCGCGCGCAGCTCCTGGGCCAGCGCGGCGAGGCGCTCGGTTTCGGCGGCGGAGACATAAACCCCCATCAGCTGCTCGGTGTGCGCGATGGCGGCCTCGATGCGCGGAATCTCTTCTTCCAAAAACGCGCATCGGTCCTCCATCTGCTTTTGCTTGATTGGATTGAGGCGGCGGGGACGGTCTTTGGGGGCGGTCTCAATGGCCTCGGAGTCGATGGCCGGGCCTGTCCCGGCCTGGGACGCAGTTGCTTCGCCGCGCTCCGGATGGCGAGCCCCTGGTGCGTTTGATTCAGATTCGGCGGCAACGAGCGTTTCCTTGTGGCGGAGATAGTCTTCGTAGTTGCCTTCGTAGGAAGTGACGGCGCCATTTTCGACTTCGAGAACGCGGGTGGCCAGGCGATCGATGAAGTAACGATCATGGGAGACGAAGATGACCGTGCCGGAAAACGCGGCGAGAGCTTCCAGCAGAACGTCTTTGGCACGCATGTCGAGGTGGTTGGTGGGTTCGTCGAGGAGCAGAAAGTTTGAGGGCGAGACCAGGATGCGCGCCAGGGCGAAGCGGTTGCGTTCGCCGCCAGAGAGCACGCCGAGAGGCTTGAATACGTCTTCGCCCGAGAAGAGAAAGCAGCCGAGCAAAGAGCGCAACTGAACTTCAGGCACTTTGAGCGCGGCACGGCTTATGTCATCGAGCATGCGCGCGTCGCCATCAAGGACTTTGTACTGGTCCTGCGCGAAGTATTCAGGGATGACGTTGTGGCCCAGGCGCACGGCGCCGGCGGTGGGAACTTCAGCGCCTGTGAGCAGCTTGATGAGCGTGGATTTGCCTGCGCCGTTTACGCCGACCAGGGCCACGCGGTCGCCGCGCTCGATGGTGAAGCGCGCGCAGTTGAGCACCTGCTTGACGCCGTAACTCTTTGACAGGCCCTCGGCTTCAACCACCATGCGGCCCGAGGGCGGCGGCTGCGGAAATCTGAAATGAATGACGGGCTCTTCTTCGGGAATCTCGATG
>PLSH01000137.1 GCA_003165095.1 Acidobacteriaceae bacterium
ACCGGCGTGAGCAAATACATTTTCACTCCGATGGCGCTGGGCGTTGTGCTATCGATTTTTGCGTCGTACTTTTTTGCGATGACAGTGGTGCCGCTCTACTGCGCCAGGTTCATTCATCGGCGTGACGAGTGCGAAGACAGCAAAGAGCCAAAGCTGGGATTCTTCGCCCGCTTCGACAGAGGTTTCAACAAGCGGTTTCACGGGATGTTGGACTGGTACGAAGGTCTTGCGATGCGGGCGATGGAGCGGCCCGGCTTCACGGCGGCGGCGATCTTCGGCGGCGTGGCGCTGTTGCTTTTGGTGACAATCCCCTTCATCGGCCGCGCGTATTTTCCCCGCACCGACCCGGGACAGTTCATTCTCGACGTACGGATGCCCAGCGGCACACGGCTGGAAGTGAGCAACGACTACATTGCAAAGGTGGAAGATATCATCCGCAGCGTGGTGCCCGCAAAGGACCTGGGCATGATCGTCTCCAACATCGGCGTCTATCCCGATCTTTCGGCGATTTACACCACCAACGCTTCGATGGACACGGCATTTGTGCAGACCAGCCTGAAGGAGGGGCACAGCACCGGCAGTTACGAGTACATGCGCCGCGTCCAGGAAAAGCTGTCGCGCGAGATGCCGGAACTCTCTATTTACTACCAGGCGGGCGGGTTGGTGGACTCCGTCATCAATCAGGGGCTGCCGGCGCCCATAGACATTCAGATCAAATCACAGGACATGGATAGCTCCTATGCTCTGGCCACGCAACTGGCGGCGAAGATTGAGACGATGCACAACGTAAGCAATGTGTATATCCCACACAGCATCGATTATCCCGGCCTGGAGCTGAATATCGACCGCGAGCGCGCCAGTCTGATCGGGCTTTCCGCCAAGGATGTAGTGGACGACGTGATTACGGCGCTCACCTCGGACGGCATGGTGGCTCCCAGCTATTGGATCGATCCCAAGAGCGGCAACAACTATATGGTTACGGTGCAATATGCGAACCGATGGATCGACAACATGTCGATGGAAGATGTGAAGAGCATTCCGCTGCGCGGCGTTCGTCCTGCCGGCTACGGCCCAATGCAGGAAGGCGGACAGGCGGCTCCAGCCTCCGCGCAGATGCTCAGCGGAGACCACGCGGCGGGCTACGTGCCGCTGGGCGCGGTGGCCGATATCCAACAGATCAACACTCCTACCGAGGTGGACCACAACCAGATTCGCCGGGTGATCGACATTTATGTGGCCACCAGGACCGAGGCGCTACAAGGCGTAGGCGCACAGATCGACCGCCTGCTGGCGGAGACCAGGCACGACCCAAACACCGTGCTCGAGGTGCGTGGAGGCGTGGTCAGCATGAACCAGGCATTCCACGACTTCGGAGTCGGACTGATCATTGCCGTGCTGCTGGTTTACCTCATCCTGATGGCCCAGTTCGCCTCTTTTGTCGATCCCTTCATCATTCTGATGGCGATTCCTCCGGGGCTGGCGGGCGTTGGGCTGATCCTGCTGCTGACGGGCAGCTCGCTGAACATCATGTCGTTGATGGGGGTGATCATGATGGCCGGCATCGTGGTGTCGAACAGCATTCTGATCGTGGAGTTCGCGGGCATTCTTCACCGGGATGGCATGGGGTTGAAGGCAGCGGTAGTGGAGTCGTGCAAGGTTCGCCTGCGCCCGATACTGATGACTTCGCTCGCCACGCTGCTGGGCATGATCCCGATGGCGCTGGGCTTGGAGGCGGGCAGCGAACAGTACGCGCCGCTGGCGCGGGCCATCATCGGCGGATTGGCGCTTTCCGTCGTTGTGACCATGTTCCTGGTCCCCGCCGTGTACCTGGTGATCCATGGACGGGACAAGAAGACGACCGCGGTCGCGGAGGCATAGTGAATGAGTAAACAGCAAAGCACAAAGCTGGCGGGTATGGTGTGCGCGGCGCTGCTGGCGGTGGTATTCGAAGGCGCTCCAGCAGCGCAGGAGGCGTCATTGCCGCCGGCGCCGATAGCGCGTCTGCTCGCCGAGGTCGCGCCGATGGGCCGGACTCCCACTCCCGCGGGACAATCGAGCAGCATACAGGCCGCGGACGCCGGGCCGAAGCTGACCGTTGCCGAGGCCGAACAGATGGCAATCCGCAACAACCCTAATATCAGCGTGGCGCGGCTGCTGGCGCTGGCGCAGGCGCAGGTCACGCGCGAAGTGCAATCGGCTGAGTTGCCAACGGTTCAAGGCGACCTGACGGCCGCGGGCGCGCACGCCAACAGCCGAATCACGGCTGGTGCGCTGGACAACCCGGCAATTTACGATCGCGCAGCAGGCGGCTTGACCGTGCGCCAGTTGATTACAGACTTCGGCCGGACGCACAACCTGGTGCTGAGCGCGAAGTCGAATGCGCGGGCGCAGCTTGAGAGCGAGCGGGCAACGGAGCTGGACATCATGTTGACCGTGGATCAGGTGTTTTATCAGGTGATGACGGCACAGGCCGTGCTACGGGTGGCCGAGGAAACGGTTGCGCAGCGGCAAGCTACCGGAGACCAGGTGAGCGCGCTGACCAAGTCGAAGATCAAGTCGGACCTCGATCTGAGCTTTGCGAATGTGCAGATATCCCAGGCCGATCTGATGCTGGTGGACGCCAGGAGCAGCGAGGAGGCAGCCATGGCGGCGCTGAACGACGTGCTGGGTTCGGAGACGGATCAACAATACACGCTGGTGGATGAAACCAACGGCAATCCTGTGCCCACGCCTGAGAATCCCGATGCGCTGGTGCAGGCGGCGTACGCAGCGCGGCCCGATCTGGCATCTTTGAATGACCGGTTCACGGCTGCCAGACAGTACAGCTTGGCACAGCGGGAACTGTGGATGCCCACGGTTTCGGCTATCGCAAAAGCCGGAGTGACGCCGGTGCGCGCCGACCAGATCGAATCGTCCTGGTATGGAGTGGCGGACGCCAATGTGAGCATTCCGATCTTCAACGGGTTCCTGAACAACGCGGAAGAGAAAGAGGCCAAGCTGCGCGCGCAGGCTGATCAAGAGCAGGTGCGGAGGCTCAAGGACAGGATCGCGCGCGATGTGCGTACTGCGGCGTTGAACGCGCAAGCGGCGTTTCAACGGATTGGCGTAACTGAAGAGATGCTCACCCAGGCAAACCTCGCGCTCGACCTGGCCCAGGCCCGGTACAAGATCGGTTTGAGCAGCATTGTGGAACTGACGCAGGCGCAACTGGCGCAGACCGAGGCTGAGATCTCGAATGCGAGCGCGCGGTTTGCGTACCAGACGGCGCTGGCCGAAGTGAGGTACCAGATCGGCCAATGAAGAACTGGGCGGCTATTCCCAATTCCCTGCTCTATCCGATGCTGGCGCTTTTGCCGCGGGAAAGGACGGAGGCTTTGCGGCGGTCTTTTGAGGCGTGGTCGATTTTCTTCCAGAAGCCGATGAAATAGTCGATGGCGGAGATGGTGGAGACCAGCACCGTGAAATAAATGGCGGCGATAGCGTACCACTTGACAGGAATCACCAGCACGCCGATCTGCCATTGGTCCCATCGGTGAGCGAGGATGGCGGACACGACCGAGACGATCTGCACCACGGTTTTCAACTTGCCCAGTTCGCTGGCGGTGATGGTGAAACCTTCAGAAGAGGCGATGGAGCGCAGGCCGGAGATGAGGAACTCGCGGCCGATGATGACCACGGCGATCCAGACTTTGACAACCTGTGGATTGTAGGCCACCAGGGCAATGAGGGCGCCGGTGACCATGATCTTGTCGGCCAGGGGGTCGAGCAACATGCCCATGGTGGTGA
>PLSH01000089.1:0-8613 GCA_003165095.1 Acidobacteriaceae bacterium
CAGCGCCGGTCTCGGCAATGATGCGCTTTTTGCCCATGCGCTTTCCCAGCAGACCCTGGCCGAGGGCGTTGTTGATTTTGTGTGCGCCTGTGTGGAGCAGGTCTTCGCGCTTGAGATAGATTTTTGCGCCGCCGAGTTGTTCGGTGAGGCGCTTACAGAAGTAGAGCGGGGTGGGACGGCCGGCGTAGTCGGTGAGCAGCGAGGTGAGCTCGGCCTGGAAGGCGGGGTCGGCTTTGGCGGTGTCGTATGCGTGTTCGAGCTCGAGGAGCGCGGCCATGAGCGTTTCCGGCACGTAGCGTCCGCCGTAGACGCCGAAGCGGCCGGGGCGGGAGTCGGAGGGGGTTGAGGGGGAAATGATGGATGCCATGGTGTTTCCTCGCGTGAATGCCCGCAAAAAGGGGAACTTTCTAGTGTACTAGCATGTTTCGAGGGTCAGGCGGCCGGATCGCCCCGGCTTCTTGTCGCACCCCTGCTAAACTGTGCGGTGCTGCCTGAGCCAAGACCGGAACGCTCGGAGACCCCAACCCCACGCGTGGAAGGTCCTGGACTAGGGCAATTGCATAGTCGGCGTCCGCCTGCCTGGCATTGGGTTCTCTTGGTGTCCGCGATTGCTTTTTTGGTCTGGATCCTGGGTACTGGATACTTTTCGGCCAGAGTGGAGCTCTTGCCCTTTACCGACTCGCCTCCGGCATGGAACGGTTCCCACCCTTATTCCGTTGTTTCGATGGTCGATGCTGGATCGGATCACGTCGAGTTCAAGAGCTCCATCCAGGACATCGCTCCAACGGTTCGCCACGATTGGCCAGTCAACGAATTCGAAGTCGATCTACATTCGGGAATGTTTTTGCTCCGCCAGACGGATCTCTTTATCGGCGACACAATGCCGTTGTCATTAACCCGAACTTATTCGGTCTGGGATTCCGATAGCAGCGCATTTGGCGTGGGAGCGAACCATTCCTATGACATTTGTCCAACTGGAACCAGATTTCCTTATACCTATATGGACCTGAATCTAGAGGATGGCCGGCAAATAAATTTCCCCAGGATTTCCAAGGGAACAGGTTATTCAGACGCGGTTTACCGCCATGAGTCTACATCCTCAGAGTTTTATGATGCACGGATTAACTGGAACGGCAATGGCTGGACACTGATTTTCCGCGATGGCCGTCGCTACCTGTTTCCAGAGTCTTACCACGGCACAAATTTTGCGCAAGGCGCTCCGATCGAGATGCAGGATGCGAGCGGCCATCGCATTCAGTTGATGCGAGACAAGGAGCGGAACCTGGAGAAGTTGATTTCTCCATCAGGACGTACGATCACCTTCAAGTATGACTTTGCTAATCGAGTCGTCGAGGCAGCGGACGACGCAGGCAACATACGCAAGTACTCTTATAACTCGAGCGGACACCTGGAGACCGTTTCAGACGGATCGCGACTGCTATACCGTTTTGAGTACAAATCGCTGATTCATTCAACGGGGTTTGATCCATATGTCATGACCTCCGTTGCGGATGGAAAGGGGGTTGTGCTCGTCGAGAACAGCTACAACAATTCTGGCAGGATTTCAGAGCAGAAGCTCGCGGATGGAGAAGTGATTCGGTACGACTATCTGTTTGACGAGAGATTCAACCTCATCGAAACCACAGTCAGCAGCCCAGCGGGCAAAAGAGGATTCTTTTTTCAGGACGGTATGGTTACGAAAGAAGAATAGAGCTGGCGATCGGGGATTTGCCCCATCCACTCAAAACTTTGGCGAATGCTTCACGCCTTTTTTTCTATCCGCTTCAACGTAATCGAAGATCGCTTCACGGTCGGCGATTGCAAACACCGACCAATCCAAAATCATGGTTTACGGCGCTTCTTTTCGCAGGGCTTTGGCGCGGCGTTTGGCAAATTGCGCTTCAACCTGCTTGTGGGGAACGGCGGGGCGTGGGTCGTCCAAGGCTTGCTGCACCTTGGCACGAAACCAGGCGTCGTGCTCGGCCGCCTTCCCTGTGGGTTGCGAAGCAACAAGAATAACCGGCTCCTGATCGGAGAAGGTCGCAATCATGGTCAGGTGGCCGCCCATGGCAGCCACGGTGCGCGCCATCGTGGACAGGCGAGGGTCCTTGCGCTTCTCGAGGCGCGAGATCTGCATCTGGCCGATTCCCAAGGCCTCCGCGACCGTTGCCTGGCTGATTTTGCGTCCCTTGCGCAGTTCGGCCAGGGTCATGCGGCGCTTCACCTTGGCCACCAACTCGGCTCCCCTTTTCGCAATGGCCTCTTGCCGCTTCTTCGGCATGGCGGCAATCACTTCTTCAAGCGGAATGGGTCTATACATCGCAGTTACTCCTTTGCCTCAAAAACTTCGAGCAGGAATATTATGCCACAAAGCGCATAATGCGCGATGAGGCTAATTCTGCTTGCGGATGATGTCGCGGAGCAGGTCGGGACGAATATTCAGGCTGAGGTTGCTTCAATCAGCTACGAACGGCGGCGCGGGCGTTGGCGATGAAGGCGCGGAGTTTTTGGGGGTCTTTGCGGCCGGGGGTTGCTTCGACGCCGGAGACGACGTCGAAGCCCCAGGGATGGAGCGTGGCGATGGCCTGGGCTACGTTTTCCGGGGTGAGGCCGCCGGCGGCGATCAGCTTACGCTGTTTTACTTTTTGGAAGAGAGTATTGGCAGCGAGGGTCCAGTCGAAGGTTTGGCCGGTGCCGCCGGGGGCGGTTGCGGTGCGCGAGTCGACGAGGATGGCGTCGATGTTGGGGTCTTGGACGATGGCGGAGATTTGCCTGGCGGCATCGGCGTCGAAATGAATTACGCGGAGGATGCGCAGCGTGGGGCCGAAATGCTGACGGAGTTGGGAGGGGAGATCGGGCGCGGCTTCGAAGTGAAGCTGGACGCCGGTGAGCGAGCAGGCCTCGACGGTGGAGGCAATCTCGGTGAAGGACGCGTCGACGAAGACGCCGATTTTTTCGAGCGTGGGCGGCAGGTGGGGAATGATGGCGGCGGCCTGGGTGAGCGTTACGCGGCGGGGGCTGGGAGCGAAGACGAAACCAACGGCATCGGCCCCAGCTTCGGCGGCTAGCTCGGCGTCCTCGAGCGAGGTGTTGGCGCAGATTTTGATCCAGATGTTTGAGAGGCTCATTTGCGGCTCAGGTCAGATTACGGGCGAAGCAGACGGCGCATCAGCCAGAAACGGATTCAAAAGACGAACGCCTGTGCCGCCAAAGTGAGTCGTATTGCGGGTAACTACAGTCAGGTTGTACGCTAACGCCATGGCGGCGATCTGCCTATCGACGATGTGCTGGTCGTTGATGCCCATCAGAGTTCCCCACATTTCCGCGCACAGCAAATCGAAGGTAAGAATGCGCGAAGAGTATTCCTCCAGAATGAGCTGAAACCACTTCTCCAGCCTGAGAGCCTGGGGAAGATCGCCGCGCTGCCGCAGACCCTCAATACCGCTCCGAAGTTCGCCTATAACCTGAACTGGCAGAAAGAGCTCATGTTCGGTCCGCTCGATGAAGTCTACGACGCCGGGATCGGCCCTTGGTCCCTTGCGCCCTTCACTGAGGACATTCGTATCAATGAGATACATGGCTAACCCCGGTTTCGTTCAAAATCCGAATCCAACCCAACATTGGGCATGGAAGCCAGCACCTCATTGAACGAGCGCTTGCGGGGTTGGAGTAGCGCGGCTTTGAGAATGGCGCGGTGCTCGGCTTCCGCGCTGCGGCCATTGCGCGCGGCCTGCTCTTTCAGGGATTGGACGACTTCTTCGTCTACGTTGCGGACAATCAGGTTGGTAGCCATGAGGCGCCTCCCTTCGATGATTGCAATGATTACATTCTATCTCATTTTGCAATCATTGCAATCACTTTTCTGAAGCGAACGTCTCAGAGGAAGCGTCTGCGAGGAGCGCTTCAAGCGCGGCGCCGGGGTCGGGTTGGCGCATGAGGCTTTCGCCGATGAGAAAGGCGTTGAAGCCGGAGTGGCGGAGGCGCGCGACGTCCTGGGGCGCGATGATGCCGCTTTCGGAGACGCGAATGAGGCTGGATGGAATGCGTTCGACGAGGTTGAGGGAAGTTTCGAGAGCGACTTCAAAGGTTTTCANNTCGGCTGGGGTGAGCGCGGCGGCGATGAGCAGGATGGCGTCGGCGCGGTGGGCGCGGGCTTCGACGATCTGGTACTCGTCGATCATGAAGTCCTTGCGCAGGCAAGGCAAAGGCGTGGCAGCGGAGGCGAGTTCGAGGTTGCGCAGGCTGCCCTGGAAGTAGGGCTCGTCGGTGAGGACGGAGAGCGCGGCCGCTCCGCCGGCACGGAAGCGATGGGCGAGCCAGGTGGGATCGAAGTCGGCGCGGATAAGGCCTTTTGAGGGCGAGGCCTTCTTGATTTCGGCGATGATGGCGGGGCCGGAAGCGGCCTGACGGCGGAGAGCAGCGGCCCATCCTCGGGGATGGTGGCGGGCGGCGCGGCGCTCGAGTTCTGCCAGCGGCACGTGGGCCTTGCTGGCGGCCACGATGGATTGCGTCGAGGCCAGAATGGTGGAGAGAACTGTGCCGGTTCTGAGCGACATAACTCTGGGTTGAGTATACGGGCGGGGAGGCGGGTCAGCGGGTCAGCAAGTTAGCGAGTCAGCGGGGCACCTGGCGAGTCAGAGAGTTGGAGCGGGGGCTTTTGCGTTGAGTGCAATCAACTCTTTTGCGGCCTGGCGGCCGAGGCGGATGCAGTCGGGAATGCCGATGCCGTCATAGGCGTTGCCGGCGAGGCGCAGGCCGGGCAGCGTGGCAACGCGGGCGGCGATGCGCTTCATGCGCTCCTGATGGCCTACGGAATATTGAGCCATGGCGCGACGCCAGCGCGAGACCTGCGCGTACTCCGGTTCGATGGAGGGGCTGATGGCGCCGGCACCGAGAATTTCGCTAAGCTCGCGGCGGACGGTGGCGACGAGAGCGGCGTCGGACTCGGCCAGCAGGAATTCGTTTTTCATGCCGCCGAGGAAGGCGCGAAGGACTGCCTTGCCGGGCGGGGTGCGGCCCAGGAACTTGCGATGAACGAAGGTGCAGGCCAGCATGGCGCGGCCTTCGACGGAGGGGACCAGGAAGCCGAAGCCTTCGGGCATGCGTCCGAGTTGAGCTTGGTCGTAAATGAGGTTGACGGTGATGGACGAGGAGTAAGGGATGGCGCTGAGCTCATCGGCGAGTTCGCGGTCGACGGGTTCAAGAAGGACGCCGGCGGCCCATGCGGGCGAGGAGACGATGATGGCGTCAAAGACGCGAGGCTCGGTGCAGGATTCCACGCGCCAGCCGTGGGCGGATCTCTGAATGGCGCTTACGGGCGTGGAGACGCGAACGGAAGCGGGATCAAGGCGCGCGGAGAGGGCGTCGACCAGTTGATTCATGCCGCCGCGCAGCGACGTAAAAATTGGCGCTCCGGTGGTTCCACCACTTTTTGCGTTTTGGATGGGCTTTGCGGCGGGAGATGTCTTGGCTCTGGCGCGCATCTGGCGGTGGGCGGCCAACATGCCGCGGGTGAGCGAGCCGTATTTGCGTTCCATATCGACCAGGCGGGGCAAAACGGTTTGGGCGCTGAGCTGGGAGGCATCGCCGCCGTAGATGCCGGAGAGCAGAGGATCGGCGAGGCGGTCGACGGCTTCGGAGCCGAAGTGGCGCTCGACCAGGGCGGCGACGGATTCATCGCCCTGGGCAGGACGCGGCGGATGGAGCAGTTCGAGCGCCATGCGCATTTTGGTGCGAAGGCTGAAGAGGCGGGTGAGCGCGGTGGGCACCAGCCTGGTGGGCACCAGGAACAGGAGGCCGTCGGGCAATGGCACCAGGCGATTGCGAACCACGATATATGTCTTGCGAACGGCGTCGTTGGAGGGCACAAGTTCGGCGCCGAGTCCCAGCTCGCGGCAGAGCTCGGCAGCCGCGGGCTTTTCAGTGAGGAACGAGTCGGGGCCGCGCTCGAGGACCGCGCCGTTGATGGTTTCGGAGGCCAGCGAGCCGCCCAGGCGGGGACGGCCTTCAAAGAGCGTGTACTCGACCGGTTCGCCGGCGGCGCGCGCCTTTTCGAGTTCAAAGGCAGCCGCCATTCCCGCGATGCCGCCGCCGATGATCGCTATCCGCATTAAGGACATTACCTCACCATGTAAACACATTCCACGCGGGTTGCCGTCTCCGGCGCGCAAATTTCCGTCGCCCCTACGGGGCTGGCGGGGTGGTCTGGGGCCGTCTTCCCCACGCTGAAGCGCGGGGCTAACAACCATTGCGCCTCCGGCGCGCGATGCGTGGCAATCGTACATTGCGTCTCCAGCGGCCGATGCGTGGCATTACCGCATCGCTCCTTCTGTGCGCGATGCGTGGCGTTCCTATTTGACGCAGCGTTTCCATTTGCTGAACACGCTCAGGCGATTTCCCGTGGAAAGAGCCTGCCACACGCCGGAGAAACCCCCTGCAGGATTAGAATCAAGGCGCAGGGCGCGTGTTGAATGTGATTTAAATCACATTCCGGGCCGTATGCAGCGCTGATGATCGGGGCTGTTTGCACGGCGGCACCTGGTGAGATTGGGTTCCGGCGTTCTTACTTGCTTTCCCAGCGGGGTCGCGTTGGCCGGGTCATGCTCCCTGTCAGGAGGCTACCTATGAGCGCCGAAATCATTCACCGGCTGCATTTTGCCTTCACCATCACTTTTCACTATCTGTTTCCGCAGCTCACGATGGGGCTGGGCCTGCTGATTGTGGCGCTGAAAACGGTGGCGCTGAGGACGGGCAACGAGCAGTGGGATCGGGCGGCGCGATTCTGGGGGCGGATTTTCGCCATCAACTTTGTCTTCGGGGTGGTGACGGGGATTCCGATGGAGTTTGAATTCGGGACCAACTGGGCGCGGTTCTCGCGGCTTTCGGGCGGGGTGATCGGGCAGCCGCTGGCGATGGAAGGAGTATTCAGCTTCTTTCTGGAATCGGCGTTTCTGGGGCTGTTTCTGTATGGCGAAGGGCGCATCTCGAAGCTGATGCACTGGTTTTCGGCGGTGATGGTCTTTGTGGGGTCGTGGATCTCAGGATTTTTCATCATTGTGACCGACGCGTGGATGCAGCATCCGGTGGCATACGACCGGCTGCCGAACGGGCAGTTTGAGGTGCTCAGTTTCTGGCAACTGCTGCTGAACCCGTGGGGGCTGCTGCAGTACGCGCACAATATGACGGGCGCGGTCGTGACGGGGTCGTTTGTGATGGCGGCCGTGGGCGCTTTTTACATTTTGGAGGGGCGCAACGAGAGCTACGGACGGATATTTCTGAAGGTGGGTGTGATTGCGGGCGTGATTGCGTCGATCGCGATTATTTTTCCGACCGGCGACATGTCCGGCAAGTACGTGGCGCAGAATCAGCCGGCGGCGATTGCGGCGATGGAGGGACTGTTCAAGAGCGAGAGCGGCGCGGGGATGGTGCTGATGGGCCAGCCCAACGAGGAGACGGGCGAGATTGACAATCCCATTGTCGTGAACGACGCACTGAGCTTTTTGATCTACGGAACGACGAAGGCCGAGGTGAAGGGGCTGGACCAGATTCCGCGCGACCAGTGGCCGACGGCGCTGCCGCTGCTTTTCTACGCCTATCACATCATGGCCGGGCTGGGGACGTGGTTCATGCTGCTGATGGTGGTGGCGGCATTTCTGTTGTGGCGCGGAAAGCTTTTCGCGGCGCGCTGGGCGCTGTGGGCGCTGCTGTTGAGTTTTCCGCTGCCTTACATCGCCAACACGGCGGGATGGATGACGGCTGAGCTGGGCCGGCAGCCGTGGCTGATCTATGGGCTGATGCGGACCAGCGAGGGCTATTCAAATACGGTCTCGGCCAGCAACGGGCTGTTCACGCTGCTTGGTTTCATGGGGCTTTACACGCTGCTGGGACTGCTGTTCACGGTGCTGATTTATCGCGAGATCGAGCATGGGCCGGAGGCGGTGCATTCATGATGGGATTTGTTTGGTTCTGGCTGGTTGCGGTGATGATCGTGGGGTACGTGGTGCTGGACGGGTTCGACCTGGGGGTGGGGGTGCTGCACCTGTTCCTGGTGCGCACGGAGGCGGAGCGCAGGATGACGCTCGCATCCATCGGGCCGGTGTGGGACGGCAACGAGGTGTGGCTGCTGGCCGGCGGAGGGACGCTCTACTTCGCGTTTCCGCTGCTGTATGCGTCGGCCTTCAGCGGGTTCTATCTGCCGCTGATGATCGTGCTGTGGCTGCTGATCCTGCGCGGGGTGAGCCTGGAGTTGCGCAATCACCTGAACATGGGCGTGTGGCAAACGCTGCTGGACGGAGTGTTCGGGCTGGCGAGCTTGCTGCTGACGATCTTCTTTGGCGCGGCGCTGGCTAACGTGCTGCGCGGGGTGCCCTTGCAGGCGGACGGATACTTCTTCTTGCCGCTGTGGACCAACTGGAGGCCGGGCGTGGCTCCGGGAATTCTGGACTGGTATACGGTGATTGGCGGCCTGGTGGCGCTGGTGGCGCTGACGATGCACGGGGCGCTGTGGCTGAGCCTGAAGACGACGGGCGAGCTGGAGCAAAGAGCGCGGCGGGTTGTGAATCCGCTATGGGCGGCGCTGCTGTGCCTGACGATCGCAAGCCTGGTGGCCACCAT
>PLSH01000089.1:8751-10202 GCA_003165095.1 Acidobacteriaceae bacterium
GGGAAGTTTCGGGGGAAGGTGGTTTTGGGCGGGCATTGACGCGGTAGTCAAAAGAGCGATTTACGCAAAATGCGTAAATATTTACGCATTTTGCGTAGCATCGAGTTGTATCCCGCTACAGGGTGACCAGGTGCTCGGCGGGGGTCCATTGGTTGAAGGCTTCGGCTTTTTGCTCGAGGTCGGGATCCCAGTTTTTGGGCTGGTAGATGCAGCAGGGTTCCGGGGCGAGCGGGTCGCCGGTTACGGCGTAGGCGCGGGCGCGGGAGCCNNGAGCCGCCGCAGATCTCCTTGTATTCGCAGACGCCGCATTTGCCTTCGAGCTTGCTGGTGTCGCGCAGGGACTTGAAGATGGGTGCGTAGCGGTAGATGTCGGCGAGCGGGGTTTCGCGGATGTTGCCGGCGTGGATGGGCAGAAATCCGCTGGGATAGACGTTGCCGACGTGAGAGATGAACATGAAGCCTTTGCCGTCGTTGACGCGGCGGGTGGCCCAGCTCGCGGTGCGGGTTTTGGCATCGGAGGTGGGTGCGCCGGGCTCGTAGGTGGCTGATGTGGGGGCGTGGGGATGGCCGTGGCCCATTTTCCTCTCTTCCAGATTGTGCTGGAGCAGGTAGCGGCGGTAGTGCATGGCTTCAGTAGTCTTGATCTGGAAGTTGGCGCGGTGGGAGAGCTCGTAGATCTTGGCGAAGACGCGCTCGAAGTCCTCTCCCGAGAGCAGGTCGTCAAGCTGGCCGCGGCCTACGGGAACCAGGAAAAAGACGTTCCACATGACGATGGCGAGCTTTTCGAAGAGGCTGCAGAGGTTGTCGAGGTCGTGGGCGTTGTGGCGGCTGATGGTGGTGTGGACCTGGATGGGGATTCCGGCTTCGTTGGCCCATTGGATGGCCTGGATGGTGCGCGCCCAGGCGCCAGGCAGTCCGCGGAAGGCGTCGTGAATCTCGGGGGTTGAGCCGTCGAGGGAGATGCCGAGGCGGACGAGGCCGGCTTCCTTGAGCTTGAAGATGGCTTCGCGGTCGAGGAGGGGGGTGGCGCTGGGGGTGAGCGCGACCTGGACGCCTTTGTCGGCGGCATAGCGGATAAGCTCGAAGACGTCTTTGCGCTTGAGCGGATCGCCGCCGGTGAAGACGAAGATGGGGATGTGCATGTCGGCGATCTGGTCTATAAGCGCTTTGCCTTCAGCGTTGGTGAGCTCGTCGGGGTGGGCGATGGGCTGGGCCGCGGCGCGGCAGTGCTTGCAGGCCAGGTCACAGGACTGGGTGACCTCCCAGATGGCGAGGAACGGCGATTCGTCGTAGTTGATCCCGCCGCGAGCGGGGATATTGTGCATTGGCTGCATGACGCCTCCCAAAGAATCGCGGGGGCCGGGCCGGGGAAACGGGTTCGACGGCCGGGGGTGGAGCGGTGTTCCTAAAGTACTTAAAGAAAATCCGGGCACGCCCGATGAATGGAGCAG
>PLSH01000089.1:10216-10589 GCA_003165095.1 Acidobacteriaceae bacterium
GGGAACGAATCCGCGAAAACCCGCATCTATATTGGTTGTAATGGGCAGGCTGACTGTAAGAATCGAGACTGCCTGCACAATACAGGTGAAGCAAGTCACAACCTCATGTGCGGCCGGACACCGCAAAAGTCTGCCCAGCGCGTGATGATTTGAGCGCACTTGAAGGAGGTTCCCATGGCCGTAGTTCTGAAGCCGGGCTGGACTAAACCCTCCACGATCCTCTTTGCCGCCGAGATACCCGCCAACGAAAAGGCATTCTCGTTCGCCCTTGCGCAAGCCAGGGAGTTTAGCGCCGATCTGGTTCTATTTCACGCATACGACACGCTGGTGGTGGCGGCATCTGAGACCTCCGGCATCCGCTACTACGACTATG
>PLSH01000089.1:10674-11340 GCA_003165095.1 Acidobacteriaceae bacterium
CTATCGCGAGTTTGCGATCCGCACTGTTCTGTGCGCCGTGAGCCTGCAGGAGGCGAGCAGCGTGGTGGCGGATTTTGCCGCGGAGCTGGCTTTACAACACAGTGCGCGGCTGATTTTGCAGCACGTAATCCGGCCGCAGGACCGCGCCGAGATTCTGGCCGGGCGCACGCTGGACGAGGTGGAGGGCGATTTGCTTGCGCTCATTCCTATGGCGCTGCAGGGCAAGATCGCGATCCAGACCATTGTGGTTCCGGGCGATCCTACTGAAGAACTGCTTTATCAGAGCAGGGCGCAGCAGGCGGACCTGATCGTGTTGGGCGCGCAGGGGGCAACGGCATTTGCCGCCATCACCCGTCACGGGGTGGTGTACAAGGTGCTGGCGCACGCATTCTGCCCGGTGATTACGCTTTCGCCGGTGGTACTGGCCGAATGCGGATCGAAGAGTGAGAATACGCGACCCGCCGAGGAGTACATGGCCGGCGTGTTTTAGAGGCTCGAACGGTGCCGGCTTGATTTTGCCGCAGGGCAGGATGCTGCGCCGCAGTTACTTAGGAAGAAAACAAGTTCGTCAGTTGTTGAGAAATGAGTACGGGCCCCCAGGTTCATGCCGACCCACCCATCGGACAAAAACAAAGACGTCTGATGGATGGGGCACAGTTTCATTCC
>PLSH01000089.1:11359-12913 GCA_003165095.1 Acidobacteriaceae bacterium
GGCCTGCGTCCGGTGATCAATTGGATTACCAGCACGACCAATGCGATCACCAGCAAAATGTGAATGAATCCACCCAGCGTGTAGGAACTGACTACTCCGAGCAGCCACAGAACGAGCAGGATTAGAAAGATTGTCCAAAGCAGTTTTCATCTCTTGGGGATTTGTTTCTTCCACAGCAGACGATATGACACGAGAGTATTGCCGCGGGTTGTTCCCGGTTCGAATCTGACGCGAAAAATATCTTCGTGCAACCCGCACTCCGCAAGGCGCGTCGGAGCGCCGCAGGCAGCGTACAGGGCAACCTCAGCATCACAGCAAAGGGCTTGAACGGCGCTCGCCGCACGCAGGTCTTCCGCGTGGCCCATGCGTCTCATTGGGACTGCTGGTTGGGTTTCCATGTGGTCCGGTTGAAACAGACGGATGGGGACAGCGAGTGTAAGTTCAGCACAGCAGTTGAATTATGGAGGCGCAATCGGTGAATAAAACGACAGTTGAGGAGCAGGGCCGGACGGTGCACGATCACTTCGGGCGATTCGCCTCATGGGCTTCGGGATGGCTGGGTTCAACGTGGGCGTTTGTGGCCGCATGCCTGGTAGTGGTGTTGTGGGCCGCTACTGGACCGCTGTTTCAATTCTCAAATAAATGGGCGATGGTGATGGGCACGGGAACGGCGACGGCGACATTTCTGATGGTTTTTCTGATCCAGAACACGCAGAATCGCGATGCGCGCGCTATCAATCTGAAGCTCAATGAGTTGATCCGGGCCATGGACAGCGCACGCAATCAGATGATCGACATTGAGCGGTTGAGCGATCTGGAGCTGGATGCGATGCAAGTGACATACGAAAAGATAAAGACCAGTTGGACCAGCCGCCAGGCGCGAGCCCAGGACGGCGCGGCGAAGAAATGAAGCGTAGAAACGCGGAGGCGGCGCATGGCAGACAGGCCGATACCGATTCGCGTGCAGGGACCGATCGGAAAACATGCTGCGGGATTATGGGCCGGGCGAATGCGTCATCTTAGGCCAACGAGCGTAGGAAATTGTTGTGTTCCCTTTTGCACTGCGGCTCTCCCGCGCCCTGTGAGCAACTGAATGCACGAGGTGAAGCGATGGATAAGTTGAGAGTGAAGGGCGCAATCGACGAAGCGGTGGGAAGCGTCAAGAGCCAGGTAGGCAATCTGACGGGGAACACCGGGACCCAGGTCAGAGGAGCCGTTCAACAAGTAAAGGGAAAAGCCGAGACGGCGGTGGGCAAGGTGAAGGACGCGGCCCGCGACGGCAGAGACGCCGCTGCCGCACAGCGCAGAACCAACAAAGAAACTGAGAACGAGCAACGCGTAATTGTCGTGGAGGCTCCGCCGATTATTTAGCCCAGGCAGGAATCCGGTTCCGGCGAAGGGCGTATGTATGAGATCGATCAAGCACATGCGGCCCTCCGGCCACGGCGTCGAGTGGGTTCCATGCGCGGATCAGAGTGGATAATGTGAAGCGTATCCCGGTGATTCGCTGCTCGATTGCGATGGAATCTCCGGCGCTCTACGGGTATACTGTCG
>PLSH01000003.1 GCA_003165095.1 Acidobacteriaceae bacterium
ACTTCCTTCAGCAGCTCACGATAATCCCAGAAGAGTCCTGATGCCCCACGCTCCATGATCACCGCTTGCAGGATGCCGACGGCAAGATGAGTCTTGCCTACGCCGATCGAGCCGGTGAGCAGTAACCCAGTTCCACCACTTTCGATGGGGTAACCCTCAACGAACTTTCGGGCCCTCATGTGCGCCGAGGCAAGCGTTCTGTCGGCACCGCGGAATTTACTCTCATAGCTATCCAGCGAGCAATGCTCGTATCGCTTGGGGATACGGGCGCGTTCGAGCATTCGGGTCGCCCGTTGTGCAAGGCGACACTCGCATGGCCGCGCCACTTGGCGTCCGTTCTCCTGCACGATGCGCAGCCCCGAACCCTCACAGACGATGCAAACTTCGGCCATATTCTCTCGATCAGTTCCTGGGCACGGGATTCCAAGCCGTGCCCGAAGGTAGATGATTGTCACTATACCTCAATTGGCACAGCGTTTAGGGGTAACTCTCCATATCCAAAACAGATAGAACGGATGAAAAATGGCGGAAGAAAGTCAGATTAGGAAAGAGTTCATCGACTACGACGCGAGGCGCAAACCGCGCACGAAACGGTCTTGCGCGAGGTGTCAGAAAGACCTTCCTGGCAAGCCGGTGCGCCGCGTATATGTGACCCGCGATATGGAAGCTGTCCACCCGGACGATTTTGGGCGCTACCTGCCCTCAGACAGCGATTTCGGATGGCTGTTGATTGGGAACGACTGTGCCAGGATACTTGGCATGGAATGGACTTTGCTTGAACTGGTAGAGCAGAATTTGAGCAAATAGGGGGAGGAGGCCCCACGCATTCCGAGGGTGGCAAATACGTGGGACTCTCTTAGAACTCGCCGTACTCCTGGCCTAAAACGTCCAATGCAGTCGCGATGTCGGGATTCTGAAAGGCGCGGTCAAAAAGGACGTTCAAGCTCTTCCACTCCTCTGGCGTGAAGCCAAAGGATACTCCGTTATCGCGGAACCACAACTGGTCGCGCTTCGAGGTGTTGGTGTAGGCAAAGAAATTCTCCCCATGCCAGGTGTTGCGGGCGGTTGTCATTGTCGCGAGCATGTAGCGGAACTCGGCGATCTTCGGATAGGAGCAGATCGAGTACATCGCCCCCAGTGACCCACTGCTATTCATGGTCAGGTTGAGCATGATCTCGTGGTCAGATCGGATGATGCCAAGCTGGAAGGTCCCTTCGTCAAACATCCAGGACATAAACGGTAGCTTGGGATTTCCTTCCGCCGCTTCCCGCCGCACCGGCTTCTTGCACTGCATGTAGTGTCCGCGCGCTGCAAGGCGCCACAGAACAGGCCAGTACGGTCGCAATGCTGCGTTAAGAGGAACTGGCCTATGGTCTACCTGGTCAAGGAGCACAAACAAACACCGAGCAATCATGGCGCCGACTTCCGCCACTTCTCCAGAGGGATTCGCCAGATACTCGGAGGCAGCTTCAATGAACGTCAGCAACTTTCCGTGCTCGTCCAGACCTACAACCGGCTCTTTGGATGTAGGTAATGACATATCCATTTTCTGGAGGTAGTAGTGCAGCTTCTTGGGTTGGTCCAAGATCGGACTCGATTCGAGAAGTGACTCGAAAGCTTTGAGCAAGGTGATAACGGAGGCGGTGCAAACATTGTGCTCATGAGCCGGCCATTCGATTCCCTGCTGGATATACCGGGCCAAGAGAGTCCAGTCTGCTTGAGGTAGGCACTGGTTGTCCTCGTAACCCTCCTTGATGTTGACCATCGCCTGGGTCGGGGATAACTGAAGCCTCACTCGGCCACGGCGGTGCAGCTCGACCACCGATGGAGGTTCTGATAGTGGTCCGATGGAGTTTTCCCGTTGATCTCCGCGCCTAAATCGCATTGCATTGCGAATTCGAGTTGATAGTGCAGGTGACATTGGTGCCTTTCTGTGCGCTGCCGTACTTATACAGCCGATGCGGACAACGAAATGTGAGCTTATCCTACCATCTGACAGTGGCAGTGGTATAGTCGTGATATATGAACCAGGACACTCCCCTCACGCGGACTCAGATGGCTATGCCCAGCGTGGGAGAGTTCTTTTCGCCGACTGGGGTACTCGCCAACGCGAGTGGGCTCCGCTTCGAGTATCGTCCCGGCCAGCTCCAGATGGCGCTCCGGGTCGAGAAGGCACTCATAGAGGGTACGCACCTCGTTGTAGAGGCCGGGACCGGCACCGGCAAGACGCTCGCCTACCTCTATCCCTCGCTGCGATTCTCCCTCATCACCGGGCGGCGAATCATTGTCTCGACCGGAACCAAGAGTCTACAGGAGCAGTTGTTTTACAAGGATGTTCCTTTTCTGGAGTCGATTCTCGGGCCTCTCAATATCTGCTACATGAAAGGCCGAAGCAACTACCTCTGTCGGCAGAAACTCCAAGACATTCACCCGTCATCGCTTTTCGGGGCGGAAGCGCTGCACTTCAAGATCATCCAGGAGTGGGCCGAAACAACGGAGACCGGCGATCGGGCTGAGATTGCGGCGTTGCCCGAGAAAA
>PLSH01000292.1:0-366 GCA_003165095.1 Acidobacteriaceae bacterium
CGTCAGCCCGACCGGAGCGTCACATTCACTCCGTCATCCCGACCGGAGGCGGCGTACTTTGCCGCCGCAACCGGGGTCCCCGACGAGCGAACTTGCTCGTTGGGGTGGTCAGTGGAGGGACCCCCGCATTTCGCTTTTGTTTGTTCCTGTTCTTCGTCATTGCCTGTTCCTGCCGTCATCCCAACCCTTCACCCCTTTCTCCCACAAAAGCTCCGCCTTTGCCTTCCCGGAGGGAGCAGGGGGCTTCAGCCCATGAATAAAGCCAATAGATTCAAGGGGATTTAGCCACGGGCTTTTTTTTGCTCCATGACCCCTCAAAAACCCCAGCAAATCCGCGTGTCAAGCCCCTCAACACCCAATAATTCC
>PLSH01000292.1:402-2814 GCA_003165095.1 Acidobacteriaceae bacterium
ATGGACTCCCAAGCTGTGAAGCTCGCCATCTGCCGTCACATCAAGACCAACGGCCATCGTTGCCAGTCGCCCGCCATCACCGGCTCCGTCTTTTGCTACTTCCACCGGAACCTCCGCCGAGGCCACGGTCCCGCCTCCACAGCCAAAGCCGCGCCCCTGCGCCCAGAAACCGTGCAATATCTACTGGAGAACGGCCAGAATCCGGCCCAGCTCGCCACTTCCCCCGCCTACAGCTTCCCGCCGCTCGAAGACGCCGAATCCATCCAACTCGCCATCTCCCGGCTCTTTGCCGCCATCGCCGCCGGACAGATCGATCCCGTACAGGCCCGCAGCCTCCTCTACGCCCTCCAGGTCGCCAGTTGCAACGTCCGCGCACTCGCGCCCGCACCCGTGTCCGCGGAAGACCTCGCCACCCTGGCCAGCCGAGTCGTCCGCACACGCGACGGCCAAACCCTCGCCGCGCCCGGAGAAGGAAACGGCGTCCCCTCCCAGACCGCCCGCCCCAAAACCCTCCTGGAAAAAATGATCGAGGAGTATGGCCCTCCCATGCCCCTCCCGACAGACCCCGCAAGCTCTACCGAATGAAATTTTTATCCATAAACTATCTGCAATGTATGTTTTGCAGCGTAACTCGACCCGTAACAGATTGATTTCATTCAACTTGGAAATAAGAGTTTCATTATGAGTATTATGACTGTGACCGATTGATAAGCATCAACTTAAGAGCCCATCCCCCACAAAGGGGGGATGGCAGGGGGAGGGGGAGAATATAAGACGAAATAATAGCGGAGATCAATCGTAAGTCAGCCTGCTTCGCCGCGCTCTAAGAAAGCTCGGCTCAAGTCCGCGTTTTGAAAGGGACGGGCTTCAGCCCGTCCGTAAGTGACGCAAAATAAGTGGGCTTTAGCCCCTGAGGAAATGTTGAGGACTTGTGCAGACCCTCTCTAAGCCTCGCTCTTGATCTTCTTCAGCAGCCACGCCATGTTCTGACCCAGAGTCTTCATCGTCTGAATCCCCTCTTCGTCCTTCTCGACATCGCCAATCTCGCGGCCGATGCCGATGTTCCAGTACGACGAGCCGGGAATGATCATCTCGCTGATCAGGAAGAAATGGTTCAACGCATCGAACGCATGGATCGCTCCCGCGCGTCGCACAGCAACAACGGCTGCGCCAACCTTGCGCCGGAAGATCCCGCCGTTCGCCTTCGACACCAGGCACGCGCGGTCCATCAGCGCCTTGATCTCAGGAGAGATGTCCGCCACATACGTCGGCGAGCCAAGCAGTATGCCGTCCGCCGCCTCCATCTTTTCGATGTAAAAATTTCCCATGTCGCCAGTCTGTCCGCAGCGGT
Organism: Acidobacteriaceae bacterium; assembly: GCA_003165095.1. The sequence continues at coordinate 1,754 of PLSH01000292.1, forward strand.
GGTCCTTCCGCTTGGAACACTCGCGGCAAGACAGACAGCCGTGAATTTTGGCCCCGCTCAGTTGAATGAGTTCGGTCTCAATCCCCTCGGCCTCCAGCTCCTTCAGAACGGTTCGAAGCAGGATGGCCGTATTTCCGTCTTTTCTTGCGCTGCCGTTGAATGCAACAACCTTCGTCTTGGTTCCGGGCATAATCTGAGTCTCTCCTCTTGTTCCATCCAGATGGATGGCCGCAGTTCATTAGCTCTCATTCTGCTCCTCCGGCGGCATTCATTGCCAAGCATGCGATCTGCAATCTCGCGCAGTCCCGCCTTAAAGAAATAGGGCGGCAGCCGAAGCCGCCGCCCTGGATCTTCAAAACTGCTTAGAAGAGGAACTTGAACGAAATCGCAACTTGGCGCGGTGTATACAGGAACCCGCTCGAGTTCGAGTTGGTAGGCGAGCCGAAGTTCGCAGTACCGGTGATGCCGTACTGGTAGGTCGCTGTCGATATGTTCGGGGTGGACGAAGAAGTGCCGCCAAACACATACGCCGTGTTCTGCACCCCGGTCACGTTCTGGTGGTTGTAGACGTTGTACAGATCCAGCCTCGCTTCGGCCTTGTACCGGTCGGTGAACGAGATCTGCTTCTGCAACCGCACGTCCTGCACGATGTCGCGTGGGTACTTGTAGGTATTGCGCCCGATCACTGGAATCCACGACGTTCCGCCTGCGCCGTTCCAACTGCTGTTCAGCGCATTGTATGAAGGATAGCTGCTCAGTGTAGCCGAGTAGGGCAGTCCGCTCTGCGCTTGGAACGCCGAGTCGATCGCCCAGTCGTTTACCAGGTACTTCACCCAGTCGCCGCGATGCGTGTTCGGGAAGTTGTACAGCACATATCCCGTCACGCGGTCGGGAACGTTGTAGTTCGAGTTGCCGTAATCATTCGTTTGGTTTCCGTCCGGGTCATACTGGCTGTTGGACGTGTCGGTCGTGGTCGCGTTTTGGTTGTAGTCCAGCGCATGAGACCACACATAGTTCACGTCGAACTGGATCGACTTCAACGAACGGTTCTGCACCTCGAA
>PLSH01000359.1 GCA_003165095.1 Acidobacteriaceae bacterium
GCGTTTGCGCCCGCACACCCGCCAGGCTTTCGCCATACTCCGCCGCGCTCTCGCGGCCCCAGGTATAACTCACATGCGACTCGGCCATCAGGTCGCCTTCATACGAGCAGTCGGCGAAGACCGCGCCACGCCACTCCAGGCCATCCTCCGTGGTGATCGACACGATTCGTCTGCCCGCCGCCGTGACGCCGTTCTTCTCCCGCAGCCGCTCGTGAAAGTACACCGACACGCCGGCGTCTCTAAGCATATTGACGAAGATCGCCTCATCCACATGCGGTTCCGACAGCCAGTCTGAAGGGCTATCGAGGCTCTTGACCCCATAGTGCGCCGCAGCCTGGAGATAAAAATCGCGCGCATAACCGCCGATGATGGTGAAGTGGCCGAGGTCTGTCGCTGAGAGGCCGCCGGTAACCATGCCCCCCAGATGCGCTCCCGGCTCAAGAAGCGTCACGCGCAATCCCTCGCGGGCGGCAGAGTATGCGGTCATCCCTCCGGAAGCCGTTCCGCCGTAGACCACCAGGTCCACCGGCGGTTTCGGCTCGGCAGCGTGCGACGCGCCTGCCAGGAAGATCCCCGCCAGGATCCCATGAACGACAATGCGATGCGCATTCAACTTTAGTTTGCCACTTCCGCCGGCCGTCGCTTCACGCCGCCTCGCCCTTGCCGCTCTCGTCCATCTTGCCGAAGATCATCTTGCCGCTGGCCGTCTGCAGCACACTGGTCACCGAAATATCCACGGAGCGGCCGATCATCTTGCGCGCATGATCCACCACCACCATGGTCCCGTCGTCCAGGTAGCCGACTCCCTGGCTGTATTCCTTGCCTTCCTTGAGGATCACCACGTTCATGTGCTCGCCGGGCAGAACGACCGGCTTCAGCGCGTTGGCCAGGTCGTTGATGTTCAGCACNNTCAACGTGGTGCAGGTGGGCCACCTTGTTCAGGTTGAAGTCGTTGGTGACGACTTTGGCCTGCCACTTCTTGGCCAGCTCCAGCAACTTCAGATCCACTTCCCTGATGGAAGGAAAATCGTCCGACACAATCTGCACCTGGAGCACCGCGTTCGACTGCATGCGCTGCAGCATGTCCAGCCCGCGGCGGCCTCGTTGGCGCTTCGATCCGTCGGTCGAGTCGGCCACCACCTGCAGCTCGCGCAGCACAAACTCCGGCACCACGATCATGCCGTCGATGAATCCGGCTTCGGCGATATCCGCGATCCGCCCGTCGATGATGACGCTGGTATCCAGCACCTTGGCGCTGCGCCGCGACGGCCGGTCGCCGGTGAACAACGTCCCCAGCGCAGCCGGGTTCAGCAGGTCGCCCTTGCTGGCGCCCACCAGAAGCCCCACATACGTCATCAGCAGCAGTACGAAAATCTGCACCACCGCCGAGTTGGCGCCATTCAGCGGCGCCGATCGCAGCACCAGGCAAAACAGCGCCGCGCCAAAAATGCCCAGCACGCTGCCCGCCACTGCGCCGATCAGCCGGCGCAGGCTCAACGCCCGCACCCTCAGTTCGAATACGATGACCGCTCCGGCCGCAACTGCCCCCGCGACCGCGCCTACCCATCCTGTTTGTATGCCGAACGGGTGAAAGTAATAACAAACCCCGGCAAAGAGGGCCACAAAAAGAAGCCGTATCAGAACCAGATCCATATAAAGCCAACTTTCGCCGGCACGGGAAAGCGCGCCAGCCATGACACAATCTGCGAGTATGCTCATTGTCGTACGCAATCGTCAAGAGCGGATTTGGGGATAGTAATACAAAGAAAGTGATTTAATGACTATAATTTGGCTTCATGGCTACTGCTCCCATTCCCGGGCTGCTTGAAGGATGGTCGCTCACACTCGGCGAACTTTCCGAGATCGTCGCGGAAAATCCGAGTATGCGGAGTCTAATGTTTGGGTTCGTTGCGGAATACAAACTCAAGAAGCTCTGGCTGATGCGCCCAGAAATCGAGGATCTTGTACGGCCCTCCTCCTACGACAGAACGCAGAAATGTGACTACCGCTTTAATTACAGGGGCCTGGGCGTTCGCGTTGAGGTGAAGTGCCTCGACTCTCCAAAGGTAAAGGTGGTGGAGGGGGGCTACGAGGGAACATTCCAGTGCAATGCGAGCGATACGACACCGGTCTCGCTTCCAAATGGCGACAGGATCAGTACAAACTGTCTCGCAGTCGGAGGATTCGACCTTCTTGCTGTCTGCCTTTATTCATTCGGCAACTCATGGAGATTTGCATTCGCGCTGAACGACGACCTGCCCCGCTCGCCATCGCGGAAATATACCCCTGAGCAACAAAAGTATCTGCTTAAAAGTAGCATGAGCGTTTCTTTGCCCTTACGCCCGCCGTTTACCGATAGCCCGTTTGGGCTTCTTGACCGATTGGTTGCTGAGCGAACGACGGGATGAAGTCTTTATAAATACCAAGAAATACGAGTGGTTTTTGCGGGCATGGACTTGTTTCTTCAGGCGGGTAACGCACGGGCTGTTCGTTCTCATCACAACAAACAGGTCCTTTGTGTAGAAACCAAGTTGGGCGTAGTAGTTGATGATCTCAAGGTGCGTTAGCCGCTGAGTGTTGGCTGACACCTCATCCTGGCATTTCACAATCAGAATCCCATCTTGCCTGAGAACTCTATAAGATTCGGCCCCAGCTCGATAGTACATATCGAGAACAGCGTCGTGCCACTTTGGTCCCGATTTTGTTTCCTGAGCGTTTGAGTACGCAGTTCGGAACGCCTCGTGAGTGCCGGAGCCAGCGAGATGTCCGTTGGAACTCCGATACAAGCCCTCCATGTACGGGGGATCGAGTACTACGCAATCGAACGACCCTGCTTCATAAGGGAGGCTCCGACAATCAATCCCGGTTTTTATATCGCTTGGAACAAGTGTGTATTCATCCAGGTCAACGTTCCGCCAGAAGACGCCGAGGCCATATGTAACGTCTGCAATCTTGGCTCCCTTCGGAACGTGAAGTTCGAGCACCTTCGGAAATACCGCTGCGTTGTCGCCAACGTGAGCGGACAGAATCAAATCTGAAGTACAGACACCGCCCTGAACACGGCGAGGGCCGACATCTTCATCGAAAAGCGCTGCCTGTGCGTACCCCATTTGATTCGCCTCCTCAGTCAATCTTGACGCAATCGGCCCAATGTCCATTTTCCCGAGTGCGTTTCATAAACGACTCTTCGTGCTCGGATGGCTCTTGGAGAGCAGTTAATTGATCGGCCCGGCACAGCGCTGAGCCACTCGCCTCGGGTTTATGAAGCATGCTTGACAAAACCAAAGCGGCGCACGAACGGCAGCATCCGGATAATTGCAAGCCGTGTCCGCGGTGCGAACAACTCGGTCAATACGTAGAAGTATGTCAGTCGGCCGAGCCGTGGGCAAGTGGAGGAGGCATACGCAAGCTAAGCCATCGCCACCCGAAGCCCGATTTAGGCTGGGCTCCCACTTTAGGATGCCGCAGCCAGTTCCGTCACCGGCACCGTCCGTTGCGCGCCCTTGCGCGGACCGCGCTTGCGCGCGCTCATCACCTTGATACGCTCCAGGAGTTCCTGCGAGGAACAGTTCTTCTTGGCCAGCATCGCGTCGGCGAGGTGGATCTCGCCGCCCATGGCCTGCGGATCGCCCAGCAGAATCATCGGCACGTGTCCCGCAATCCGCTTCAGCCGGCCAACCAGCTGATCTCCGTTCATCTGCGGCATGTTGTAATCGGCCAGCACCAGGTCTACCTGGTTGACGGCAAAAACGCCGATCGCCTCCTGGCCGGTCGAGGCTGAAATAACCTTGTATCCGTTCGTTGCCAGCATGAACTTGAGTACAGAAAGCTCTTGTTCATTGTCGTCTACGCAGAGAATTACCTTCTTAGGGCGCATGATGTGGGATTCTGCTCCTTGCTTTGGTTGGCTCGCCGTCCGTGGCGATGCTCCGCGCTCCGCTCTAAGGGCGGTTTCGCGATGGCAATTGTTGGGCCCGGTGACCGGGACCAGGCTGGCCTGTACCTCAGAATCTGTGCCGGCAGCCACCGTGCGCTATCCGCGCGCGATGCAGCTATCAGCACACGATCCTCTCGCAGGTCAGCCCACGTTCGCAGTCAATGAATCAGTACTGTTTGCGCGTGGGAAGAACCGGAAGGGTCCGGCTAAGTTTTCCCTTAATTCATCGCAAGCCTACGAGCCTTTGAGAAATGTGGGAAGAGGGAAAGAGAAGCGAAGAAGCGGCTGAAAATCCGACTGAAACAAGTGGAAAACGGGTAGCGCTATCATCTGGCGCGACTTGCGATGATGAATATCTGTTGAAAGCATG
>PLSH01000147.1:0-1642 GCA_003165095.1 Acidobacteriaceae bacterium
ACTGCTTCTCCCGCGCAATCGCGCCTAGCGAGCTCGCGAATCGCTCGAACCAGACAAGCCGATTGCAGTTATATGTTGCGGAAAATCCCTGGTGAGTCTTTTGTCTGTGTTCGAATATCCGTTTCAACAGATTGCCAGTCATGCCGATGTATAGCGTGTGGCTCCGACTAGCCACGATGTAGGTGAAGTAGACCTTCTCCGGCATGGCGAGAATCTAACGCAAATTGTCGAAGATGGCAACGGCCGGGAAGTTCGTTGGCCGTCGTTTCCCCTTCGGCCTCAATGCACTTGCGTCGCCACAAAGCTGTCATCCTGAGCGAAGTTCGGCGCGTTTTCTGCGCCAAACGCAGTCGAAGGACCTGCGGTTGCCTTTGTCTCCGCCTTTCCAATTCCAATTCAATCAAGCCGGGTCAATAGGCGCAAAGTGGGGGGCCGTTCCGGAACTCAGGTCAAAAATCGAAAGACATTATCAAATACATTTCGAGGGCCTTTCCGCTAAGATGTGGACAAGTTCGATGGCTGACGACGAAAAGATCGGAAAACCTTGGCGAGATGACGAACTGGATGCCATCATCGCGGACTATTTCGCCATGCTCTCGGCTGATCTCGCTGGAGAGCCATACGTAAAATCCCGGCATAGTGCAGCCCTCATGGTGCAGATTGGTCGCACCCACAGGTCCGTCGAGTTCAAGCACCAAAACATCTCTGCCGTGCTCGACGAGTTGGGGCTTCCGTGGATTCCAGGCTACATGCCAAAGAGGAACTATCAGAACGCGATCTTCGATGGAATCGATCGATACCTCACCTTCCACCCAGAGATATTAGTGCCGGCCACGGCCCCGCAAACGGAATCGACCTTATCGTCGGCAATTTTTGTAGATCCGCCGTCCGCAACAGGGGCTAAACAACCGATTCCGGAAAGGCTGCAACGGCTCGTACGAAAATTTGACCCGGTAGAGCGAGACCACCGCAACCGCTCGCTAGGAAAGGCCGGCGAGGCCTTTGTGGTCGACGTTGAGCGAAGACAACTCGCTCAGGCTGACCGAGAAGATCTGGCGCGAAAGGTCCGATGGGTGTCGGAGGAAGACGGAGACGGCGCCGGCTACGACGTCTTCTCATTTGACCCGCGCGGCCATGAGCGATTAATCGAGGTGAAAACCACGAATGGCGCCGCGCGAACTCCATTCTTTCTGAGCCGCAACGAGTGCGAGTTAGCTACGGAGCGCTCATTGGATTGGCGCATCTACAGGGTGCATCTGTTTGCAAGACAGCCGCGCATTTTCACGATATCGCCGCCGCTTGAAAACAAAGTCCAGCTCAGGCCTGAAACTTGGCGGGCGTCCTTCTAGGTATTTGCTGCACAGGTCCGCTTCTTCTTGGACAGATTGAGTTTTCCTTGAGTCACCCACACCCAAGCTGCGATCCACGCACCATCTTCCGCGATGCTCACCTGCGGCCCATCGTCAATCTCAATGTCGGAGGTTGACGTCGTGTATTGTTGACGGGCCTGGGCGATGTACGCCGACGCAATGGCCCTCTCTTCGTGTGTGGGATTCGGTTTGGCAGATTCGACGGTGCCTTGATTTTTGCTCATGACGACTTCAACCTCGTGCTTGCAGGGTGGTCAATAGTTGCTTGTTTG
>PLSH01000147.1:1729-8263 GCA_003165095.1 Acidobacteriaceae bacterium
CGAGGACGATCCAATCGTCCTTCCCTGCGGGGTCGGCCTTCGGAAATTGCCTGGTTCGTGCGCGCTCAATCGGTTCGGGTTTGGGATTCGCGGTATCGCACGCCAGGGCAAGAAGAACTGAATGCGGATTCTTCGGCTTCGCTGCGCTGCGGTTATTTGCAGCCGTAATCCGGGGTTAGGGATTGGCCGTTCAGGGTGAAGCAGGAGATGCCGTTGATGTCGGTGCTGAGGGTGCGGATTTTTGCTTCTTGAAGCTCCTCCAATACTTCGTGGCGGGGATGGCCGTAGCGGTTGTGGAGTCCGCAGGAGATGACGGCCCACTGGGGCCGAACCAAGGCGAGGAACTCAGGACGCGTGGAGGTGATGCTGCCGTGATGTCCCACTTTTAGGAGGGTGCTTTGCAGGCCCTGGCCGGGAAGATTGGCGTGGGCGACCATGGCGTCTTCGATGGGGGATTCGGCGTCGCCTTCGAGCAGGACGGAGGTTTGGCCGTAGGCGACGCGGAGGACGAGCGAATCGTTGTTGGTGGGCGCGGGGCCGGGCTGGTAGTTGGGAAACGGAGCGAGGACGTTGACCTGGGTTGCGCCGAAGGCGAAGGCCGCGCCGGTGCGGAAGCTGCGCACGCGGACGTGGAGGCTGGCGGCCTGGTCGAGCAGCGCGTTGTAGGCGCCGAAGCGGGGATTGTTGCCGACCCATAGCTCGTCGGGATGGAAGTTGCGCAGGATGGCGGGGAGTCCTCCCATGTGGTCGGAGTGGGCGTGGGTGAGGGCAACAGCGTCAAGATGGCGGATGCCGCGGGCCCAGAGGGTGGGTGAGACGACGTCTTCGCCGATGTCGAAGTCCTGCGGAGCCTGGCGCGGACCGCCTCCGAAGCCGCCGCCGTCGATGAGAAGGGTTTTGCCGTCGGGCGTGATGAGGAGGATCGAGTCGCCCTGGCCGACGTCGATGGCTTCAATGAGTAGCGCGTGGGGCGGGCGCTGAATGGGCCGCGGAGCGATGGCGGCAATGGCGGCCACGAAGAGCGCGGCGATGGCGAGGCGGCGGGCAGCGCGGCTGCGCAGGCCTTGGTGGGCGAGCAGGATGGATGCGGCGAGGAACGCGCAAAAGGCGGCGGATTGCCAGAGAAGCGGGGTGGGAATGCGGAAATCTCCAAATGCCAGAGAGCCGAAGAGGTGAACGAGGCCGACTCCGATGTGGAGGACGAAGGCAACGATCATGGCGGGGAGAACGGCTGCGGCGGGCCACGCAACGAGCAGGAGCATGGTGAGCAGCGCGGCGGGCATGAGGACGGCGAGCAGCGGCAGGATGAAGAGATTGACGGGCAGGGCGAAGAGGGTGATGCGGTGGAAGTAGACGGCCATGGGGAGGGCCATGGCGAGTTCGACGACGCAGGAGACGACGACGAGTTCGACGATGCGGATCAGGAAGCGGACGGCGAACGGAAAAACGCGCCAGGCGATGGTGGGGTTGGCGGCGGCCTGGAGGCGCTGAGCGGCCATGCGCAGGGTGAAGCGGAACTGGGCGAGCGATGGGGCGAATGTGGCGTCGAGAGCGATGAGCGGGAGGCCGCGAATGGCGGCGAGGTACGGATGGATGGTGGCGCGGAGAAGCGGCGCGGCGATTCCGGCGATGGCGATGACGGCGAGCAGGGTCATCTGCANNGCTGGCGTCAAAGAGGCTGCGGGGGCTGACGGCGAGCAGGCAGAGAGATGCGAATCCGATGGTGTTGAGGGGGCTGCGATCGCGATAGATGAGGCGGCCGAGCAGGTAGAGGGTGACCATCCAAAGGGAGCGCTGCACGGGCGTGGCGAAGCCGGTGAAGAGGGCGTAGGCGAAGGAGGCGGCGATGGTGAGCAGGGTGGCGGGGACGCGCGGCATGTGCAGGCGGCGGGTGATGAAGAGGATGCATGCAGCGACGATGGCGAGATGGAAGCCGGAAACGACCAGCATGTGAAAGGAGCCGGTGCGCTCGAATCCGACGCGGAGAGAGTGGGTGAGGAAGGTGCGGTCGCCGGCCACCATGGCGGCGAGCATGATGGCGTCGTCCTGGGTGAGGCGGAGGGGCGCGGGAAAGCGGCGCATGGCTGCGGGCAGGGCAAGCAGGCGAGCGGTGGAGGCGTGTTGCAGGGCGGTGATGCGGCAGGGGAGGGACGACCACCCCAGCGACGAAGACCTGTCGCCGGGGACCCCGGGGGAACCGTGTGAGGAGCCGAGGCGCTCTACGCGATCGATGGAGACGGTGGCGGTTGAAGTGATTCCCTGATCGAGGAGGTAATCGGCGCGGCTGAAGACGCCGGGGTCGCGATAGGCGGCGGGTGGAAGCAGGCGAACGATGGCGCGGATGCGGTCGCCGCAGCGGAAGGGCTGGGTGAGGAAATTGGGGGAGGGCCAGCGGACGGTGAGGCGCACGCCGCCGGTGACGGGGATTTGATCGTCCGCGGCGTCGCTAACCTGCTCCGCACTAGAGAGGCGGAGGTCGACGCGCTGGGAGGGTGACTGGAGGATGGGCTCGTCGATATTCTGCTCGATTTCAGTGCGGACGGGTCCGGTGTCGACGACGGTGCCTTCGACGGAGCGAAGCAGATCGTCAGAGAGCGCGGCGAGTGCGGGCGCGGGTGCGGGACGGGGCTGCATGAGGGCGCACCAAGTGCCGAGCAGCAGCCAGAGAAAGGCGAGCGGGAGCCATGCGATGCGCTGGGCGCGGAGGGCGGCCACGCAGCAGAGGATGGCGATGGCGGCGAGAGCGATGAGAACCAGGCTGGGACGGAGCCAGAGGCAGCGGGCGGCGAGGATGCCGGCGGCAAAGAGACCCGCGGCATGGAAGAGCGGCACGGCGCTGAGGCCGAAGGCGGCCTGCGCGGAGGTGGGTGGATCCGATTGCATTCCGCCTGAGACCTGAGTGGAGTGTAGAGGCAAGCCTAACAGGCGCGGCAGAGGCCTGCCGGGGGTGTCAGCGGCGCAGGCGGACTACGGATTCGAGATGGAAGGTCTGGGGGAAAAGGTCGGCGAGGGTGAGGGATTCGATGACGTAGCCGGAGGCGATGAGGGCGCGCAGGTCGCGAGCCAGGGTTGCGGGGTCGCAGGAGACGTAGACGAGGGAGGGCGCGGCGAGGTCGGCGAGGAGGGTTGTGATTTCAGGGCCGAGGCCGGTGCGGGGCGGGTCGACAACGATGAGATCGGGGCGGTTGGAGCGGGGCGCGCGGCGGAGGAAGTCGAGCGTATCGGAGTGGATGGCGGTTGCGGGCATGCCGCCGAGGTTGGCGGTGAGAGCGGCGGTCGAGTTGGGAGCGGATTCGACGGCGACGACGCGGGCGAAGGTGGATGCGAGCTTGCGTGCGAAGAGGCCGACGCCGGCGAATAGGTCCCAGGCGAGGGCGCCGGTTTGGTTGGAGGTGACGCGGTCGACGAGGGCGTCGACGAGGAAGCGATTGACCTGGAAGAATGCGCCGTGGTCGACGCGATAGGCGACGCCGGCGGCCTGGTAGGCGAGAGACGGTTCGCCCCACCGGGCGATGGCGCGGAGCGGGCGGACTTCAGATGTGTATTCGACGCCTTTGAGGGCGGGAATTTTTTCGGCGAGGGCGCGGGAAAAATCCTCGAGTTGCAGTTTGGTTGGGGCAAGAGTGTAGAGGCCGGTGAGCAAAGCGGTTTCGTCCGCGTTGCAGAAGAGCGAGATTTCAGAGGGACGCAGCTGGGCAGGGGATTGGCGCGTAATTTCAGCGATGGCCTGGGCGGCATGGACCAGCAGCGGCGCGGCGATGGGACATTCGGCGATGGGAACGATGGTGTTGGAGCGGCGGGCGCGGTAGCCGGGATTTCCCTGGGCGTCAAAGGCGAGGCGGATGCGGTTGCGCCAGGCCCAGGGCTGGGCGGAGAGAACGGGGATGTTTTCGGGAGCCGGCACGCCGCCGCGCTGAAGGGTTTCGCGCAGGATGGATTGCTTGAAGCTGAGCTGGGCCTCGTATGTGGCGTGCTGATAGCTGCAGCCGCCGCAGACGCCGAAGTGGCGGCAGGCGGGTGCGATGCGGTGCGGAGANNACAATGCGCACGCGGGCCTGTTCGCCGGGCAGCGCGAGCGGGACGAAGACGGCCTTGCCTTCGAAGTGGGCTAGAAAAGCGCCGCCGTAGATGGGCTTTTCGATGGTGACGGGCTTTTCGATCTGGACGGGGATGGTCCCGGCTGGGGAGGGCTCATCGTTTCCCACGCTTGCGCCACGTGCGCGGAAGGATGGGGCGCCCGTAGGTTTGTGCGGGGCGGACTTTGGGGCGCGATTTTGTCTGGGACGTTTCATTGCTGGCTCATGTAAAAGAGGCTTAGCCGGGGCAGGTTGTAGTGAACCAGCAGTTGTTTCTGCTCGAACTGACGCATTACTTGCCGGATTTGCACCACGCCCATGCGGCTGCGGTAAGGCGCAAGCTCGCGGGCGGCGTGTTCCTTGAGGCCGACCATAAGCTCCTCGGGCGCGGCGGCTTTGACCGCATCGAATAGCTTTTCTTCAAGCACGGTGAGCGAGCTCTCCAGAGTTTCAAGGTTGACGGTTCCTTTTGTAGACGCGCGCACGTCGGCGGCCAGTTCGCGGAGGCGAGCGACGGTTGCGGCGCAGGATTCAGGCGCGACGGCAGCGGCGTCGAGAGCCGCGGCGGCCGATTCAAGATGAGCGGCGACGCGCTCGTGCTCAAAGCCGGATTCGCGGGCGGGAGCGGCAGCGGGAGCACGGCCGGCGGAGGCTTCGTTCATTTCGACGGCGGTTTGCATCACCGCCTGCGCGCACCAGGCCAGGCCGTTGATGCGCCTCATGCGGCCGCGCTTCTGGCGGGCCTCATATTTGTCAAAGGCCGCATCGATGCCGCGCAGGGCCGCTTCGAGAGGGATGCCGGCATCGCGCCAGGTCTCGATCAGCGCCCAGTCGAGCGTGGAGAGCAGCAGGATGGAGCCGCGGCGCTGCTGGAAGCGGTCTTCGATCTCGGTGAAGTAGTTGAAGTAGTTGAGCACGGCGTCTTCTTATTTTCGCAGACTGNNGGCTTTTGGTTTGGCGGTAAAACGCGCGTTACTTTGATTATTGCGACTGCACCCTGCCGAATGTCACCATAATGCCAGCTCCCCTGAAAGGGCGAACACGGGGCGTCCATCTGTCGAGTGATACGATTCCTCCAGCGGAGGGTCTGAACGTGTACTTCTGCAAGAGATGTCTCTGGCCAACTTTGGCCTTCTCGACAATCAGCTCTATCGCAATCGGCCAGGAGGTCACGAAGCTCCGAGTCGTGAGCGAAGAGAGGATCCCTCAATCGGTCTACGAACAAGTTGCAATGGGCGGCCAACGAGACACTATTCAGTGCGGGGTAAACCAAAGCCTGTGGTTTCCTGCGTTGCGCGGATACTCCGAAACCGTATCGTCTCTGGTGCGCTACTCGAAAAAGGAAACGGTCAAAATCGACATTGATTCTGTGCCAGAACTGGCACATGGGAGCATCGAGTATTACTCGCCGTCGTCTGACGGAGGCGTTCTAGCCCTCGTGAGGTCAGTGAAAGAGTACTCAAAGATAGACGGTTGGGACAACAGGCCGCAGAAATATGGCGACTCCTTCGCCGTTAAGTTCTCTCCGCAAGGAAAGGCGCTGTCTGTTATTCAGTTATCGGTCGAAGAGGCAAAGCAGCCCCTATTGAAGCTAACCGGGCTGGCTGAACTTGCAAATGGGTGAATGATTGCCGGTTCGGCACTCGAAGGAGACCGCATCCGAGTCGCCATTCTCTTGTTTAATACTTCCGGCAAGTTCAGATCGTCCCTGGCTCTTCCAGACAACGTCAATAAAGCAAGCTACTCAAAGAGTGCGCCTACGATGTCCGTTTTCCGCCCGACAGTCGTCGTTGAGCCGGACGGAACATTTCTAGTGATTCGCGGATTCTCTGACCAGCCGATCTATCACATTTCAAGAACCGGGGAGCTACTCGGTTCAATCAAGCTGAATCCGAATGGGATCATCTTTTGGTCGCCTCGGATCGATGGCACCAGGCTCTTCGTCCAGGTGGGAGTAAGTTCCCCTCAGGTCGGCGAATTGGATAGAGTCCCAATAGTGCATCCTCGGGAAGCATTCTCGCTGTTCGATCTTGCCAGCGGGAGCCTCTCAAATGTGCTCACGCTTGACGGCGATATCGGGGGAACGGTGGGTTGCTTTCAAAACGAAGGCGTTCCGCGATTGACTGTGGTCGGGCTGGGAATCGATGGAAGCGACTCATTCTGGACCGTACGTGTTTTGGAGCCAGCCGAGAAGTGGACGACATCTTCGGTATTGTGATTTCCAAAGAAGTGTTGACAGCGATTGACGCGCAGAGGGCTCGATGCGCGGCTTGCGGCCGGCGCTCGCGATCATTGCGATTTGGCGCTACAAACTTCAACGAATGCCGGGCACCGATTTTGCCGCTTCCTTACTCGCGCATTGACTGCGACGAACCAGAACGTTACGACATGGCGAGAGCCGCCCTGCTAGTCTTGCAGTGATGGAAAATCCTGCAATTCAGACCAACGGGCTCACGCG
>PLSH01000147.1:8362-8798 GCA_003165095.1 Acidobacteriaceae bacterium
GGCCTGGATGCAGCGACGACCAATCAGCGAACGGAAGAGCTGCTTGAATTCATGCAACTGGCCGGCGAAGGCCGGAAACTTGTGACGGACTTCTCGCACGGAATGCAGAAGAAGCTGGCAATGGCAGCCGCCGTGATTCATGGGCCCAAGGTGCTGTTTCTCGATGAGCCGTTTGAGGGCGTGGACGCGATTGCAGCGGGGATGCTGAAGAACATGCTGACAGGGATGATCAACCGCGGAGCGACTATTTTTCTCACCACTCATGTGCTGGAGATTGTGGAGCGGTTGTGCAGTCATGTGGCAATCATCTCGAAAGGGCGGCTGGTGGCCATTGGATCGCTCGATGAGTTGAGGGCCGGCGTGGCCAGCGCACTGCCTGGTGTCGAGCAGGGGCAACGGTTCACCTTGGAGGAGATTTTTCTGGCGATTTTGGGAG
>PLSH01000382.1 GCA_003165095.1 Acidobacteriaceae bacterium
TGCTCGCGCAGCACATCTTCAAGCGCAAGACTGTCCTTTTGATAATAACCGATTTCGGTTTCGGGCGCAGTAATGGAGCGTTCCGGAGGCTCGGAATCGGCGTCGGCGGGGCGGAATATAAGATCGAACTCCGCCTCCAGTGGGATTTCCACCGGCTCCACGCAGCGCGCGCAAGGCACCTCGAACGTGCCCGCAAACCGTCCCCGCAGCCGGATATCGGCCACGATATCCTTCGGGCCGCGGTGCTCGTGAATCACCTCGACCAGGCCGGAAGTGGCCAGATCCCCAATCTGCGTGGCTTCGTCACCGAATAGGACGGCTTCCGGCGGGACTTTCAGATCGAACTCGATCGGTTCCCGCTCCAGCTCAACAACCTTGAATTCCATGCCCTTACCTTGAACTCCTAAACCATTTTATCCAGCCCCGTGAATCCGTGCCGGAAGCTGCCGCTCAGAAACTTTTATAAGACGACATTTCCGATCAATTTGTCCTGTTCTAAGCCGACGTTTTCGGTCGAGCAAGTTTTTCGCTCGAGAATGTACTGTTATAAGCCCACATTTCCAATGAATCTGTCGGGTTAAAAGCCGGCGTTTTCGGAGGAGGTAGTTGTTTTGCTCGAAAATGTGCGCTTATAAGCCGACAGAAATTGAGGAAGTGTCGGCTTATAGCAGGACGAAGGGTGTGAAAACAGGCGCGCAATCGTGTGTTTTAAGGTGTTTTTGGGGTGTTTTTAAGCCAAAATAAGGCCTTTTTGGGGCGCAATAAGGGCCCGATTTGTGGGGTTATAACAGGACGCGGCTTTGGCTGAGATCGGGGCGGAAGTGGCTGCGCCGGAGAAACGGCTTTTCTTCTTGGGGGCGGGAAGGCGAGGGATTGTGGGAGCCGGGGGCTTTCGGGGCCGATCGAAACAGAATCTGTATCTGGCCAGGTTGGCGGTGCCTATTGTGTGTGGGTCCGGTCTAGGTACTGGCTCATCTCAGGGAACCTCGCCGCTAAAGAGGCGATCCGGTTTGTTTTCGGGTTGAACATCGTTGCACCTTTCTCACCCCCTTCTTCGCGAAATAAAGAGTCGCACGAGAAGACTTGGCGATACAATACCAGCGGAGAGCGGGAGAATTGAGCTCCAACCGCGCTAACGATTCAAGGGGTTAAGTCCCTTCCCCGGCGGTCGCTAGTCGCCTTCTCTCGCTATATCACAAAACTGTGATGTGACCGTGGATTAGTAAAATATCACAAAAGGGTGATGAAAGTGGCCTTTTCCCTGTATGATTTCGTTAGCGTGGATGGGAAGAGTGTCATAGCAGTGTGGCGACGGGGCCTGTCCAAGCGAAGCCAGGGCATACTCGACAGCAAACTCAACATGTTGGCGATCAGTGGAATGAGCTTACCCCCCAAGTTGCTCGTTGGCCCAATTAACAAGACCGGCCACATTTACAAATTGCGGATCAATGCCGATGTAATGCTCAGGCCGATGCTTTGCCGGGGGCCGTTCGATATGGACGCTGAGTTTACTCTGCTGGCGGGAGCGGTGGAAGTTCAGGGGAAGCTCCTTCCAAGCCCCCAACGGGCGATGGAGAATCGCAACATTCTCTTGGCGGATCATGAAAGGCGAATATCCCATGCTTGGTGAAATCGAGAACTCGCTTAGGATAAACCTTTGCGACAAAGAGTATGCGGAAGGCTATGCCGAATCTTTCCTGAATGCATATATTGCTACCCAAATTAAGGTGCTTCGCGAACAGCGTCAAATGACGCAAGCCAGCCTTGGGTCCATGATCGGGACTACTCAGGCAGGCGTGTCACGCTATGAGAATGTCGATTATTCCTCATGGAATATCAGGAGCCTAATCAAAATGGCCCGGGCATTCGACGTGCGCCTAAGGGTTTCCTTTGAGCCATTCGGGACTCTTCCAGGCGAGGTGATTTGGTTTGAACGCAAGACGCTAGAAAGAGTAAGCCGTGATGAAGATCCTGGGCTGATTCAAGGCAAACCGCCTGTCACCGACATCGGAGATTGGAGAGCCGAGAAGCAACGTGGGCGCAAGAGGTCAGAATTATCATCACAGATCGAAGACCATAGTCCACAACAACCTGATGCACAAGAGGCACTATGCAAGTAACAGCGATTCTAAAGGCCCGCGCCGTCGCTCTGATATACATCGACGAGCTTAACCTTTCTGGAAGATTGCGCTTCCCTGATATTGTTTCTCCACTCGTCGAAAAGTATGGATTCTTGACTTACCCAACAAAGCCTGAGGAATTCGATCCGGAAAAGGGGATCAAGTTCGGGTCGGGAAAGAGCGGCGATAAAGTCATTGATTTGCTCGCTCTCTACACTGGCATTATTTCGCTCGAAACTCTGAGCTCTACAGCCGACTCACGTCACGTTCTCGAAGATGTATTGAAGTGGGGCGCTGAAAAGCTAGGCTTAACATATAGGCCCGGCATGATTCGACACTGGGGCTACATCAGCCAAATATCGTTCAATTCGGATTTTCCGTTACTTTCGTCTCTGAGTAAACCGCTGCAAAATCTTGCTAGGAAAGCTGGAGAGGCTGTGTCTGGCTTCTTTGGAGAGGCTCTGCCATACGAGGCCTCAAAGGTCATCGTGGGCCATGATCCTACTGCTCGGAAAAACGCAATTGCTGGTATCACAATCGAACACCGGATCGATGTGCCATTCGGGGAAAATAGATTTTTCTCGGAAGCGCCGCTACCGACAGATCTTCATATTAGGTTCCTCGAGGAACTCGAAGCGGACGCTCTGGAGTCGTTGAAGTGAAGGTAGTGTTCGCGTACTTGATGCGAAGTTGGGTTCTCAGATTTCGATAACGGTCACTTGGGCCGTGTGGCCAGGCAGGGCAATTGCATGAACAGGATTCCGGGCTCGTGGCGCCCCGACGGGGCTCCAATTTGAATTGAAACGATTTCCCAGGGGTGCGCTACGCTTCCCCTGGGCTATTCTCGCCTGCTCCCTCCGGGAGGAATTGCGGTTGCCGGTCAAATCGAAGACGGCCGGTTGCGGCCGCGATGGACAGGCTCTAAAGTGGCGCCATTTCCAGGCAGCGAAAGGCAACCGCGGGTCCTTCGACTCCGCTGAAAAGCGCTTCGCTCAGGATGACAATCAAGTTTTTTGGCGCTCAGGATGAAGGCTTGCTTTCCCACATCTCAGAATCGAGATTCGGGCACCCGTCCTCGTGCATGGTTGGCATGGAGCGCGGGATGGCCGCAGGGCCCGCGGCTAAAGCCTCTTTGGTTGCATGTCCGGTTTCAGGGGCCTGAAGGCCCCTGCTCCCTCCGTTGGCTTGCGGCCCGGCTAAAGCCGTGCCCTTGTTACAAGACTCTGTTTCCGCGCCGGCTGACGTACACTGAGCGTGGAAGTGCACCATGTCCGATCCCGCTCCGCAAGCTCGAATCGTGCTGACAACCGCAGCCGATCCGGAAGAAGCAGCCCTGCTGGCCCGCACGCTGGTCGACGAACGGCTGGCCGCATGCGCAACGCTCATTCCGGGCGTCCACTCGATCTATCACTGGGGCGGGCAGACCGAAACGACTACCGAGACCCTGGTGCTGATCAAGACCGGTTCGGATCAACTGGCCGAGTTGGAAATCCGCCTGCATGAGCTGCACAGCTACAAGACTCCGGAGTTCCTGGTGCTGAACGTCGATTCGGGAAGCCACCCCTATCTCGATTGGTTGCAAGCCAGCCTGCTGAGGCCGTGATTTCAGCCGGCGGGATGCGGTCACTCTGGTATTCTTGGGTGGTTCGCTGCCATGCGCTGGTTAATGATTGGGCTACTTGTCTCGGTTGGAGCGCTGCTGGTTGCGGCCGCGGGCGTGGCGCGTCACATCCGGCTGCATCGCGCAAGACTTCGCCAGGAAACAACGCCGCTTGACCCCGCCCAGGAAACCGACCTGGAACGGGAACCGTAAAGGACCAACGTGAGCCAGACATTCTCTGAAATTCGCACCTCGCTGGCCGATGCCACACCGCAGGTTTTGCGCCCGGCGGCCATGGTGCTGGGAGGCAGCGCGCTGGCGGCCATTTGCGCCCACGTTGCGGTGCCGCTGTTCTTCACGCCCGTGCCGCTCAGCCTGCAGCCGTTTGCCGTGCTGCTGCTTGGCCTGCTGTTTACGCCGCGAATGGCCGCGGCCACGTTCGGCGCCTATCTGCTTGAAGGCGCGGCTGGTTTGCCGGTATTTGCCCCTACGCCGGCCATTCCGGGGCTGGCTCACCTTTTCGGGCCCACGGGCGGCTATTTGCTGGCTTATCCTCTGGCTGCCGCACTGATTTCATACCTTTGGCGGCGGTCCAGCAAGGGGTTTGCAGCGGCTGTCTGGAGCGCGGCAGCCGGCGACCTGGCTATCCTTTTCGGCGGCGCCCTGTGGCTGGCCCTGCTGACCCATGCCGCTGTCTTGCAGTCAGCCGCTCTCGCCGTGCTTCCCTTTTTGCCGGGTGACGCGCTGAAGATTGCCGCAGCCGCCGGACTGGCTGCGGGGTTTCAGCGCCTGCGCCGCCGCTCGGCCTGATCGGCGCATCCAATATATAGCCCCCCTGTGATCGTTGAAAGGATTGTTGCCCAGTGAGTACTTTGCATTCTGCAGCACAAGTCGCCGATGACGTGAAGGATATTTCCATCGCGCATAGCCCGGATTCCGATGACGCCTTCATGTTTTATGGGCTGGCGACCAACAAAATCCGCGTCCCCGGCTACCGTTTCTCGCACACCCTGGCAGATATTGAGACGCTGAATCGGCGCGCCCAGGACGAAGCTTTTTACGATGTGACCGCGATCAGCTTCCACGCCTACCCATACTTGCAGCAGAACTACACGCTGATGGGCTGCGGCGGAAGCGTGGGCGAAGGCTACGGGCCCATGGTCGTCTCGCTGCGGCCGCTCGCCGCCGCCGACCTGGGCCACATCAAGGTCGCCGTTCCGGGAACCCTGACCACGGCTTTTTTGGCGCTCAAGATCTTCAACCCCGAAATCAAGACTGAGACGGTACCCTTCGACCAGATCATTCCGGCCGTTCTGGCTGGGACCTATGACGCCGGCCTGATTATTCATGAGGGACAGCTCACCTATTCCTCGAGCGGCCTCTACAAGGTGTTCGATCTGGGCGTCTGGTGGCGAGAGACCACGGGCCTGGTTCTGCCGTTGGGCGGCAATGCGATCCGGCGCTCGCTGGGCGCTGAGTCGCACCGCATTATTTCGAAGGCCCTGCGGGACTCAATCAACCACGCGCTCGACCACCGCGAACAGGCTCTCGAATACGCCATGCAGTTTGCCCGCGACCTGGATGCCAGGCTGGCCAGCCGGTTTGTGAGCATGTATGTGAACGACCGGACCCTCGACTACGGGGCGGACGGGCGTGAGGCGATCCGCAAGCTGCTGGACATGGGCTTCGAGCGCGGCATCATTCCCATTGCGCCGCAGGTGGATTTCGTCGACTGAATTGCGGCGGAAGGGCGGCGGATGGCGGGCAGGCCTGCGGATCGGGCGGCTGGCGAAGGGGTTCGCGGCGGATAATGAGGGCCGCTCACAGTACCTTCGGAACCCTGATTTCGTGCCAGAGTCATTGAAAAAAGCCAAGAATTCTTTCTTGATTCCATGAATTTTTTCTAATCTTCGCCGATGCATCCTGTAGGGAGAATCCATAGGATGCTCGATCGCAAATGTCCGACCTTTCTGCTCGCATCTCCCGAACCCGCTCTCCTGGCTGCCATCGAGCCTGTGCTGCTGGCAGCAGGATCGCGGGTGGAGGTGGTTCTTTCCGCGCAGGCCGCCCTGGCCTCGATGACCGCATCCGCGCCACCCGGCCTGGCCCTGCTCGACGCAAACCTGCCCGGCATGGAGATGGGACAGTTGCTGGCCGGGGTACGCTCCCACGAAAACGGCAAGCGGTTCCCGATTGTCCTGATTTCGGACACTGTCACCGGGGAATGGATTGAGCGGCTCTCAGAAGGTGTGATTGACGACCTGATTCTCTGTTCCGCCGAACCCTCTTACTGGCAACTGCGGCTCGACCTGGTGTGGCGCGCGTATCGCGTGACGCACGAACTCGATGTTCTTCGCGAATCCGCGGCGATCAACGCGCAACTGGACCCCCTGACCGGCGTTTACAACCGCGAGGCGTTGCTGGCGATGTTGTTTCGGGAGACGGACCGCGTGCAGCGTCTGAAGAGCTCGATGTGTTTGCTGCTTTTCGATATCGACGACTTCGGCCATTGGAATTCGCGGCTCGGCATGGATGCCTGCGACGAACTGCTTTGCCGGATCGTGGCAAGAACCACGCGCCTGTTGCGCAGCTACGACCTGCTGGGGCGTCCTGGGATGGATGAGTTCCTGGTCGCGCTGCCGGGCTGCGGCAAGCTCAACGCCGCCATGCTGGCAGAACGGGTGCGCCTGGGCGTCTTCAGCATCCCGTTCCACGTTGCCGGCGAATCCATCCGCCTCTCGGCATGTTTCGGGGTCGCGGAAAGCCAGGGCCGATCCCCGGTGGTTGTGCTGCGCGAAGCCGAGCAGGCGCTGGGCTGGGCCAAGGAAGCGGGCCCGGAATCCATCCAGTGCTTCGGTGAAAATCAGCACCCGGCTCCCGCGCCTGTCCTGTTCTTCTCTCCAACCTCCGGGGATGAACTTCTGGCGTGGTAGAGCCGTGGCCTGGTTTTCAAATGTGGTTGTGAAATGCTCGGGACCAACTGGGACCGCAAGGGAGAGCTGTGGGTTCGCTTTCCAGCGAACCCGCTCCAGAGGCATTATGGAAGGATTGGTTTGTTGGTGCGCCGGAATTGCGCGCTGCACGAGGCAGATACTGTTGAATGGTTACCGCGAGGGGGTGGTCGGAGATACCTCTTTGAATGCAGATTATGGGTTCGCGGGCCTTCGATACTGTCGCATATTGCTCACATTTGAAGTTTCTTCAAGAATTCTCGAGTGAAGTACGTGGTTTATTCAAGCGAAATTGAATCCCAGCAGCGTGCAATACTGCACAGATTTCAACTTATTGGGCTTGCCTGATTCCCTCAGGCGCCTCCACCAAAAGCGGCGGCAGCGATGCCAGTTCCCCCGGCTACGATCCTCTGAAGGCAGCGCCCTTTCATTGCTGCCGCCGCCCATTGACCCACATACTTTCATCGTGTATCAGGCAACTCCGCGCGATCCGCTGGTTCTCGGCGGCGTGGTTCTGGCGATGTCGTTGCTGGGATTGCCGGCTACCTGGATTCCGGCGCAACGAGCGCTGTCGGTCAATCCGCTGATCCTGCTGCGCGAGGAGTGAGCCGGCCCTCAGGAGACAAGTTCCGCATCGAGTCCCAGAAACTCCTGGAACACATCGTTCGAGAGCAGGCGGCCTTGCGCGGTGAGGCGAACCGATTGGCCGTCGAAGCTCAGAAGGCCATCTTCCTCCAGCTTCGCCACTACTCCCATGGCCCTGGCCACGGACTCGCGGCCAAACTCCCGCTCCAGCGTGGCGACCTGAACACCCTCGTTCAGCCGCAAGCCCACGAACCAGGCCTCTTCGTGCTGCTGCGCCGGCGAAAGCCATGCCGTCTCCACGCTCGACGGCCCGGCAGAATACTCCGCCAGGTCGTCGGTGGTCTTGGTTCGCAGGGCATTGGGGAGCCCCTCAGGCCGCACTTCGCGCAGCATCGACGATGCGTCCAGGCCCACGCCCAGATAGGGCCGCCTCTGCCAATAGCGAAGATTATGGCGAGACTCAAGGCCGGTGCCGCTGAAATTTGAGATTTCGTACTGCCTCAGCCCAGCGTCTTGCAAGCGCTCGATGGCCCGCTCGTACATGCTCGCAATGGTGTCGTCTTCCGGCACTTTCTGGGCATGGTAGCGCGTTCCCCCAGCCAGCATTTCGCGGCCCAGGCGCGAGTCCTCATCCACTTCGAGCATGTACACGCTGGCGTGCGGCGCGCCACAGGCCGTCAACGCGTCAAGAGACTGCTCCCATGTAGCGGCTGTCTGGCCGGCAAGGCCCGCAATCAGGTCCAGGTTCAGGTTGGAGATGCCG
>PLSH01000213.1:0-7944 GCA_003165095.1 Acidobacteriaceae bacterium
GACCCCATTCACCCCCCCTTGTGATCCGTGTCACACGTCGCAAATTGCTGATTTCGCTTGTGCTGCCGCCGCTTCGACCCTCCGCATACGCCCAGACTAGGGCCCACCTTCGACGGAGTGAACACCCAAAATAGCGCTGTCCACGCCTCCGCGGAACCTGATACGCTAGCGGGAAATGTTTGGGAAACAGCGAATTTTCGGGATTGCGGCGCGTGGCCTGCTGCTGCTGGCGGCAGCGGTACTGTCAGCGGCTTCAACACCGGGCCGCGCCCAGGACGGAACAGTCCTGACCATACCCGCCGAGCAGTGGCAAGTCCACCCAGGGGATGACCCCCGCTGCATTGCCGGAACCGATCCCGGATGCAACTGGCAACCGCGCATTGCAAATGATTCTGTCGATACCGGGACGACCCATTGGCTGCGTTATCAGGTCACCCTTCCAGAGCAGTTGCGGAACACCCCGCAGCTGGGACTGCTGGTCCAGGATCATCCTGTCTTTTATGAGGTCTATGCCAACGGCCACCCCATTGGCGGAACAATCGGAGACGGCCGGCTCAGCGCCAACGCCGATAACCGCAGAATTCTCACTTTCCCCAGTTCGTACGCTCCGGATGGGTGGCTGGTCCTGGTCCTGCGCGCCTATCCGTCAGGATCTCTTATCGGGGGGTACGGCCCCGATCTTCCTTACGTCCTGGCGCCCGCGGATCGCATCCGGACCATCATGGACGCCGATACGCTGGCCTATCTCCGCTTCAATGCCACGCACTATCTATGCTTTGGGGTCATCGGCTGCGCTGGCTTTGTCTTCCTGCTCCTGTTTTCGGTGAACACGCGGCTGCGGGAATATTTTTGGCTGGGCTCGAGCCTCGCCATCGTGGCGTTGCTGCGTGTGGACGAGATCTCCCGCATTGTCAACATCGGACTGCCGCTCTGGCTGAGCAATGCAATTTATTTTCTCGGCAATACTTTTACGGCGCTGATCCTCATTGAATTTGTTTTCTCGTTCCTCCAGCGGCCTGTTCCAAGGCTTTTCAGGCTCATCCAGCTCCTCGGATTGCTGGAGTGGTATGTTGTGGCAGGGCTTCCGCTGCCTTCTTTCCTCGATACGTTCATGCGTTATTCCACACCCGGCGCCATCCTTCTGGCTTCGTTAACCGAATTGCTGATGCTGCCGATGTGCTTTCGCAGCAAGCTGCCGGAGATGCGCTGGATCGGAGCTTCGGTTCTGTTCATCGTCACCGAGAATTCCTCCCGGATGGCGAGAGAGTTGGGCATTCCCAGCATTCCGCAGGATGTGATTTGGCGGGGGCTGGACATCGATGTGCGCGGTATCGCTTACCTGCTGTTTGCCCTCGTCATGCTGGTGGCCATGACATTTCGCCTGCGGCGCATTCAGGACCGCAACCGGGAGATCGAGCAGGAGATGGCCGCTGCTCGAAGCGTGCAGCAGATTCTCATTCCTGAGGAACGGCCTTCAATTCCCGGTCTGGCTGTGGATAGCGCCTATCTGCCGGCGCAGCAGGTGGGCGGCGACTTCTTCCAACTGCTTCCCAGCGGAGATGGCGGCCTGCTCCTGGTGGTGGGCGACGTGTCCGGCAAGGGACTGCCCGCGGCCATGCTGGTTTCAGTGCTGGTGGGTGCCATCCATTCCACGGCCGAATTCACCCACGCTCCCGCTGAGTTGCTGGCGCATTTGAACCAGCGATTGATAGGACGAGCCAAAGGCGGAGGATTTTCGACCGCCGTGGCCGCATTCATTCAGCCCAATGGACAGGTCACTATCGCCAACGCGGGCCATCTGTCGCCATATCTCGACGGCAAAGAGCTTGCTCTGCCCAATGCTCTGCCGCTCGGGATCGTCAGCGGAACGACTTACGAATCGAGCCAATTCAATCTCAGCCGCGGCAGCCGCCTGACGTTCTACTCCGATGGCGTGGTGGAGGCGCAGAACGAAAAAGGCGAATTATTCGGATTCGAGCGCGGCCAGCAGATTTCCACTCGCTCTGCCGCCGCCATTGTGGAGGCCGCAAGGCATTTCGGCCAGTCCGACGACATCACGGTGGTCACAGTGGAGCGCCTTGGGGCCGGCGAAGAGCCAGTTGCCGGTCGGGTTGAGTCTGTGCTCGCTCCTGCCTGAATGCCCAGCGGTTCTGAGTCGCCGGCCGCTTAGACAGGAGGCCTCCCGGAATCCGAACCCGGGGTACCTAAGGCATGCTATCCCATCCTGCGATCCACTGTCGCCCTTCTTCATGGAGTCGAATAGGTTGGGTGTTTGCCGGGAGAAAAACCAGAAATCTCCTGCGTTCCCGCTGCTTCTATACATGGCGCCGTCCGATGCGCTAACCTTTTCGCGATATGAAAAACACACTGAAGTGCGCCCCAAAATCGCCTTTTGCCCTCGCTCTCACCCGTATTCTTCCGCTGCTGATCGTCTGCGCTCTCGCCACAACCCTTTCGGCCGTGGCCCAGGCGCCCGTGCCGGACTCGCCGGCTATCGAGGCCCAGGCCCAGGCCATGCTCGCCAAGCTCACCCTCGAGCAGAAGATCGAGCTGATTGGCGGCGTCGACTCCATGTTTACCCACGCCATGCCCTCGATCGGCTTGCCCCGCTTCAAAATGTCCGATGCCTCGGTCGGCGTGCGCACCTGGGGACCCACCACCGCCTACGCCGGCGGCGTCTCCCTGGCTGCCTCATGGGACAGAAAACTAGCCCGCGAAATTGGCGAGAGCCTGGGCAAGGACGCACGCGCCCGCAGCGTCAACTTCCTCCTCGGTCCCGGCGTCGACATCGCCCGCTCGCCCGTTGGCGGCCGCAACTTCGAGTACCTNNAGTCCCAGGGCGTCATCGCTACCGTAAAGCACTACGCCCTCAACGATGAGGAGTTCAACCGCCATAACGCCAACGTCCAGGTGGATGAGCGCACCATGCGCGAAATCGACCTGCCCGCCTTTGAAGCCGCCGTCATTGAGGGCCAAGTCGATGCCGTCATGAATTCCTACAACCAGGTCAACGGCTTCCACGCCACCCAAAGCGAATTCCTCAACCTCAAGGTCCTCAAGGGCGATTGGGGCTTCAAAGGCGTTCTCATGTCCGACTGGGACGCGACCTACGACGGCGTGGCCGCGGCCAACTACGGCCTCGACCTGGAAATGCCCAGTCCTAAATTCATGAACGCCAAAAATCTCGTTCCCGCCATCCAGAGCGGCCAGGTGAAGGAATCCACCATCGACGACAAGGTGCTGCGCCTGCTTCGCACCGAGCTGCGCTATGGATTCACCACCCGCCCTCAGTTCGATCCCGCCGACTCCACTTACTCGGTCGCCGATCGAGCGGTCGCGCTTGATGGCGCTCTCGAAAGCATCACCCTGCTCAAGAATGAAGGCCAACTGCTGCCGCTCGACCCGGCCAAGATCAAGACCATCGCCGTCATTGGTCCCGATGCGTGGCCCGCCATCCCCGGCGGAGGCGGTTCCTCTGAAGCCACGGCATTCGAGCCTGTCAGCACTCTCACAGGCATCGCCAACCTGCTCGGACCCGATGTCCACGTCCTTTACAGCCGCGGCCTTCCGGAGATGAATGACGTCTTCCGCAAAACCCGCTGGGAAGGCAGCGTCAAAGTGGAAACCTACCACAGTTCCGGCTTTACGGGCACACCGGATTCCGGTATGCGCCGCAACGTGGCCGACTGGCAGCCGAATCAATGGGAGGCCGCCGACCCCAACCCGCGCAGCATCCGCTATACCGCCGCTTTCAAGTCCGACAACGCCGGCAAATATCTGCTGATTGCCGCCGCTGCCGGCGAAGATACCTTCAAGATCAACGTGGATGGGAAGCAGGTTATCAATCAGATCCACGCCGAGGGCCAGGTGCCAAAATACACCTCGCTCGACCTCGCCGCAGGGCAAACTGTCAGTCTTCAGGCCGACTATCTGCCCCACGCGGCCGGCTCCCGCTTCGGGTTCGGCATTGCTTATGAACCGGACCTGGTTTCCGCCGACGCAAAACAGATCGCGTCTCTAGCCGATGCGGTTGTGCTGGCCGTCGGCTTTAATCCGCCCACCGAGGGCGAGGGTCATGACCGCACCTTCACGCTGCCCTGGGGCCAGGACGCGCTGATTGAAGCCATCGCCGCCGCCAACCCGCGCACCATCGTCACGCTCACTGGAGGAGGCGGCATGGATACCCGGCGCTGGCTCGACAAGGTGCCCGCGCTCCTGCACACCTGGTATCCCGGCCAGGAAGGCGGCACCGCCGTGGCCCAGATCCTCTTCGGCAAATACGATCCCGAGGGCAAACTCCCGGTCAGCTTCGACCGCAGTTGGGAAGACAACCCATCCTATTCCTGGTACTACGGCGTCCCTGGCGCTGACACCGTTTTGCACACCACGGGAGAAAACGGCACGCCCGTGGATTACACAATCGAGCAGATCAAGTACGGCGACAAGCTCATGGTCGGCTACCGTTACTGGACCACGACGGGCAAGCACCCGCTGTTTCCATTCGGATTCGGCCTGAGCTATACCACTTTCAGCTTCTCGAATCTGCATTCGCCCGCAGCCGCCGCGTCCGGTTCCACAGTGGCCGTGAGCTTTGATGTCACCAACACCGGCGCCGTGGCCGGAGCAGAAGTGGCTCAGCTCTACGTCTCCGATCCCTCCGCCAAAGCAGACCGTCCCGAGCGCGAATTGAAGGGCTTCGAAAAAGTTCGTCTCGCACCTGGCGAAACCAAACACATGACTTTGAATCTGGACGCCCGCGCCTTCAGCTACTGGGACGAGGCTGCACACAAGTGGACCATCGATCCCGGCAAGTTCGTAATCCGCATAGGCGACTCCAGCGAAAACACGCCGCTGCATGCTGATGTGACGCTCGAATAACGGAACACGGTATGCGGTTGGCTGAACGGCCTCACGTTGCGCGAGGCCGTTCAGCGTTTTGGCGCGATGGTCCGGTTGAGGATAGGTGCTTCAGAGCGGCCGCGGGTATACTCGGCGCAGATGGAGATTACGCCTCAATTCGATGACGAACCTGAGTTCGTCAGGCAAGTGGAGCTGGCAGTGAACGGAATTCTTCGCCGCTATTCACCTGTATCTCTCGCTCTCATCAAAATTGATAACTGGTTCGGCCGGCGATGGCTCTATTTTTCCGGAAAGGCGCTCGGGTCCGTGGGAATATGGCAGGTTCCCACGGATCGTCGACCGAATAACTTCTTAAGAATTCCACCTTTCGTGCCCGAAAGAGTTGTGTCACAGCGGAGGTTTATTGCTCCCGAGTATCGGGAGATCGATCCAGGGAAACTATTGCACAGGCACGTCACCAGTAGCGTCGCGCTTGAGCGAAGAGCCGCAGAACAAGAACCGGAGACGGCGCTCGTGTGGTATAGCGGAAATTCAAATGCAAACGGTCGCGGCGCACTGATGGCTTATATTCCGGTTGGCACATCGTACTGGCCCTGGTACGCCGAACTGGAACGTGCGGAACCTTGGCACATCACGGCTCAAGCGAAGAACATCAAGCCCAATCAGTTCTCCGGCCTGGTGGAAGAAGAATCGGATTCGCTAGTGGACTCGTCGACCAGTTGACCTGCAGCCCCAGAGCGGCCACTAACTCCCATGCCGCTCCCAAAAAACCGCCGGCGTAACAATGGAATATTGTTCGGCGAGCGCCAGCAGGTCCTTGTCCCCCGTAATCAGGTAATCTGCCTGCGCCGCCAGCAGCGTCCCGAGTACAGGCCCGTCGGCCTTGTCGCGCAGTGCTTCGTCCACTTCCCCACTGGGCTCGACAATCTCCGCCATGAACAGGAAGCTGTCGGCAAGGTCGCGGACTTCCGCTGGGCTCAACTGAATGCGCGAGAGCCGCGGCAGCACCCGAACCATCTCATCCAATATGTACTTGGACAGCACCACATCCAGCCCGCCCTGCTGCCAGGCATTGAGGATGCGTCCCGGCACGCTCCCGGGATAAGCCAATCCCGACACCAAAACGTTGGTGTCCAGAACCACGCGCAAACCAGCCATCAGCTCCGCCGTTCGCGCGCTACGGCCGCATCGATTTCCGCCATCCCCTCGCCAGTTGGCACATCCGCATAAGCCTCGGCAACCCGGCTGCTCAACGCATCGAACCGGTCGCGCATCCGGCGAATCCGGGCAAACAGCTCGGCGTCCACCAGCGCGGCCACCGGCTTGCCGTCCTTGCTTATCAAGATGCTGTCATTCCTGTATTGCACCTGGTTCAGCATCTCGCCCAGGTTCTGGCGAAAGTTGACAGCGCTCACTTCTGAGATCATCGCAAGCTCCAACCATAACAACCAATATGATCATTATGATCAAAATGTATCCACCCGTCAACTCAAAGCTGCGACCGAAATCCCAAGCGCATCCTCTTGCCCTCGAGATTCAGACAAATGAATGCCCGATCGTCCGCTTCCTCCAGCGATCGGTCCATACCTCCCTACGCGCGACGATGCATCAGCTCGCGGCGGTTGAAATAGACGTCCGTCAGGAAGAGATAGCAGGCGGAGAGGAAGAGGAGCATTAGCGCGAAGGTGGCCTCCGACATCTTGAAGTAGGCGGGGATGGGGTTGAGAATCCGGGTGAAGATGAAGTTGAGCGTGAAGACGTAGGAGCGGATCATCCACTGGCGATGAACGGCGATATGCCGGTTGCGCGCGGTGAGGAAGGCGCAGAGAGTGCAGAGGAACCAGAGCGTGGCCAGGGTTCCGTTGGCCCAG
Source organism: Acidobacteriaceae bacterium (assembly GCA_003165095.1). Next base: position 6,732 of record PLSH01000213.1, read on the forward strand.
CCTTCGCCGTGGCCGTCGTGGATGTTGAGCCAGAAAGCCAAGGGGGCGGCGATGGCGACCGCGCCGACATATACGCGGCCGAGGATGCGGTGGCGCTTGAGATGACGCTGGCGGAAGCGCGAGGAGAACTGGAACGGGCCGATCAGAATAGCCGCAAGGGCGGCAAGAGCGTGAGGAATCAGCAGCAGGCGGTCCTGGATGATCCGGGTGCGGTAAGGATCATTGGTGTGTACGATGAGCGGGTAGTCGGTGAAGATGAGCACTGAGACAAACGCGAGCCCGAGGCCGGTCCAGAGGATGGGCTTGGCGAGCGCCCCGGATGCGGGAGGCGTCGAGGTGGCAGACATTAGGTTCTCCGATTCTGAGGGAAGGGAAACGCGGGCCCGGCTGATGAACTGGATCGAGTTGAATTTACCTTAGCAGGTTATTTCTTCTCAAGCATTTATTCCTTTGAGTCTTGCTGCCCGACGGCCGCTTCCTGGAAGCCTGTCTTGCATTCCTGGCCGAACCGAGCAGCGATTCAGCACTCATTCGGCCCCAGCCGCATCTGCGAGCGGCTCCTCGCGGAAAAAGTTCTGCGGCAGTTCGCGCCGGAGACCGTCTATGATCGTCTTTATGAAGCGGGTTCTCCTGTCGTGGAGCAGCGGAAAAGACAGCGCCTGGACCCTGCACATGCTGCGCCGCGACCCAGCCATCGAACTCTGCGGCCTGCTCACCACGCTCAATACTGAATTCGACCGCGTGGCCATGCACGGAACGCGGCGCTCGGTCCTTGAAGCCCAGGCCGCGGCTGCCCGCCTCCCTTTGTGGATCGTGCAGTTGCCCTGGCCTTGCTCCAATGAGATTTGTGAGGAGCGCATGGCGGAAGTCTGCCGGCGCGCTATCGACGAGCATATTCACGCCGTAGCCTTCGGCGATCTCTTCCTGCCCGACGTCCGCGCTTACCGTGAGCGCCAGCTTGCGCCCACCGGTCTTGAGCCCATCTTTCCCCTGTGGCAGATTCCCACCGATGCGCTGGCTCGCGAAATGATCGCCGGGGGCCTGCGCGCGCGCCTCTCCTGCGTCGATACGGAGCAACTCCCCGCAGCCTTCGCCGGGCGCGAATTCGACAGCGATTTCCTGCGCGACCTGCCGCCTGAAACCGACCCTTGCGGCGAGCGCGGCGAATTCCACACCTGCGTGTATGCCGGACCCATGTTTACCGCGCCGCTTC
>PLSH01000213.1:7968-11064 GCA_003165095.1 Acidobacteriaceae bacterium
ATGGCCTGCGCGCAGGCCTCGTCCAGGTTCGCCCAATGCCCCGCGCCCACGCCGGCCAGCAGAGCGCATCCAAACGCTCCGCCTTCCTCGGCCGTGAGCACCTCCACCGCGTGGCCATAAATCCCGGCCTGAATCCGCCGCCACAGCGCGCCGCGCGCACCGCCGCCGCCCAGCCTGATGCCGGTCACCGGAATCCCCAACTCCCGGAACAGCGTGAACGTATCTTCGAGCGAGTACGCCACTCCTTCCAGCACCGCGCGCACAAAATGCGCGGCCGTATGGCCCACGCCGATGCGCACAAAGCCGGCCCTCACCTCCGGGTCTAGATGCGGCGTCCGTTCTCCCAACAGATATGGCGCCCACTCCAGGCCCTCGCTGCCCGCAGGGATCTTCGCCGCAGCCTCGCTTAGCGCATCGTAACTCTGGCCGGCAAAAAACGTTCCGCGCAACCAGTTCAGGCTCAGCCCGGCGCTTTGCGTCACTCCCATCACGTGCCACACTCCCGGCACCGCGTGGCAAAACGTGTGCAGCCTTCCCTTCGGGTCTTTGGTAGGCTTGGCAGTTGCGGCAAACACCACTCCCGAAGTGCCGATCGTCGCCGAAACGCTGCCCGGCTGCAAGATTCCCATGCCGACCGCGCCTGCGCCCTGATCTCCGGCTCCGGCCGCCACCGGCGTTCCCGCCTGCAGCCCCGTCAGCTCTGCCGCCGTCTCGCTGATCCGCGCGCATATCTCCGGCGACTCGAAAACCTTGGGCAGCCAGCTCTCATCGATCCCCGCCGCCTCGGCCACCTCCCGCGACCAGCGCCGGTGCGTCACGTCCAGCAGCAGCGTCCCTGAAGCCTCCTGCACGTCGATTGCAAACTCACCCGTAAGCCGGTAGCGCACGTAATCCTTGGGGCACATCACGTGCCGCACCTTGGCGAAGATCTCCGGCTCATGCGTCTTCACCCACAGCAGCTTGGTCAACGTAAAATTCGGCAGCGCCGGATTGCACGTCAACTCGATCAACTTCTCGTAACCGATCTTCTCGTGCAGCCAGTCGCACTCCGGCTGCGTTCTGGTGTCGCACCAGATCAGCGACGGCCGCAGCACCGCGCCCTTCTCATCCAGCAGCACCGCACCGTGCATTTGCCCGGTCAGCGCAATCGCCGCAATCGGCTCTTTGGGCTCTGGCGATGCAGCCAGCACCATCCGGATGGCCTCCTGCGCCGCTCTCCACCAATCTTCCGGGTCCTGCTCAGCCCATCCCGGATGCGCGGCGCGAAACGGGGCATGTTCGCTTGAAGCTCCGGCAATCAGCCGCCCCGCGGCATTCACCACCACTGCTCGCGTTCCGCCCGTCCCCACATCCATGCCCAAGAACCACATAACGGCAATCTCCCTTCGGTTGGCGCAAGACCGTTGCAATAAATCGGTTTTTTGAGACACCGGAAGCATACCAGTCCGGACGCTCCGCGGAAAATCCCAACGGAGGCGCAAAGGTATATTGGGCCTGAACGTTACTTGGCCGGGATGGGTGCCGGTCCGGCTCCGCTGCCGGCGCTGAAAATCTTCGGAACGCGATCGGTGGGCGCGGGTAGCGCCGGGAAGACCGCGTGCGGTTCTGTCTGATACCAATACGCTGTCGAATAAAAGTTATCCGACCGGTGGTTGGCGTGGCCGTGCTCGATGGTTACGCGAATCGACTTCTCGAATGCGATGGGGCTTTCAATATGCCAGCGATAGAGGCAATACCGGCCGCCGATGCGCTCGGGGTCGACGATATACGGCGCGCCCTGGTGCATATTCGCGAAAGCCTCGCCGCCAAAGTCCCATGCGCCGTTGTAATAGTCTTCGGTCCCGGTTCCATTGATGGTGGGCATGGCATCGCCGTCGATGAAGATCATGTCGTCGCCCTCGCCGAACCACCCATTCTGGTTCTGCTCGACGGCGTGCGTGACGCCGATAAAGTGGCCCTTGCCCGCGGCCTCAAGAAAGACGTAGTTGTCCGCACCGCTCAGGTCCTTGTAGTCGCCCACGGGCGAATCCCAGTTGTTGGTCCAGTCGTTTGTCCAGCCTTTGCACGGCGCGGCCTGGCGATATTGCGCGTGGAAGCGCCCAAGGCCGGCGGGAAGGCTGGGCAGCGTCACATAATCCACGGCAAAGTAAAGGCTGCGGGTGCGCACCGTTCCTTCGTTGGTCAGCGTAATCCGGGCAGCGGTTGCAAACGGCATCTGGAAGTACGCATTCAAAGCCTTGATCGGCGCCACCGCCAGCAGGGCCGACTGGTAGACGTAGTATTCGCCCAGGCCAAGCCCGTAGAAATCGCCGATCGGAACTTCGATCGAGGGCGAAGACTCGCCGTCCCACCAGGCGCGCAGCACCAGATTTTTCAGGTGCATCGGATCGGGTGAGTCGATGGTGAACCATATGTGCGTCACCACTCCCGCGCCCTTCTGGTTGAGCAGCGTAGCCGTTTGTCCTGCCTCCACCCGAACTGAATCGGCGTTCCCGCCGGTGCGGTCCCAGCTTGAGGAGCGGCCGCTCTTGTAGTCGCGCAAACGGGCCAGCGCGAACAGTTCTTCCGGTGGCGCCAGATCGGGTTCGGCCGGGGTCGCGGCCATTGCTGGAGCGCTCATGCCCACAAGTGCGGCGGCTCCGGTGGCGGAGGCGAGCGTGCTCAGCAGCCTGCGCCTCCCGTGCAAGGTTTCTTTGGCGTCAAATGGATGCATTAGAAATTCCCCGGATTTCGAAATGAACCGACAGCGTATTGTAATCCCGTGCCCCGACGTTTGCCTTGCGCCGAATGGCCCCGGTCATTCTTGGGCCAACCGGTTTTTCTCGCGTGGGCCTCGCCTGTTATGGTCAGTGAGGAAACCCGAGTGGTGTGATCAAACACTGAAGATGAATCCTCCTTAGGAACGCGTGGTCATGTGGAAGCGCTGGCGAATCCGAATCCTGCTGTTTCTGGCCGTTCTTGGCCCCGGATTCATTACCGCCAATGTCGATAACGACTCCGGCGGCATCCTCACCTACTCCCAGGCCGGCGCGCAATACGGATACACCCTGCTGTGGACCATCATTCCCATCACCATCGCCCTGATCGTGGTGCAGG
>PLSH01000160.1:0-367 GCA_003165095.1 Acidobacteriaceae bacterium
AACCGCAAACATAATGGGGCTTTAGCCCCTGAGGGATGTTCTTTCATCGTCTTAGGCTATTTATGCAACCAGCTCCAGTTTACTATCCAGGACAAATGAAATCTGCGCCGCCATTTCTTCCCGTTGCCTCTCTGCCCAACACCGGAGTAAAGTTCCAGATTGTCATGCGATCGTGCGAAAAAAACCGTAAACTCATCGCAATGCGCAACACTCTCCTGCTTTTCTGCCTCTTGACCGGAGCCTCGGCTGCTCACAGCCAAAACACCATCGATGTGCGCGTGGACCTGGACAAAAGCATCGGCCCCTTCACGCCCGTCTACCGCTGGTTCGGATACGACGAGTCAAATTTCACCACCACGCAAAACGG
>PLSH01000160.1:426-11082 GCA_003165095.1 Acidobacteriaceae bacterium
TACCACATCCCGTGGCCCACAAAACCGGGCGATCTCGAGGGCTGGTCCTTTCCTCCCAAAGATTTCGCGCGTTGGGGCGATCTGATGCATCGCGTGGCGGAACACATGGTCGAGCGCTACGGCCTGGCTGAGGTCTCCACCTGGTATTGGGAGGTGTGGAACGAGCCCGACATCAGCTATTGGCATGGCACCGAAGAGCAGTACAACCAGCTCTACGACTACGCCGTTGCGCGTGTGCGCGAGGCGATTCCGGCCGCGCGCGTAGGCGGTCCAGCAACCACCGGTCCCATCGCAGGCGGAAAGAGCGCGGCATTCCTCGAGGCGTTTCTCAAGCACTGCGCTGAAGACAAAAGCAGCGCCACCGGCGGCGCGATCCCTCTCGATTTCATCTCCTTTCACGCCAAGGGCAGGCCCGGCATTGTCGACGGCCACGTGCAGATGGGGCTGAACCATGAGCTTGAAAATGCGGCCGCGGGTTTCGCCATCGTGCGCAGTTTTCCAAAGTTTCAAAGCCTGCCTGTGATTCTCAGCGAAGCTGACCCGGAAGGATGCGGTGCGTGTTCGCCGCAGCAGCATCCTGAGGATGCGTATCGCAACGGCGCCCTCTATCCCGCTTACACCGCGGCGGCCATGAAAGCATTCCTCGAACTCGCCGATCGTCAGCACGTCAACCTGGTCGGATTCCTCACTTGGGCCTTCGAGTACGAGAATCAGCCTTATTTCGCGGGCTTGCGCGCACTGGCCACCAACGGCATCGACCTGCCCGAACTGAATTTCTTTCGCATGGCTGGAATGATGCAGGGCGATCGTGTCGCCGCCATCAGCAGCGGCGCCGTCCCGCTCGACAGCATCCTCGCCAATGGCGTGCATGGGCAAGCAGACATCGACGCGCTGGCAACGCGTAACTCCTCGAGCGCCGCAATCATGCTGTGGAACTACGCGGACGATGATGTCGCAGCGCCCGCCGCTCAGGTCCACCTTGCGATCGAGGGAATCACACTCTCCGCAGACCGCGTCCGTGTGGAGCAATTCCACATTGACCAAACCCACAGCAACGCCTACACGCTCTGGAAGCAAATGGGTTCCCCGCAGCAGCCCACGCCCGCCCAATATCTTGCGTTGCAGGCCGCCGGTCAGTTGCAGATGATGGATTCGCCGCATTGGATGCGTCCGGCCAATGGACGCCTGCAGATCGACATCGCTCTTCCGCGCCAGGGTCTGGCCTTGCTGCGAATCACATGGCCCGGTCGCTGATCGCCCGCAACCGCTCCTCAGTCGCTGTTCTTTACCTCGAAGGGCACCGTCAACTGCGAGCGATCGCCGCTGATCGTCGTAGCCGTGATCGTCATCTTGTACCGCCCCGGAGACGCCACCACTCTGCCCTTGTCGGTAAAGAAATCCGTTGAAATCGTCAGGCTGTCTTCCTGCGACAAGGTGGTCGAGAAATCCACCACCGACGTAGCCAGCGCGCAGGATGCCGTAGCCGGTTCCGTCGAACACGCCAGATGCACGCGTCCTGAGTAGTTGTCGGCATGCAGGCTGATCATGCTCGCCACTGAAGAGCCGGCCTTCACCGGCGCTGGCTGCCACTGAATCCTGGGAGCCGGAACGGTGGGTATCTTGTACACCCGAACGTAATCCACCAGCACGTCCGCTGGACTGGGCGTGGTCGCGTCGGGCTGCCCGGCCCAATCGCCCCCGATCGCAAGATTCATGATCAGGTAGAAAGGATGATCGAACACCCACTCCCCGCCTTCCGGGAGATCGTTGACATCTTGCACAAGATATATGTTGGCCGGGTCGTCCACATAAAACTGGATCATGCCCGGAGACCAGATGATGCCGTAGGTGTGAAAACTCCCGTCATCCACCCGGGCGCCGTTGGATAGCCTGTAGTCGTGCCACAATCCGTTACCGCCGTAGTAGCGGGGACCATGGATCGTCGAGCGGATCATCGTCGGGCCCAGCCCATTGGTGCGCGGCGTCTCCGATACATTCTCAGCCAAAGTCACAGAGCCCGACGCCGGCCAGCCAACCGTGGCGAAGTTCGAGCCCAGCATCCAGAACGACGGCCATAGCCCGGTCCCCACCGGCAGCTTCATGCGCGCTTCAATGCGCCCATATTGAAAATCCTTTAACCCCCTGGTCGTCATCCGCGCCGAGGTCCACGATCCGTCGGAATTTCGCTCCGCGCGCAGCACCAGGTGCCCCGCTCCGTCCTGGAACGCGTTGGGACGGTGCGGATCGCACTCCTGCGGGTTTGCGCCGCGAGGCGAGCAGTACGTTTCCAGCTCGTTGTTGCCCCACAGAGACGAACTGCCCGTGTCGAAGTTCCATTTGGATGCATCCGGCAACTGCTGCGCCGCACCGTCGAATTCGTCGCTCCACGCCGGTTCGCCCCACTTGAACGATTGCGCAGCCGGCTGCGCCGGTCCCTCCGTGCGCCTGCCAAGCAAATATCCTGCAAGAAAAATGGCCGGAACGACAACAACAACCAGTCCAATCCTCAGCATCGCGCGGCGATGCGCCTCAAAGAATCTCGCCGCCGGGGATGTTTGCGCTCCCTTTCCGCTCGCATCTCCAGCCGAAGCCGTTTCATCGCCTGCTGGATTTTCGCCCTCCGCCGCGTCGAGCGAGGATTCGTCCGGCGGGATAGGAAGATGCGCGCCCGGACTATGCGGGCGCACAAATTCAGGTACGTAGTGCCCCAGCGGCAAAACGATTTGAAGGGGATGATTCTGCCCCCCGTTCTGATAGAGATTCCACAGCTTCTTGCGCAGCGCGCGCGCCGTTACTCGCACGATCGGATCGATGTGGGAATCGAAGCTCGATTCTTTGCGCCCCAGAGCTTCGACGGCAATCGTGTACTCCCGTATCTCGTCCGCCTGGCCGTCAAAATACTTGTTGCAGATGAATGACAGAAAGCGAACCAGGCTGGCTGAGCGGCTGATCTCCGGATCGCCGAGAACCCGCTCCAGTTCCTCGCGCTCTTCCTTGAAGTTGGAATGCGCCGACTGGACAGCACCCGGCTCATGAGACACCGGGTCCGCAGCCTTCTCCAGACCTTCCAACGATCCGTCAAGTCGCATTCTCGCCTACCGAGCCATCCCGGCAACACCCAACCATCAGAACCTCCGGCCTACTGCAATCAATGCCATGCGTAGGCTGCGGAACGCGCCTTCGATGCTGACGATGCCAGCGTTCAGCTTAAGATTTACAAGCTGGAATCATAGCACTTTGATGAAGGCCGGATGAAGACCGGGTTTTCCTTTGCGGCCGGCGGCAGTTCGTGCGCCGCCTGGCAAAGGGAGGCGATATCACAACTCATTTAGAATCAAACAACTGTAAAAGATCGAGCAATTAAAGACACAAACCGGCCGCGCCCACTTTTCCTGTCTTACGGCTTGCCTTTCTCCGCCCGTTCGTCCCCCAGCCGGTACACCCGCACATAATCCACCAGCATGGTCTCCGGAAACGGAGTTGTAGCGTCCGGATCGCCCGGCCAGTATCCGCCGATGGCAAGATCCAACACCACGAAAAACGGATGGTCGAATGCCCACTGCGTACCCGGGGGAAGCTTATCCGCCGTCTGCGTCTCGTAAAGAACATCGTCCACGTAGAAGCGCACTGTCTGCGGCTCCCACTCGATCGCAAAAACATGATAGTCGTCGCTGAATCGAGCTTGGTTGGGCAGCGTGAACGTGGAGCCCAATGGATTGCTTCCCGAGTACCCAGGGCCGTGCAGGCTGCCGTGGACCTTGGTGGGCTCTGAGCCCACATTCTCCATGATGTCGATCTCTCCGCACGCCGGCCAGCCAACCGCTTTGAAGTCGGTGCCCAGCAACCAGAATGCGGGCCAGATCCCCTTACCCTTCGGCACCTTGATGCGGGCCTCCACGCGCCCATACTTCAGCTCGAAACGTCCTTCCGTTTCGATGCGGCCCGAGGTGTACGTCCGCGCAATGCCGTCCTTGCCGGTATACGCCTCTCTTCGCGCCTTGATCACCAACTTCCCGCCTTCTTCATGAACATTGACGGACCGGTCCGTATAGTATTCGAGCTCCCGGTTCCCGTAGCCCGACCCGTTATTGATCACCGCCCACTTCGCTGCATCGGGCGCGCTGCCGTCCGGGCCGTTGAACTCGTCGCTCCAGATCAGGGTGCCCTTTTTGCCGGTCGTATCGGCGCTGGGCGGTTTCTGCCCACCGGCGTATTGCGCGCCGGCCATGCAGAAACCCAACGTCACCCATGCGCATAGAAGGCCTTGAAGACTGCGCTTCAATCCGGACATTGCTCCTATTCCTTCTGTTCCCTGCCCGTAAGTGCGCCACAACCTGGCTGCCCTTCTCGAGACGGAACCATTCACGTCAAAAAAAATGCGGTGCGTGGACCCACCCGATGAAGCGGGAGTCCCGCCGGTAAAATCAGAAAAAACTCAGTTGGTGTAGACCCGTACGTAATCCACAAGCATTTGCGAGGGAAACGGTGTCGCGCCGTTTGGATCTCCGGGCCACGAGCCGCCCACGGCAAGGTTGAGAAGAATGAAATTGGCCTGCCCGCCGTCAAACGGCCAAACCGCGCCGCTCAGTCCGCTGATGCTCGACGTCGTATAGGTCACATAAGGCTGGGCGGGATTGTCCACGTAATACGCCGCGCTGCCCTTGCTCCAGATCATCCCGTAGGTGTGCCAGCCAGCTGCCGTCTGCCCTGCGGGAAAGTCGTACTCCGTCCCCAGGCTCCCGCCTGTAAACCCGGTGCCGTGAATTGAGCCCTCGTTCCAGTCGGGCGTTCCGGCCGCGTTAATTCGCTCCAGCACGTCCATCTCGCCGCAAGCCGGCCAATCCACAGTGTCGATGTTATTGCCCATTAGCCACGCGGCCGGCCAAAAGCCCTGCGCCTCCGGAACCTGCGCGCGTACCTCGAACCGCCCGTACTGAAAGCTGAACAGGCCCTCGGTCTTCAGGCGCGCCGAAGTATATACACCGGCTGAAGGCTGCTCCGCCACAATGTGCAGATAGCCGTCCGTGCCCACGTAAACATTGGGGCTGGCCGTGCTGCACGGTGATGCCGAGGAGTTCCACCCGCAGTAGTCCTCCATTTCGTCGTTGCCCCATCCGCCCGCGCCGGTGTCGTAGCTCCACACCGTTGCATTCGGCTGGGCGTTGGCCCCGGTTGTGTTAGTGAATTCGTCGCTCCACACCAGCGTTCCCGAAGCGATATTGGACGTGAAATTCTGCGTGGCGACCGTGCTGTTGTTGTCTCCCGAGGCCGTGGCAATCGCGTTCATCGTCAGATTCGACGCCACTAGAAACGGCGCTTCGTACACTTGCGAAGATGGCGTCGGCGTGCTCCCGTCCACCGTGTAGTAAATGGTGGCCCGGGAGGTTGTTGAAGCCAGCGTCACCACCACCGCCCCATTCTGCGCCGCCGTGGTCGAGATCGTGGGAGCTGCCGCCTGCGGGCTCGTCGGATTGCCCGATGCCGTGCCTCCGCCGCTGCCGCAACCCGCCAGCAAAAATACGCTGACCGCAATCGCGCACCGCAACCGGAACTGCAATATATCAGCCATAAAACCGGATTCCCTTCCCGCTCTTACCTTTGATTCCCGCCCCGGAGGTTGACCCAGGTCCGGATTGCCGGACCTGGGTTCCCAACCCCCTAGAACGTCATGCGCGCGCCAAACTGACCTACGCGCCCGCCTACGCCCCCGTAGCCGGTGGGCTGGCCAAAGGTCTGGATGGAATTTGGGGCCTGGTCATTGATATTCGTGTCGGGACCACCCAGCGTGTCGCGGTTGAACACGTTGAAAAACTCCATACGGAAAGTCAGGTTGTACCGGCCGTCCGGACCCATCGCCAGGTTCTTGTGGACGCCAAGGTCTTCAGTCGCCAGGCCGGGGTTGCGCACCTCGGACTGGTAGTTGCCCGCATTGCCCAGTTGCGCCGCAGCCGGATTCTTGAAGCAGGCCGGATTAAACAGAGGCTGGAAGAGCTTGTGCGTGCCCGTATTCAACTTGCAGCCGGGGACAATATTGGCATACACAGCATTGAAGCCTTGATAGGAGTTGGACGAATGCACCGAGATCGGCGTCCCCGTGTCGTAGTGGAAATCGCCATCCAGGCTCCAGCCGCCGATAAAATCGTTCGCCAGCGAATTCACGTTCGACGCCAGTTGCTTGCCCCGGCCGAAGGGCAGGTTGTAAATCACGTAGCCCTTCACAATGTGCGTCTCGTCGAAGTCGGAGATGTCCTTCGCCTCGTCCTTCAGGTCGTAGGTGTTCTGCAGCGATCCGGTCCACCACTGCTCCTGGAAGTCCGAATCGACGTCCCCGTGCGTGCGCGACCAGTTATAGCTGGCCATAAGTGACAGCCCGTTCGCCGCNNGATTCCCTCCCACCCCGGCCCTGCGCCGCCCCAGTACCCGTTGTACGTCGACGGGAACTTTCCATTCAGAACATAGTTCTGCATGTTGGCCACGGTAGGCTGATTGGTCTGGAAGAAGCCGCTCTGCAGGTGATAGCTGTGGCTCTGAACCCAGTTCACGTCCAGCTTGGTCACCTTGTCCAGCTCGCGTTGCACGCCCAGGCTGTATTGCTGCACATTCCCCGGAGTCAGCGACCGCGGATCCACGCTGACAACGTCCGCCTGCGTGTATTGCGGCGTCTTTACTTGGGTCGAGGTTGGACTGTACCCACCATCCCAGTTGAAGTTCCCTTCCTGCGTAACCGCGTGGAATCCCTCGTCGCCGTCCTGCTGATACGGAACGCCGCCCCACGTGTTCAAGTTCAAAGGCGTGAAGAACACTCCGAAATTGCCGCGCGCCACCGTCTTGTCCGTGATCTTGAACGCAACGCCGATGTGCGGCGAGTAGTTGAAGGGATCCTGGCGCTTCTCAAACGACTGGCTGCCGCTGGTCAGATACTCGTACTGGCCCATCTCCCCGGTAACCGGGTTCAGCGCGTTCAGATCGAAATTCGACCAGTGTCCGTATTTCTCCTTGTAGGGATTGTTGAAATCCCAGCGCAGGCTCAGGTTCACAGTCATCCGCTGGTTCACCTTGATGTCATCGCTCGCGTACCACGAGAACGCCTTGCGCCGTCCATATTCGTTGTCGGGATTGTTGGTCTCGGCGTTGTACACGTCGCCCAGCAGGAAGCTGCCGAACGCGTTGCCCACCTGATCGTAGGCGTTGAAGTCGTACCACGCCGGCGCTGTATTCGTGGGATCGAAAATGAGCGGATAGCCGCCCGTGAACGTGTTGTCGTCGGTGTGGTAGTTGAACTGCATGGCGCGGAACTCGATGCCGAACTTCACGTTGTGGCGGCCGTGGTTCCACACCGTCTCATCGTTGTAAATAAACGTATTGCCCGCATAGTAGTCGTTGTATTGACTCCCCAGCGGAGAGAAACTCCAGCCGTTCTGATAATTCGCCCCGCTAAAATACATGCCGGAGTCGAAATAAATCAGCGGGAAATTGCCCGCGCCGTCGTAGCCCAGCAGCTTGTTGTCCCACTTGCCGTCTTGCGATACCGCGATGCTCGGGTTGCGGAAGCGGTTGAGCGTCGCATACACCGTGTTCAGCAGATTCGGCGAGATGGTAATCGCATCGCTCAGCCGCACGCCCGGCGCAGTCGTATTGTGCCAGTAGGAATTCGCCATCGGTCCGCCGTACTGCGCGGTCGGCGACCACACTCCGCCCTGGTCGGCGTTGATGCGCGGATAGTCGTCCCAGTAAAAGGAGCCCGCAAGGTGCTGCTTGCTGCTCATGTTGTAGTCCATCTTCACGCTCGACTGCGTGTTGTGAAACCACGGATCGGGCGAGTACGACGGTCCCGCGTCGTTGGCCGTCAAATCGGACTCAGGCTGGTAGTACTGGTGATAGAGTTGGAGAATCTGCGCGGTGGTCTTGCTGATCCGGCTGGTGGGAATCTGGTTGTTTGGAAATACGCAGCCAAACGCGCCGCCGACCGCCGTGAGTGGATCCACGATGGCGCCTTTGTAAACCGGCTGGCCGCAACTATCGAATGCCGGTGAACCACCATAGGTCATAACCGGCACGCCGGGCGAAAGCATCGCGCTCAGGTCGGCATTCTTCGTCACGTCGCCGCTCGAATCCAGGCCCATCATCGCGTCCGTGGGCACCGTGCGCGAATTGGCGCCCAGGCCCCACATCGACTGCATGTAGCGCTCGAACGAAACAAAGTAAAACAGCTTGTCCTTGACGATCGCCCCTCCATAACCGCCGCCCCAGTCTGAAAGCGAGTCGTTGATCTTCAGATACGAAGCCGCATTGGCCGGATTGGTGATCGCCGAAAGATGATTGGAAGCGCTCACCGCGTCCAGGTCCGTCGAATGTAAGAATCCGAATAGCGATCCGTGCATCTTGTTGGCGCCCGACTTCAATTCGTAGCGGAAAACCCCGCCTCCGCTGCGCCCCGCGTCGGCGCTGATCCCCGCCGTGTCCGTCTCAAACTCCTCTACGGATTCCATCGGAGGCTGCGACTCGCTGATGTAGCCGCCCAGTTGCGATACCGCCGAGGTGCCGTCGATCAGCACTTCCTTGGTCATCGCCATACCGCCATCGATGTGCGAGGCGTAATCGGTACCTTCCGCTCCCGGCACATACGCGAAAATGAAGTTCGACAGATTGCGGCTGCCCTGCACGTTCAGCGGGAGTTCGCTCACCGCTTCGCTGTTCAGGTTGCTTGAAACCGTCGAATCCTCGGTCTGCAGAATCGGCGCGGCACTGGTCACCTCGATCGTCTCCGTTGACCCGCCCACCTTCATCGCCGCATCGATCTCCGCCACCTGGCCGATCAGCAGCGTCACGCCCCGGCGCTCCAGAATCTCAAATCCAACCTTCGTAAACCGGACCGTGTAACTGCCGATAGCAAGGTTGTCCACGCGGTAGAGACCGGCGCTGTTGGTGGTCCTCGTCTCCTCCTGCCCGGTGCCCACGTTGGTCACCCTGACCTCCACGCCGGGCACCACGGCCGACAAGGAATCCGTAACCGTGCCCGTGATGGTTCCCAGGTCAGACTGCGCGAAGATAGGGCCGGCCAGGCCAAGCGCAGCCAATACTACTAGGGCCAGAGTCTTCTTCCAGATCATGGTCAATCCTCCTAATGCCGCACCCTGCGTGCGGGCCGGTGCGCTTCGTTCTCCCTGTCCGCTTCTCTTGCACGGCAACTGCCTGCAGCGGGCTTCCGGGCTTGAACAAACGCATTTTTCTGAACCTGAAGAGATATCACGTATCTCCTCATCGCATTGATTTCTGCTGTTCTCTCTGAAACCCGCAGCCGATCCATCCGCCGCGTTTTTCAGAAACAAGAGGCATTGAATGCTCGCTTGTGGAGGGCTGGAAACGTAAGGCGGGGATAATTTTACAAGTGCCGGAAGATCGACTGCGTAAGCGGCTCACAGGCTCCGATCAAAGCCTCGTCTATATAGGTTGGCAGCTCGCCAGGGCAATTTTTGAGCCCTCCGCCGCCTATATCGTTCCAAAATCACTCCTGTTTCAGTGTTTCCCGATTTCAAAAAACCGCCAATTGCCGATCCGGACGCCTTCTCCCAAGCCTCAATCACAAAAAGAAGCAGGCCCAGCTCTTTACACGTAAACTGCTGGATTTCATTGGACAATTAACACGTAAGAAGAGAAACCGCCCCGCCAATCTGAGAAGCAGACAGCCCCCGGATAAGCCGCTTTCCGCCCATCCACCCTGAATCCACGGGCTTCTCCGCCGCCCGATTCGCACCCTCAGCTGAACAACGCATCGTCCCAGGACTGCACTTCATCCCACATCGGCGTCGGTTCAAAGTACCCCGTTCCCGGCTTCACATGCTTCTTCAGCTCGTCGTCGTTCAGCGCCACTCCCAACCCCGGAGTTTCCGGCACCTTGATGTATCCCTTGTTGATAATCGGCTTGTCGAACCCCGTAACCAGGTCCTGCCACCACGGCACGTCCAGCGAATGATTCTCAAGAGCCAGGAAGTTCCGCGTCGCCGCGGCGCAATGAACGCTGGCCATGCAGCTCACCGGCGTTCCCGCAAAGTGCATGGCCATCGGCACCCCGTAACGGAATGCCATGTCGCCGATGCGGTGGGTTTGAAGAATACCCCCTGAGGTCGCCAAATCCGGATGTATCTTGTCTACCGCGTGCTCCCGGCAGAGCGTCTCGAAATCCTCAATCTTGTAAATATCCTCGCCCGTCAGCGTCGGCGTCGGGCTCTCCTGCGTAATCTCCTTCAGCAGGTCGGTGTAATACCACGGAATTACGTCCTCCATCCACTCCAGGCTGAACTTCTCGTATGCCTTGCCCAGCCGAATCACCGACTTCACCCCAATGTGGCCCAGGTGATCCATTGACAGCGGCATCTCGTAGCCGATGTTGTCGCGCACCGCCGCCACGTACTCGCACAGCCGGTCGATGCCTTTGTCGGTCACCTCCGTCGCGATAAAAGGATTAGGCTGTGCGCTCCTTTCCCACCGGCTCATCCCCGCCGGCTGCATCACCATCCCCGGCATCCCGTCCAGAACGTTGATCCCCAGGTCCATCTTCATCCACGTCAGCCCCATCGCGGTCCGCTCTTTGGCCCGCCGTCCGTATTCCACCGGGTCCAGTGACTCCGTGGTGTCCGCGTAGATGCGAATCGCGTC
>PLSH01000183.1:0-4243 GCA_003165095.1 Acidobacteriaceae bacterium
GTGGTGTCGAATACGCCCCCTGCGCTGACGGGGCCTGAGAAACTTCCTGTCGGCCCTGAAAGCGTGCCAGTGAAGGCTGGATTCGCAAGCGGTAATCCGCCCAGTGCCGCCAGCCCCAATGACGCCGTCGTTGCTCCCGTCCCTCCCGCAGCCAGGGGAACCGCGCTCATGCCTGCGATGGTTGTCCCGCTGCCGCTATAAAAGGCAATCTGCCCGCTCGTCCCCGAATTCACCGTTCCGCTTCCGCCCGAGCCTGAGCCCGCACCGCATGCTGTGCCGGTATTGGTGATGTACCCCGAGTTATCGATCTGCATGCAGTCATGTCCCGTTGAAGCCGCCAGTCCTGGAAACTTGATGCTCGCTGGCCCCAGAAATGCTGCCGCAAGGTTCGCGCTCGAGCCCGAGTAAATATCCGTCTCCGCGCCCGAACCGGCCTCGTAATTCAGCCGTATGTGTCCCGTTGCATTGCTCGTGTCGATATATGTATCGCCGCTGTTCCCGCTCTGGTAAGCCTTGAAACTGTCGAGACCGCCCACGGCCGAATTAAGCGCCCAGTTGTTGCTCGCGTCCTTCAAGAGGTACCACTGGCTGTTCCCATTCCAGTCCTTGTAGGTAAACGATCCCTTTTGGCTTGCCGTCAATCCCGGCCACAGGTAGTAGTCCACCTCCGCGTCCGCGTTATTGCGCACCGTCATCGTTCCGGTAGTCTGCGCCGTGCTGCCTACCTGCAAGGTGCCGTTGAACTGCGCGTTCCCCGCGTTGCTGATCGTTGCCACCGCCGCTTCGCTCGTTCCACCCGACCCAAACACCACACCGCCGGTCCCTGCATTGTTCGACCCGTTGAGCACCACCGCGCCGGTCCCCGCCGCGTTGATCACCGTTTGGTTGTTGGTGCTGGATTGCCCGTTGTTGTACTGTCCGATCTCCAGCCGGTACACGTTGTTCAGCAGATCCTCGATCTGATAAAACTGCTCGCCCGTCGCCGCATCCGAGTACCCGTCTACCCACCGGTATCCATAATCCGTCTGAATCTCGTTCAACAATCCGCGCTCGTTCCCCGCCCCAATCCCCAGCCGGTAGTGGTTGGTCACCGTCGCGTCCTGCTGGCTCCCGTACCAGTCACCATTCAATCCGTTGAAACTCCTGTGAAATGTATCGAGGAAGCTGTTGCGCGTGCCGTTGTCGGTTAATTGGCCGGTAAACATCGTCCCGCCCGTCATCCAGTTGTTGTACGAGCTGCCCGCATCCGCCACCACCTGGCTGGTCGAGTTCTCGTTCCGCAGCCCGACCACCGTGTTGTTCTGTGCATTCGCTCCCAGGTGCAGTGCAGTATTGCATCCTTCCACATCTCCGCCCGTAAAGGTATTTCCATCGCCCTGTTGCAGATTGATCCCGTACGTCCCGCTGATCGGATTGCCGCCGCTCGTCGGGCAATCGATGTGCAGCCGTACAAACGCGCTCGCATTCATCCAGTCCGTCGTCGCCGGATTCGCAATCTGGTGCCCGATCGCGTTTACCGCCGTCAAAAACCCATCCAACTCGTCATCCAGAAAAGTTCCGCCCGTATAATTCCCGGTCCCGTCCAGTGTCATGCCTGTCTGATGCTGGTTGCCCAGGAAATACAGGCTCTCCAGATCCATCTCCTGCGTCCGGTACGCTATCAGTCCCTGCGCTGTCGCGCTCGTGGCCGCAGTTGTGTTGATCACTACGTTGTCCATGTGGAATCCGGGAGTATCTGCCGCGTAAGTCGGGTCTCCCACCTGGATCGCCGCGCCCGTCCCCGAATACGCAATCACGGTTCCGCCCTGGCTTCCGCTGGCCGCGCTGCCGCCCCGCAGCGCGCACCCGCGCAGCGCCACGTTCCGCGTCCCTGCGGTCACAATCACCTGGCTGGCGGTCGCAATCGTCGCGCACGGCAAAAGCACCGTCGTGTTCCCCGTCGATATCGTCAGGTTCGATCCCATCGACAAGCTGCCGCTGAAGTTGCGCCCATCGCACGTCCCGCCATGACTCGCGCTCACCGCCCCAAGACACGCCTGAACTCTGGCTCCAAAATCTGCGCCCGGGAATTGATCGGCCTGGTAAACCGCGCCAATCTTCGGTGCCGTCAACGGACCGGTCAACGTTCCGCCGCTCATTGGAACCGCCGTCGCCACCTGCGTGTCCACGTAGTGTTTGTCCGCTGCCTGCAAAGCCTGCGTCGGATCCCCGCTCAAATAGAGCGGCCCGCTCAGCGTCCCTCCCGACGCCGTCAGCAAGCTCTCTGACAGCTCGGTGATTGACTGATCTACATACGCCTTGCTCACCGCTTGCACCGCCTGCACCGCCGGCATCACCTGCGCCTGCACTTGCGCCAGCGTCGCCTGTGCCGCTGCCGGTACCACCCAGTACTGCGTACTTACCGGCCCGTCGCTCATGTAATAAACCGCGGTGTAGAATTGCCCCGCCGGCGTCGCTCCCTGGTTCGGCGCCAGGTTTACGCTCACAAATCCGTCCGCACCGATTGCCACCGTCGTACTATCGGCTAAAACCAGTTGCCCCGCCGCCGTCGTGAACGTGGGCCAGTTCAGCACCATGGTCCCCGCGCCCACTCCTCCGTTTGCCAGATAAACCGTGCCTTGAACCGACGTCGTGCTCACCGCTTGTGCCTGGGCCAGCCGTCCCCGACCCACTCCCAGCACTCCCATTGCGATCAGGCAAAACGTCATCAGCCTTGCGGCGCGCAACCACTCGTCCTTCGTGAGCTTCATCTCGGTCTCTTCCTTCTCTTTCACCGGCCGCAATGGATTCGTTCATCCCGCTCTCCACTGCGCCCGCGCTTTCACTGGAGTCGCGGCGTCGCATCCTCCTGGCCGTGCCATGCTTCCCGCGCTTTTTGCGGAAGGAATGGCAGACCCCAAGCCTGCATTCAGGACCACCCCGCACCGGAGTAGCCTCGAAAATGCGTCATCAAAATTCTTCTTGGATTGTTCTGTTACTAAGAATTCCAGTTCTCTTCTGCGTTCCCCGCGCCCACGCGAATCCGCGCAGATGCTCTGAAGAGAATCGGGAAAGTTCCCTCGACTTCTCGCCTTGTATTCAATTCATTTCGATATGAGTGTCTTTAGCTTATCCAAATCGGACACAATTCCCTGCAATCAGTTTCTATGCTACTTTTCATTTATTTTCAATCACTTACGCCGCTACCGGCTTTCAGTTTTTTTGACAGACCTAAAAGGAGCCGAATAAACCGGGTGTCCCACGTCCCGACTTTGGGACATGGGATTCCACGTTCCCCTACCCGCCGCTCTCAATCCGCCACCAACGCGGAATTGAAATGCACTTGTCTCCCAACAGGCCTCTTTGAAAGCGCACTCAAGAAGACGCAGCCTCGGCAAACTCATCCCAGTGCCAGCGATGGATCCGCGCTCAGGTCCGCGAGCGCAAAGTCTCTTGCTTCGAAACGCGGCCACGCCGCCGCGGCGATCATCGCCGCATTATCCGTGGAAAGCTCCGGCGTGGGGAATGCGATGCGCAGTCCGCGCTGCTTGGCTTCTTCGGTGAACCGGCTCCGGAGTTCGCCGTTGGCCGCCACTCCGCCGGTCACCAGGATGCGCGTGGCCCCAAGCGTTTCCGCGGCCGCAAAAGTCTTCTTCATCAGGTCGCCCACCACCGCATGCTGGAAGCTCGCAATCAGGTCCAGCGTCTGGGGATCGCATTGAGCCAGTGCGTCTTCCACAGTCGGTCGCGCCGGCGCGTCGGGTCCGGTGAACAGCGCTTCGCGCCGCGATTCCGCTTCCGGACGAAGGTCGTTGAGTTCCACGTACCGCAGAACCGCCGTCTTGATCCCCGAAAACGAAAACAGGAATCGTGGATCGAGCTGCGCGATCGGCGCCGTTTTGGCAGCCTTGGTTCTCGGCGCACGCCCGCCCAGGTGCGCCTTGGTCTTCACCTGCGAGAACGAAAACGGAACCGCGCGCGGATTGCCATGCCGGGCCAGCGCATCGATCCACGGCCCTCCCGGATAGCCCAGCCCGAGCAGCTTCGCCACCTTGTCGTAAGCCTCACCGGCTGCATCGTCCACGGTGCGCCCAATCAGGCGGTAGTGCCAAGACCCATTCTCCGGCCGCGCCTGATACAGGTGCGTGTGCCCTCCTGAAACCACCAACGCCAGCGCCGGTTCCTCAGCAACCACTTTGCTGTCATCCTGAGCGAGCATAGCGAGCCGAAGGACCCGCGTCTCGGGCCCTTTAGCCGCCAAAGG
>PLSH01000183.1:4303-9851 GCA_003165095.1 Acidobacteriaceae bacterium
CCGCAAATGCTCGCGGCTGGCCAATTCCGGCACCACTCCGCCGTACCGTGCATGTGTGGCCATCTGCGAAGCAACCACCGAAGAGACCGTGCGTTCGCCACGCTCCACGACCGCCGCCGCAGTTTCGTCGCAGGAAGTTTCAATGCCGAGGATGAGTCCGCGCGCGGGCATAACTCTAGTTTAGCCGGTGGTCAACTCAACGCGTGTAAACAGGCACTCGGCTCAGAATAGGGTGAGAATAGAAGAAGCCATGTTTCCTGCGACACCTCAATCCGATGCCGCTCTCCGCATCGTCCGCGCCTTACGCGAGGCCGGCCACCACGCCTGCCTCGCCGGAGGATGCGTCCGCGACCTGCTCCTGGGCCGCGTCCCGTCGGACTACGATGTCGCCACCAGCGCCACTCCCGATGTGGTTCTCGAGATGTTCCCGCGCACCTTCGCCGTGGGCGCTCACTTCGGCGTCGTCCTGGTCGCGGATGTTGCAGCCGAAACCGAACCCAAATCGCCTCAAACCACCTCCGAAGAGTCAAGAGGCGAGAAGCCTGTCACCGAAGTGGCGACCTTCCGCTCCGATGGCGCATATTCCGACGGCCGCCATCCCGATGCGGTTCGCTACACCAACACTCCCGAGGAAGACGTGCAGCGCCGCGACTTCACCATCAACGGCCTGCTCCTCGACCCGTTGCGCGGCGCCAGCGATCTCCGCGCGGCCGTCATCGACTATGTAGGCGGCGTAGCGGATCTCGATGCCGGCATCATTCGCGCCATCGGCCGCCCCGAGCTGCGCTTTGAAGAAGACCATCTGCGCATGCTGCGTGGTGTGCGCTTCGCCGCCCGCTTCGGCTTCGAAATCGAGCCGGAAACCAGGCGCGCCATGCGTTCGCTCGCCCCGCTTATCAATGCAGTAAGCCGCGAGCGTGTGCGCGACGAACTCACAAAAATGCTCATCGAGGGCCGCGCCCGCCGCGCTTTTGAACTGCTCGATGAAACCGCGCTGCTCCACCAGGTGCTGCCGGAAATCGAGCGCATGAAAGGCGTCGAGCAGCCGCCGCAGTTTCACCCCGAAGGGGATGTCTGGACACACACCCTCATGCTTCTGGAGCAACTGGAACCGGGGTGTTCCCTGTCCCTGACCTGGGGCGCGCTGCTCCACGACGTGGGCAAGCCGCCCACCTTTCGCCAGGCGCCGGACCGCATTCGTTTCGACGGTCACGTTGAAGTCGGCGTCGCCATGGCGGCGGATATCTGCCGCCGTTTCCGCTTTTCAAACGACGAAACCCGGCAAATCCTCGCGCTCATCCAGAACCACATGCGTTTTGCGGACGCGTCGCGGATGAAATCCTCCACCCTGAAGCGATTCTTCCGCCTGGAGGCCTTTGAGGAGCACCTGGCGCTGCATCGCATGGACTGCATGGCCGCCAGCGGGAATCTCGATCACTGGGAACTTGTGCGCCAGCGCTGGCACTCCATGCCGGAAGAAATCGTGAGGCCGCAGCCGCTGATTACCGGAAGGGAGTTGATTGCGGAAGGCTACCAGCCCGGTGCGCAATTCCGCGAAATGCTCCGGGCCATCGAAGACGCGCAATTGGAAGGAACCATCGGCACCGCTGAAGAAGCGTTGCAGCTCCTGCGCAAAGAATTCGCTCCGCCGGCCGGCAACTAAAGCGTCAGTTTGGCAATCGTAGCCAGCTGCATGAACGACGTCCCTTCGTAGATCTTTCCGATCTTTGCGTCCCGATACAGCTTCTCCACCGGAAAGTCCCTCACAAATCCCGACCCTCCGAAGACTTCCACCGCCAGGCTTGCCACGCGTTCTGCCGTTTGCGACGCAAAGTACTTGCACATCGCCGCCTCTTTTCTGAAGTCGAGTTGCGCATCCTTCAACCGCGCCGCGTTGTACGTCAGCAGCCTCGCCGCTTCAATGTCCGTCGCCATCTCCGCAAGCTGGAATTGCATGGCCTGAAAATCCACGATCGGCTTGCCGAACTGCTTGCGTTCCCTGGCATACTTTGCCGCGTGGTTCCACGCGCCCTCGGCTAGCCCCAGCATCTGCGCGCCAATCCCGATCCGCCCCTCGTTCAGCGTTTCAATCGCAATCTTGTACCCTTTGCCCACTTCGCCCAGCACCTGCGCCGCCGCCACTTCGCATTCATCGAATATCAGTTCGCAAGTGCTCGATGCGCGAATACCGAGCTTGTCTTCCTTCCTGCCCACCGTGAATCCCGCCGCGCCTTTCTCCACCAGGAATGCCGTGATCCCCTTGTAGCCCGCGCTCGCATCCACCGTGGCGAAAACCAGAAACAATCCTGCTTCCTTCGCGTTCGTGATCCATAACTTGCGGCCGTTCAATACATATACGTCTCCACGCAGCTCCGCGCGCGTCTGCAACGCGAATGCGTCGGAGCCTGATCCTGCCTCGCTCAACGCATACGAGCCAACCGTATCGGTGGCCAGGCGCGTCAGGTATTTTTTCTTTTGCTCTTCCGTCGCCCAGCGGATCAGCGCGTTCGCCACCAGCGTATTCTGCACGTCCACAACCACGCCTACTGACGGATCTACCGACGAAATCATTTCCACCGCCAGAACCGAGTCGAAAAATGTGCCGCCGCTCCCGCCATACTCCTCTGGAATCGCAACGCCCATCAGCCCCAGTTCAAACAACGCGCGCACCACTCCGCTATCCATGTGCTGTTCTTCGTCCATGCGCCGGACCAGCGGTGCAATCTGCTCAATTGCAAACCGCCCCACCGTGTCCCGGAACATCATCTCGTCTTCGCTCAATTGAGTGAGAGGCCCGCCTGCTGAAAGAGAATTCACGTTTTTATGTCTCCCCTGAACCGTTCCATCACTGGAGTATTATGACAGATGAGATTTGCGGTTTTCCCATCCCGAAAATGTTCGATTCACGCTGGAGAAACCTTCCATGCAGCTCAAGGATCATGTATTCCTCGTTACCGGCGCCGCATCCGGTCTGGGCGCGGCCGTGGCGCGCTTGGTCGCGCAGGAAGGCGGGTCGGTCCTCATCGCCGATCTCAATCGCGATGCCGGCGAGGCCATCGCGGCTGAATTGGGCCACTCCGCCCGCTTTGCCGCCACTGACGTAACCAGTGAAGCCGATGCCACGGCTGCCATTGCCCTCGCCCTGGCATCCTTCGGTCATTTGCACGCATTGGTGAATTGTGCCGGCATCGCTCCGGCGGAAAAGATTCTTGGACGCGATCCGCCCCACCGACTCGAAACCTTTGCCCGGGCTGTGAACATCAATCTCGTTGGAACCTTCAACATGATCCGCCTCGCTGCTGAAGCCATCTCAAAAGAAGCCCCAGGTGAGGATGGAGAGCGCGGCGTCATCGTCAACACCGCCTCCGTCGCTGCATTCGATGGCCAGATCGGTCAGGCAGCTTACGCAGCTTCAAAGGGCGGAGTCGTGTCCCTCACCCTGCCCATTGCGCGCGAGCTCGCCCGTGTCGGCGTCCGCGTCGTCACCATTGCGCCGGGGTTATTTGAAACCCCCATGATGGCCGGCTTTTCGCAGCCCGTGCAGGAAGCGCTCGGAAGCAGTGTCCCGTTTCCTCAGCGCCTCGGACGCCCCTCGGAATTCGCCGCCTTGGTAAAGCACATCTGCGAAAATACAATGTTGAATGGCGAAGTGATCCGGCTCGACGGCGCCCTGCGCATGCCCCCGCGTTGAAACCGGCTTTTAGAGGAGCAGTGAATGGCCACGCATGACCCCATCGTTATCGTTGGCTCCGCGCGGACTCCCATCGGCGGCTTCCAGGGCGACCTCAAAGATCTTGCCGCTCCCGAGCTTGGCGCCTTCGCCATTCGCGCCTGCATTGAGCGCGCCGCCATTCCACCCGATGCTGTCCAGGAAGTGCTCTTCGGTTGCGTCCTGCCCGCGGGACAGGGTCAGGCGCCTGCGCGCCAGGCAGCCCTCGGCGCGGGCCTTCCCAACTCCGTCACGGCAACCACCATCAACAAAGTCTGCGGTTCCGGCATGAAAGCCGCCATGCTCGCTCACGATCTCCTCCTTGCCGGCAGCGCAAGCATCGTCGTGGCCGGCGGCATGGAGAGCATGACTAACGCTCCCTATCTCCTCGATCGGGCCCGTGCCGGTTATCGCCTCGGCCATCATCGAGCCATCGACCACATTTTTCTCGACGGACTCGAAGACGCCTACGACAAAGGCCGCCTCATGGGAACCTTCGCTGAGAAATGTGCGCAGAGCTATTCATTTACGCGAGAGCAGCAGGACGCTTATGCCGTGCGATCGCTCACCCGCGCGCAACAAGCCATAGCCGACGGCAGCTTCGCCGCGGAGATCGTTCCAGTCATTGTGAAATCCGGCAAGACGGAACGCGAAATTGTCCAGGATGAGCAGCCGCTGAAGGCCAGGCTCGATAAAATCCCCACCCTCAAGCCGGCTTTTCAGGAAGGCGGCACGGTTACCGCCGCAAATTCCAGCTCCATTTCCGATGGCGCGGCCGCGCTCGTGCTCATGCGTCTCTCTGAAGCTGAGCGCCGCGGCCTGAAGCCCCTTGCCGTCATCGCCGGGCACACCACCCACGCTCATCACCCCAGCCTGTTTCCCACCGCGCCCATCGGCGCCATCCGCCTGCTCGCCGAACGTACCGGCTGGGACCTCGGCGACGTTGACCTCTTTGAAATCAACGAGGCGTTTGCCGTAGTCGTTATGGCGGTCATGCGCGATCTCGCGTTGCCAGATGAAAAAGTCAACGTCCACGGCGGCGCTTGCGCTCTCGGCCATCCCATCGGCGCCTCCGGTGCGCGCATTATCGTCACCTTGCTGTCGGCACTCCAGAAATACGGCCTCAAACGCGGCATAGCCTCCCTCTGCATCGGCGGCGGAGAAGCCACCGCCATCGCCATTGAACGCCTATAGAATCGCCACATCCCCGGAATAGGAATCTTGAACGGATCGCTCTGCGAGAGAAGCCGGCCCGGTTCTCCTCAAATCTCTCCGCAGCCCATTAGATTTCGATAGCCCGCGATCGCAGCCCATTCCTGGCCCTCCCCGTGTCAGCCCCCGCACACCGTGTAAGCCCTGACACGCCCAACCCTTCTCAATCATCCCGCAAAAGCCTTTGTTTTCAACACACTCCAATTGGCCCCCACCTTGCACTTCTCACCCGCGTAGGCAAAAGGAAATCGGGGGATGAGATGACGGCTTTCATGCACAGCAGGTTGGCAATCGTGGCAACGATGGCAGCGGTTCTGGCAATCCAGGCAGCAGCCCAGGGCGTGGTGAACAGCGCTCCCGCGACCGCCCCGAAACGGGTGATCGTGGTCAGCCTTGAAGACCACAAACTTGCGCTGGTCGAAGACGGTCGGGTCAAGAAAGTCTATTCCGTTGCGGTTGGCAAGCCTTCAACACCCAGCCCTGTCGGCACCTATACCATCGCCCGCCGCGCCATGAACCCAACCTACTCCCACGACGGCCGCATCGTCCCTCCGGGACCTGGCAACCCGGTGGGAACCCGCTGGATGGGGCTCAGCATTCCCGGCTACGGCATCCACGGAACCAACG
>PLSH01000334.1:0-6334 GCA_003165095.1 Acidobacteriaceae bacterium
GCGTCCGGCTTTGTCCCGCTCTCGGCCCTGGCCGGCCCCGATCTCATCGTTCCCGCGCACGATACCCTCTTCACCTCAGGAACGCTGGGCCAATACAGCACAGCGCTCAAACAGCTCACGCAACATCAAACCAAGGAGTTGGCAGTAACCGCGGCCGACTGAGAAATGCACGCAGCCGCCGCTGACTCGCTAACTCGCTGACAAGTTGACTCGCTGTACAAAGAAGGCCAAACGCAAGTGACGATCCTGGAATTCTTTCTCTGGAGCCTGCTCAAAGTAGCCGTGGTCACGGTGGTGATGCTGCTCGGCGTCGCCTACACCGTGCTCCTCGAGCGCAAGCTGGTGGGCCGCATCCAGAATCGCTGGGGACCCAGCCGCGTCGGTCCCTTCGGCCTTCTGCAGCCGCTGGTCGACGGCGCCAAGTCCTTCCTCAAGGAAGATCTCATTCCCACCGCGGTCTACAAGCCGCTCTATCTCCTCGCTCCCATCCTGTCCCTGGGCTGCGCGCTCATCTCCATCGCCGTGATCCCCTTCGGCGAGCCCAACGCCGGACCCCACGGCTTCGATCTCTTTGAAATTGCGAANNTCGCCGGCTGGTCCTCCAACAACAAGTACTCGCTGCTCGGCTCCCTCCGCGCCTCGGCGCAGTTGGTCAGCTATGAGCTCGCATTGGGCCTTTCGCTGGTCGGCGTCGTGCTTCGCGCCGGATCGCTCAACCTCCGCGTCATCGTCGAACAGCAGGCCGTGAATGGCATCGCCACCTGGAACATCTTCGGAGGTTTTCAGTTCATCGCTTTCTTCATCTACCTCATGGCCGCCTTCGCTGAAACCAATCGCTCTCCCTTCGACCTGCCTGAAGCCGAGAGCGAACTGACCGGCGGCTATCACACTGAATACAGCTCCATGAAATTCGCCATGTTCTTCATGGCCGAATACGCCAACATGATCAACGTGGGCTGCGTGGCCACGCTGCTCTTTCTCGGCGGATGGACCAGCCCCCTCGGCAACCTGATCGGCCCGTTTGAAAACAACTTCGTCAACGCGTCTCTTTCCATCTTCTGGTTTGTGGCCAAGGTTTTTTGCTTTCTCTGCCTTTACGTCTGGGTGCGGGGGACTCTGCCCCGCTTCCGTTACGACCAGCTCATGAACTTCGGATGGCGATTTCTCATGCCGCTCGCCATCCTCAACATCGTGGGAACAAGCCTCTGGCTTGCCTACCGCTGAGCGTGCTTTGAAAGGGCACGACTTCAGTCGTGCCGTTGGCACGATAAAACGAACGCGGGCTTTAGCCCCTGAGGGACGATTTTGCGCGCTGCCTATAAGAGCCTGCCTCACAAAACTTCGACGTGGGAACGCTCATTTACAATCGTTAAGGGAATTCCGGAAAATCGATGCATCTGATTCTGTTCTTCCTTTTCGCCGGACTCTGCCTCGCTGGAGCCATCAACCTCCTGCTCCAGAGCCATCCCATCAACAGCGCCCTGTCGCTGATCGTGGTCATGTCCTCGCTGGCCGTGCTTTACCTCCTTCTCGGCGCGGAGTTCCTGGCAGCCGCCCAGTTGATCGTCTATGCCGGCGCCATCATGGTCCTGTTCACCTTCGTGGTCATGCTGCTCAACGCAGGCCGTGAAGACCGCACCCTGGGCAGCCGCTCCGCGCGCGTCATTGGCTTCCCCGCCGTCGCAATCATCCTCGCCGTTCTCGCCACCATCATCCTTCGCGCGCAAGGGCTCGGCGCTGCTGCGCTCGGTGAAGGCCTGTCCAATGCTCCCGGCAGCACCAACATTGAGCAGTTGAGCCGCGTCCTCTTCCACGAACTGCTGCTCCCGTTTGAAGTCACATCCGTGCTCATCCTCATCGCCATCCTGGGAGCCGTCGCTCTGGCCCGTCACGGCGGCGGAGAAAGGACGGCCGAAAAATGAGCTTTCTCCAGCAGGATGTCCCTCTCTCCTGGTATCTGCTCCTCAGCGCCGCGCTCTTCTCGCTCGGCGTCGTCGGATTCCTCATCAAGCGCAATCTCATCACCGTCTTCATGTCCATTGAGCTCATGCTCAACGCCGTCAATCTCTCCTTCGTGACCTTCGCCCACCAGTGGCACATGGTCAAAGGCCAGATCTTTGTCTTCTTTGTCATGGTGGTAGCCGCCGCCGAAGCAGCCGTCGGTCTCGCCATCATCATTGCCGTCTTTCGCGCCCGCGCCACTCTCTCCGTCGATCGCATCGACCTGATGAAACTATGAACGCACCTCTCCATCTCTGGCTGATTCCGCTGCTCCCGTTCGCAGGATTCCTCCTCAACGGAATCCTCGGCCGCGGTCTGCCCAAGTGGATTGTGACGACAATCGCGATTCTCGCGCCGCTAGGGTCGTTCCTCGTCGTGCTCTATGCCTGCTTGTTTGTCAGGTCTGGACCAACGGACCCTGATCTGGCTCCCGTCATCCATCTCATGCCCTACTCGGAAAATTTCGGGCATTGGATCAACCTCGGCGCCCTCCACATCGACTTCAGCTTCGTCCTCGACCAGCTCTCCCTCGTCATGCTCCTCGTCATCACTGGAGTAGGCTTCCTCATCCACATCTACTCCGTCGGCTACATGCACGATGAACCCGGCTACGCCCGCTATTTCAGCTTCCTCAATCTCTTCCTCTTCTTCATGACCNNGCCGGCAAAAAAGCCTTCATCGTCAACCGCATCGGCGACTTCGGCTTCCTCATTGGCATTTTTCTGCTTCTGGCCAACTTCGGCACTCTCACATTCGCTGAAATCGCATCGAATCTGGCCGCAAACCCCGCCTGGCAAGGTGGAATCCTCACCGTCATCTGTCTCTGCCTGCTGCTCGGCGCAACCGGCAAAAGTGCGCAGCTTCCGCTCTATATCTGGCTGCCCGACGCCATGGAGGGCCCCACCCCCGTCTCCGCGCTCATTCACGCCGCCACCATGGTCACCGCCGGCGTCTACATGATCGCCCGCACCCACGTCCTTTTCGATCACTCGCCCTTCGCGCTCGACGTGGTCGCCATTGTCGGTGCGGCCACGGCTCTCTTCGCCGCTACCATCGCCCTGGTGCAGAACGACATCAAGCGNNTCTTCAAGGCCCTGCTCTTTCTCGCTGCCGGCTCGGTAATTCATTCGCTCGGCGGCCAGCAGGATCTGCGCAAGATGGGCGGCCTCCGCAAGAAACTCCCCGTCACATTCTGGACCATGACCGTCGCAGTCTTTGCTATCGCCGGTTTCCCGCCCCTCGCCGCCTTCTTCTCCAAAGACGCCATCCTCTACGCCGCATTTCTCCACGGCACAATCGGCAAGGCCCTATGGTTTGTCGGCATTCTCACCGCCCTGCTCACGTCGTTCTACATGTTCCGCCTCTGGTACCTCACCTTCATGGGTGAGTCGCGCAGCCCCGATGTCCACGCGCATGAGAGCCCCTGGTCCATGCTCGGCCCCTTGGTGATTCTCGCGCTCCTCTCCATCGGCGGCGGTTGGATCGGCATCGAGCGCTTTGGCGCATTCCTCGCGCCGTCAGTTGGCGCGTTGCCCACGGAGACCGGCGCCGGACACCTTGAGCTGATTCTGACCCTCATCGCAGTTGCAGTTGCTCT
This sequence comes from Acidobacteriaceae bacterium, assembly GCA_003165095.1. The sequence goes on from PLSH01000334.1 coordinate 3,599, forward strand.
CGAAGGCTTGCTGATCGCGGACAAGTTCTACCGCCGCAAAAAAGAAATTCCAGCGCAGCGGGCCGCGTCCTTTCCCGCCGGCTACAAGCTGCTTTCCAACAAGTACTACGTCGATGAGTTCTACGACGCATTCATCGTCAAGCCGCTGTTCGCCGTTTCAAAATACGTGCTCGGCTGGGTCATCGACGTCGGCATCCTGGGCGGAATCGCCTGGCTGCTCGCCGGCATCGCCACCTTTGCCGGCGCAATCCTCCAGCGCTGGCAATCCGGCAACCTGCGCTCCTATGCTGCATGGCTGGCAGCCGGAGCCGCCGTCCTGCTCCTCTTTGTCCTCATTCCCTGGACTTCGGTTTGGCCGGATTCACTGCACCTGATCCAGAAAGCGGCGGGCCACTGAGATGATGAGCTCCATCGACCAATTCATCCTCACCCTCATCCTGCTGGTCCCCCTCGCAGGCGCCGTCCTGGTTGCGCTCGCGCCCGACCGCGCCAAACTGCCCAATTGGATCGCCCTCCTCACCGCCCTCGTCACTTTTGTCCTTACTCTTCATCTTCCCGCGCACTTTGCCGCCGGCCAGCACGGCTTTCAATTCGAAATCAACAACCTCTGGATCGAAGATCCGGCCATCAGCTACCACGTCGGCGTCGACGGCCTCAGCCTCTGGCTCGTNNCCACCTTCGGCCTCACGCTCCATCTGCCCGCGCACTTTATCCTCGGCCAGGGCGGTTTCCAGTTTGAAATCAGCCTCCCGTGGATCGAGTCCCCCGCAATCTTCTACCACATCGGCATCGATGGGCTGAGCCTTTGGCTGGTGGTGCTCACCGGCCTGCTTGCCCCGGTAGGCGTGCTGGCCAGTTGGAACGCCATCAAGGAACGGCGCAAGGTTTTCTATGCGCTCTTTCTCGTCCAGCAGACGGCCATGTTCGGCGTCTTCATCTCCCTCGACCTCATGCTCTACTACGGCTTCTGGGAGCTCTCGCTGGTGCCCATGGCCATCCTCATCGCCATGTACGGCCGCAAGGACGGCCCCAAGGCCGCGCTAAAGTTCTTCCTCTTCACCTTCATCCCTTCCGCGCCCTTGCTCGTCGCCATCCTGTGGCTCTATTCGCAAACCCGCAGCTTCAACTTTGCCTATCTGCAGGTTCTTCTAACCCATGGATCGTTCCCCGCCGGAGCCATGTTCTGGGTCGCCCTCGCATTTCTCTTCGCCTTCGCGGTCAAAGTGCCCGTCTTCCCGCTCCACGGCTGGATCGCCGACACCTACTCTGAAGCTCCCGTCGCGCTCGCCATGGTCGTAGCCGGCAAGCTCGGCCTCTACTCCATGCTTCGTTTCCATGTAGGCCTGTTCCCGGCACAAGCCCGCGCAGCCGCGCCCTACCTCATGGCTCTCGCTGTCATCGGCATCCTCTACGGCGCATGTCTGGCCCTCGTCCAGCGCGATTTCTGGCGCCTCATGGCCTTCGCCGCGCTCAGCCATCTCAGCCTGATCGTCCTCGCAATCTACGGCCTCACCCTCACCGGATGGTCCGGCGCCGTTTATCAGATCCTCTCTCACGGCGTAGTCGACGGCGCTCTGTTCCTGCTCCTCGGCGCGCTTGAAATCCGCTACGCCACCAGCGTCATCGCCGCTTACGGAGGCCTGGCCGCAAAACTGCCTCGCACAGCTACGTACTTTGTCATCGCCACGCTCGCCATGATCGGCCTGCCCATGCTGGGCGGCTTCATTGGCGAATTCATCATCCTCTCCAGCACCTTCACCTCGGTCAGCCGCGGCTGGGCCGTCGCCGCATCGCTCGGCATCATTCTCGGCGCGGCGTACATGCTCTCGCTCGTGCAGCGCCTCTTCTACGGCCCGGAGAGTGCAACAACCGATTCCACTCTCCCGGCCGATCTCCGCTTCCGCGAACTCGCCGTGCTCACGCCTCTGGTGCTGCTCATGCTGGTCATGGGTCTCGCCCCCTCGCTCTGGCTCAACTCGATCCAGACCGGTGGCCACCCACCGCCCCATATAGAACTGCGCGGTTCTGTGAAGCCGGGCCCGAACACAACTTCAAATCTCGGGGAGGGCCAGCGGTGAATCCAGTACACGACATCTCCCGCATCCTTCCCGAGGTTATCCTCACCCTCACCGGCGTTGCCGTCATGCTCATTGACGCCACGCTCCCGCCCGCATGGCCGCGCCGTTCCATGGGCTGGATCGCCGCTTTCGGAACCACGCTGGCCTTCTGGGCCAGCCTCTGGCAGCTTTCGCTTCCTGAAGGAACCGGCTTCTTCGGCACGGTCGAAACCAGCACCTTCACCGTCTTCTTCCACGTCCTCATCTGCGGCATCGTTCTCGTGGCCCTGCTGCTCTCGCTCGACACTCTCCCTGAAGACAGCCATCACCAGGGCGAGTACTACGCCCTGATCGTCTTCGGCGCGGTCGGCATGTGCCTGCTCACCGGCGCGGTCGAGTTGCTCGTCGTCTTCATTGCCCTCGAAATCTCCTCCATCTCCACCTACGTCCTTGCCGGATACCGCAAGCAGACTGGCCGCGGCCCTGAAGCAGCTATCAAGTATTTCCTTCTCGGCTCCTTCGCCACCGCCTTTTTGCTTTACGGCATCGCGCTCATCTTCGGCGCCACCGGCACCACGCAGATTTACGAGATAGCTCAGCGCGCGCCCTCAGCCCAAAATCACTCTCTGGTCGTCGCGTCCCTGGCGCTCATGCTCGTGGGCATTCTCTTCAAGGTCTC
>PLSH01000334.1:6389-16137 GCA_003165095.1 Acidobacteriaceae bacterium
CGCGCTGCGCCAGCAGAATGTCAAACGCATGCTGGCCTACTCCTCTATCGCCCACGCCGGCTATTTGCTTGCCGCCCTCGCGGGAATAGGCACCATCGGCATCGCCGCCGCCAGCTTTTACACCGCTGCCTACGCAGCCATGAACGTGGGTATCTTTGCCGTCATCACGCTGGTCAGCGGATACGACGAAAAACTTCCCTTGATCGACGATTTCCGCGGCCTCATCTACCGCTCGCCCCTGCTCGGCGGCCTGCTCATCTTCTTCCTCGCCTCCTTGACCGGCATCCCCTTCACCGGCGGATTCTTCGGCAAGTTCTACTCTTTCTCCGCCGCAGTCGACGGCGGAGCCATCGCCCTGGCCATCATCGGCCTCTTGAACTCCGGATTGGCAGCGGCATATTACCTGCGCCTCGCCCTGGTCTCCGCTCAGCGTCCCACCGGCGTCGCTGGCCAGTCCCCCGCTCCCGCGCCTGAAGTCGGCGTCGCCGTGGGAGCCGCCCTGCTGCTGGCCGTTGCCGCAACTCTGGTCCTCGGCATCGCGCCCGGCGATGTGCTCCATGCGGCCCAATCCGGCGCGCAAACCCTTGAAGCCCCGGCTCCCGATATCGGCGCGCCCGGCATATCGCCCGGCATAACGATCGGCCCGCATCCAAATCCCTAAAAGCCTCTTCAAAGCGCAGTGCACGCGTCATTCCAACCAACCTCCCCCATTCCGGTACAATTTCATATGTGAAGCTAGGCGAGTTGGCAAGTCGGCTGGGCGCAGAACTCCGCGGCGATGCAGACCTCGAAATCACCGGCGTCAAAGGGATTGAGGAAGCCGGCCCCACCGAGATTACCTTCGTCGCCAACCCCCGCTACACCAGCCTCGCCCGCACCACCCGCGCCGCCGCCGTGCTGGTTGAGCCCGATTTTCAAGAAATCTCTGCGGCCACACTCCGCGTCACCAATCCCTACCTCGCCTTCTCGCGCGCGCTGGGCTTTTTCTACCTGCCGCCCTCTTACCCTCCCGGCATTCACCCCACCGCGGTCATCGATCCCAATGCTGAGATCGGCGAGGGTGCGCACATCGGCGCATACGCGGTCATAGGCGCTCATGTTCGTCTCGGGCCTCATGCCACCGTACTGCCACACGTCGTGCTCTACCCCGGCGTTCAAACCGGCAATCACTTCTTCGCACACGCCCACTCCATCGTCCGTGAAAACTGCATCCTCGGCGACCACGTCACCCTCGAAAATGGCGCCATCGTGGGCTCCGACGGCTTTGGCTTCGCAAAAAACGAGGCCGGCCACTGGGAAAAAATCCCCCAGTCAGGCCCGGTGCGCCTGGGCAGCCGCGTCGATGTCCAGGCCAACGCCTGCATCGACCGCGCCACCGTCGGCGCTACCGAAATCGGCGATGGCACCAAAGTCGATAATCTCGTCCAGGTGGGCCACGGTTCGCGCGTCGGCGAAAACACGCTCCTCTGCTCCCAGACCGGCTTGGCAGGCTCATCCGCGGTTGGAAGCAACGTGATTCTTGCCGGCCAGGTGGGCATCGCCGGCCATTGTTCCGTCGGCGACGGCGCTATCCTCACCGCGCAGTCCGGCATCTCGCACGACATCCCGCCGGGCAAGATGATCTCCGGCTCTCCGGGCTTCGACAATCGCCTCTGGCTCCGCGCGGTCGCCGTCTTTCAACGCCTGCCGGAATTGCTCAAGCGCCTTGACCGCCTCGAAAAGCAATCCGCCGGCCGGCACTCAGAAGACAACGCCGAACCGGACGATGGGAGCGGGAAGTGACGCGCAATTCAATTCTCAGGGCCATTCCAGTTGCAGCATTGCTGCCCGCGCTTTTCGCCCTGGCCGGCTGTCACTCTTCTCATATCGACTCCACCATTGAAAATCGTACCGGAGCGCCCATTCAGCTTCTTGAGGTCGACTACCCCAGCGCCAGCTTTGGCGCCGGCACTCTGGCCTCTGGTGCGGATTTCCACTATCGATTTCAGATCCGCGGCAGCGGTCCCCTTACCGTGCAGTACATCCTCCCCGGCGGCCACGCGGTGCAAATCGCCGGTCCCACTCTCGAGGAGCGCCAGGAAGGCCGTCTGGAGATCGTCCTCTTGCCAAACGCCAAGGCCCAATTCCTTCCCCAACTCAGCTTGCATCCCTAGAGTAGTCATGAACTCTCGTGCGGGGGAGGAAAATTGGTAACCGGCTCCAGCCAAAAGAAAAAGGCGGGAAACCGCCATGCGGCCCCGCCCATTTCTCAACCCGGATTGAATGCGCTCAGCGCACCATGCTTTGGAATAACGGCGACTTCAGCAGGCTGCTGAATTCCGTGTCTGTGCTCGCAAATGCGATCGTGAGGTGCGTTCCGTTCGCGACGATTGAGGTCGCGGTCAGTGCCTGCTTTTCCGCGTCCGTGCTGCTCATCTTCCTCACCATCACCGCCGCCGTAAGCAGCGACGAAACCGTGGACGCTGAGAAAGGATCGCCGGTCGCAATCGTCAAATCGAACTTGACCCCGTGCAGAAAGTCCATCGAGTACCAGCTGGATTCCAGGCGCTTGTTCACCGTCGCGAAATCCGTTACCGATCCCGCCTGGCCTATCAACTGCTCCATCATCGTCTGCGTGCCCTTCTTGTCCAGAATGCTCCACAGCGTGCTGCTGTCCACGCTCAGCATCGCGCTCATCATCGGCGCGTTGGTCAGCATGCTGGCCCCCACCCCATCCCGCGCATCCAGCGCCTTCACCACAGCTTCCTTTTCGCCGAAGATCATCGTCGACGGATCCACGAAACAAAGCATCATCCCCGCCTTGGTCATCGGATAGATGCTGTTGGTGCGAACCATCGTGGCCTTGAGCTTCTGCTTGCGGAAGGTGGCCATAATGTCCTGCTCGGAGAACTGGCCCTGGGCGATCCCCACCGTATCCAGCGTATCGCTTCCCGAAGAGGACCGGAACAGCGCAAACGCCAGCTCGTCCACGTCGTGGTTGTCGTTCAATCCCGACTTCTGCAATGCCTCGTCGAACGATTTCAACTCCGGCGGCATCACGCGATTGCGCAAATTCATCGCCGCCGTCGAATTCTCCATCGCCCGATAGTCGATTACCACTAATTGCTGCAGATCGTGTGGTATGGCGCCACGCGCGTCGGTAGACAACTGCGCCGCCGGAGCCAGGGTAGCGGCCGACAGCAGCAGGGGTGCGATCGAAAACTTAACCAATAACTTCAACAATTTTCATCCTCCAGAATCCGTACTGGCTTTGCAACCGCGGATTCGAATTCATCTGCCCGGCAAAGCTCATCCTTGCCGGGGAAATTCAAAAAAATACCGCAATTCACATTCTTCCATTGTAAACGCCCATGTCCCATTCAGCATCGGACTCCCGTGTCACTCGGCCGCTCATCCATCTCCCGGCCAAACCAGCGGAGTCTCCAGCCGCCGCTCCAGGATCTTCATCTCCGGATCGAAGCCAATCAATAGACGCATCCACTCGCTTTCCCGCTCGCACGCAGCCTCGGGAAGCAGGCCGATCACTTCGCCCTCCACAATTTCGGTCTTGTGCCGCTTCGCCAGCCCTGCCACTTTGCGATAAACCTGCGAGATCGGCGTAGCCGCAAAGTCGGTAATATTCATGGAGAGCTGCGCCCGCCCATGCGCAAGAAGCCCCATGGCCTTCACGCCCCTCAGCCCCCCGGATTCCGCCCGGATTTCCCGGGCGATGGCCCGCGCCATGGCCACATCCGCGGAATCGAAGTTGATGTTGTAGGCCACCAGAAACTTGCGCGCGCCCACCGCGCAGGCGCCGGCCGTGGGGTGCAACCCCGGCCCACCCAGGTCGGGACGCCGCGACGGATCCCGGTTCACCGCGTCCCTCAGTCCCTCGAACTGTCCCCGCCGCACCTCTTCCAGGTTTGCCCGGTCAGGCCGTGCCGCCGCGGCTTCATAAAAGAAGACCGGAACCCCAAAGCGCCGCCAGATCTCCAACCCCGCCTGCCGCGCCAGCAGCGCGCATTGCTCCAGCTTGATTCCCGAAATCGGCACGAAGGGAATTACATCCGCTGCGCCAATGCGCGGATGCACTCCCTGCTGGCGCGTCAGGTCGATCAGCTCCACTGCCTTCCCAACTCCGCGCACCGCCGCCTCAACCACCGCCGCGGGCGTTCCCGCTATCGTCACCACTGACCGGTTGTGATCCGCATCCATTGACCAGTCCAGCAGGTACACTCCCTCCCCGCGCATCGCGGCGACGATTGCCTCCACTTGCCGCGCATCCGTGCCCTCTGAGAAGTTCGGAACGCACTCGATCACTGGCCCGTTCATTTTTTCTCCGTCCCAGCGCCGCAAAAGGCCGCCCGGACCCCGTCCTTGCATCCCGTTGGCTTCAAGCCTGCCGCCCAGGGAATCCGCTATCTCCAGAACGTGTAGCCCACTTGTATCTGTATGCTGGCGTTCACCCCGGGATTGCGATCCCCCAGCGACGCCGAAGAAATGTGCACCGCGTTCACGCCCACATCGATCGACCGCTTCTCGCGGATGAAATAGTGAATGCCAATTCCCCCCTGCGGCGTGAAGTTCCACACGCTCGTCCCGCCCGGCGTTCCCTGCGGCACTTCGAGATCCGGCGGGAACTTGTGCGTGGTATAGATCAGCCCTCCGGCGCCCTGAAACCAGGGTTGAACTCTGCGCGTGCTGGCCAGAAAGTCCCAGCGGAAGATCACCGGAGTGATGCTCACGCCGCGGTACGTGCCTCCACCCTCCGGCCCCGTAAAGTTGCATCCTCCCGATGGGCACTGGGGTCCTGGATAATTGAAGACCTGCTGATGCGGCGCCGGCGTATAAGCCTGCCACAACGGCATGATGTTTGCGCCGAACACAAACTGTCCGCTCAGGATTCCCGCGTGAACCACGGGAGTAACCGGCTTGGCCAACTGAAATCCGCCCCAGAAGAACTTGTAGTCCGACCGGTTGCCTACTCCGGTGCCCCAGTTCAGGAACGGCCCGTATTCCCAGCTCTGATTCTTGCGCACCTGCGCAATGGGACTTGCGGCCCCCTCATCCCCGCCTGCCGCGGCGCCATCCGGCGTCTCTGCCGCAGCCATCGTCGTTCCCGCCAGCAAAATCAACAACACGTACCATCCGGCTCGCCTCAATGTGGTTCCCTTCCTCTTCACAAGGTCTGAGTCTCAAAAAAAGACCGCCACTACCGGGCGGCCTCGGGTGTTTCCTCGCTCGCCGCCGATCAGCCGGCTGCGTGCGCCAACTGCTCCGCGTCCATGTCAAAATTCGAATAGACGTTCTGCGTGTCGTCCAGGTCCTCCAGCGTCTCCAGCAGCCGGATCATCTGGTTCGCCGACGATCCTTCCAGCTTCGTATACATCGACGCAACCATGGTCACCTCGCTCATCACCGTCGGAATCTTCGCCGCCTTGATGGCCCCGGCAACACGTTCGTGAGAACCAGGATCGGTGATGATCTCCCAGGTGTCTCCCTCGTCGTTCAGATCCTCGCCGCCATGCTCCAGCACAATGTCCATCAACTGCTCTTCCGTAGCCGCGGACTTCTCTACCGCGATGATGCCCTTCTTCGAGAACATGAACCGCACCGAACCGGACTCACCCAGGTTCCCGCCGTTCTTTGAGAACGCGTGGCGAATCTCGCTCACCGCCCGGTTCCGGTTGTCGGTCGTCACATCCACGATGATGGCCACCCCGCCGGGTCCGTAGCCTTCAAACGAGATTTCTTCGTAATTGACGCCTTCCAGCTCTCCGGTGCCGCGCTGAATGGCCCGCTTGATGTTCTCCTGCGGCATATTCTCGGCCTTGGCGGCCAGAATCGCCGTGCGCAGACGCGGGTTGCCGTCCGGATCGCCGCCCCCCTTGGCTGCGATCGAAATCTCTTTGATGATGCGGGTGAATGTCTTGCCGCGCTTGGCGTCCAGCGCGCCCTTCTTGTGCTTGATTGTGGCCCATTTCGAGTGGCCGGACATAAGAACCTCAAACGTGTTGAAAATGGCGGTGTTTCGCTCACACCTGACCCAGTGAGTATACCATTCGCGAAGCCGCCTTCCTAGGGTCAAAGATCTGTCCAGCGGCCAATTCCGTGCCCTTCCCCGCTCAGCCACCGGCCCTAGAATGCGTAGCTCTTGAACGGGATATCGACGTTGAAATAAAACGTCTGTTCCGTCCCATCTTGCGCGCTCTTTGCCTTCATCTCATCGTAGGAATGGCCCTCCTGGTGAAGAAGGCTCTGTTGCGAAAGCGTAAAGCCAAGGACTTCCAGAACCACATATTCTTCGTGCACCGTAATGACAACCCAAGCCGTTTTCGGCGATCTGCCATCTCCGGACTTCAAAATCGAGTCGATCAAACCGCCCAGGACAGCCCGATGAAAGTCCGCCTTATCCACTGTTCCCAACTGCCGGTTGGCCACGGCTTCAACCAATTGCGCGTCCAGATTCACGTATTCATTCGCAAGCACGATATCGGCTTCTTCGACGGCCTTTGCGTAGTCCTTCGCATTCAAGGCGCTCATCATCGCCTTTTCGGTGTCAGAGGTATCCTTGGCCTTCTTACGCTCCGGTGAGTCCATGTAGCTCAATCGCAAGCGTACGTAGTCCACGTTCGTGTTGCCTGCTTTGAGCGACGCAAGCAAAGTGGAGTACTCAGACGGTGCTTTTTGAGCGACGGCGGGCCCTGAAAGCCCAATCAGAGCGAGCAGGATAATAAACAGATATCTGATACGCATGGCCGATGCAGGAATGCTACTCCCGATGCCGGGAGGTGTCTACGGTCCGAGCCGCGATCTCTACGCGAACACTTCCGCGTCCCGCAGCCTCGCGCCCTTGCCGTCCTTTTCTGACACAATCACGTCCTCCGCCGTCACCGGCCACGGAATCCCCAGGTCCGGGTCATCCCACAAAATCGTCCGTTCGCCCGCGGCCAGATAATAGTCCGTCACCTTGTAGGCAAATCCCGCCTCTTCGCTCAGCACCAGAAACGCATGTCCGAAACCGGGCGGAATCCATAACATCTCACCGCTTGCGCCGCTCAGCTCCACGGCCACATGCCGTCCAAATGCCGGCGAACTCCGCCGCAGGTCCACCGCTACGTCCAGCACCGTCCCATGCGCCACCCATACCAGCTTCCCCTGCGGCTGCATCGTCTGATAGTGAATCCCGCGCAGCACATTCTTCTTCGATAGTGAGAAGTTGTCCTGCGCCCAGTTCGTCGGCAGCCCCGCTTCAGCCATCCTGCGCAGGTTGAAGCTCTCAAAGAACGCGCCTCGCGGGTCCCTGTGCACCGGCGCGGCCAGCAAAAGCACTCCCGGCAATGCTGTTTTCGAGATCTTCACAGTTCCGTTCCCTTGACGCCCAAATACGGATCGCGCAGCAGCTCCAGCAGGTATTGCCCGTAGCCGCTCTTCACAATCGGCGCAGCCAACCGCTCCAGTTGCTCCGCGTCGATGAACCCCTGCCGGTAAGCAATCTCCTCAGGGCAGGCGATGTTCAGCCCCTGCCTGCGTTCAATGGTATGCACAAACATCGATGCTTCCAGCAGCGAATCGTGCGTCCCCGTATCCAGCCACGCCATTCCGCGGCTCATGATCTCCACGTTCAGCTTTCCAGCCTCCAGGTAGCGCCGGTTCAGGTCGGTAATCTCCAGTTCCCCGCGTGGCGACGGCTTCAGCGATTCGGCAATGCCCACCACGTCGCGATCGTAAAAATAAAGCCCGGTCACCGCGTAGCGAGATTTCGGAGCCTTGGGCTTCTCTTCCAGGCTCACCGCCCGGCCCTGCCCGTCGAACTCCACCACCCCGTACCGCTGCGGATCCTCAACCGGGTACGCAAACACCGTTGCGCCCTGCTCCCTCCTGGCCGCCAACTGCAGTTGTTTCGAGAATCCCTGCCCGTAAAAAATGTTGTCTCCCAGCACCAGCGCGCTCGGTTCGCCGCCGATAAAGTCCTTTCCGATCAGGAATGCCTGCGCAAGCCCGTCCGGGCTCGGCTGCACCGCGTAGCTGATCTCGATTCCCCATTGCCGGCCATCGCCCAGCAGTTCCGCGAATCGGGCCGTATCCTGCGGCGTCGAGATCACCAGGATCTCCCGCAACCCAGCCAGCATCAGCGTGCTCAACGGGTAATAGATCATCGGCTTGTTGTACACCGGCAAAAGCTGCTTCGACACCACGTGCGTCACCGGGTAAAGCCGCGTACCCGACCCTCCGGCAAGAATGATCCCTTTCATAACTCACACCGTTCCGCATAATTCTTCGCAATCCAATCGCTGTAAGCCCCGGTCCTCACGCTGTTCACCCACTCGCTATTCTCCAGGTACCAACGCACCGTTTTGCGCAGCCCGGTTTCAAATTGTTCGTCAGGCGTCCAGCCCAGTTCCCGTGTAATCTTCGAGGCGTCAATCGCGTAGCGCCGGTCGTGTCCTGGCCGGTCCTGAACATAGGTGATGAGCCCTCGCCGCGGCGTCGCGCCCGCCTGTGGCCGCATCTCGTCCACCAGGTCGCATATCGTCGTCACTACGTCGATGTTCGCCCGCTCGCTGTTGCCGCCAATGTTGTAGGTCTCGCCCGGCCGTCCGTTCTCAATCACCGCTCGAATCGCCGCGCAGTGATCTTCCACAAACAACCAGTCGCGCACGTTCTTCCCATCCCCATACACCGGCAGGGTCCTGCCCTCCAGCGCATTCAAAATCATCAGCGGGATCAGCTTCTCGGGAAATTGAAACGGCCCATAATTATTCGAGCAGTTGGTGGTAAGCACCGGCAGTCCGAAGGTGTGGAAGTACGCCCTCGCCAAATGGTCGGAGCCCGCCTTGGACGCCGCGTAAGGGCTGTTCGGAGCGTATGCCGTCGTCTCTGAGAAGGCTGCATCTTCCGGGCCCAGCGATCCATAAACTTCGTCCGTTGAAACATGCAGAAACCGGAACGCCGCCCGTTCGGCCTTGTTGAGCCCCGTCCAGTACGCCCGCGCCTGCTCCAGCAGTACCAGCGTCCCCTGCACATTGGTCCGGATGAACGCCTCCGGCGAGGCAATCGATCGATCCACATGGCTCTCAGCCGCGAAATGAACAATGGCCGTCGGTCGGTGCAACCGGAATAAGCTGCCCACCACTTCCGCATCGCAAATGTCGCCCTTTGCAAACACATAACGCGAGTCCCCATCCAGCGAAGCGAGATTCGCCGGATTGCCCGCGTAAGTCAGAATGTCCAGATTGATAACCGGCGTCGCGGCAGCCTTCATCCAGGTCAGAATAAAATTCGAGCCGATAAACCCCGATCCGCCCGTGACAAGAATTGTATTCTGTGTGCTCATTCCACCGGTCTTCAGTATATGGTACTCGGCGCGCTCGATCCGGACCCTTGTCGCACTGGAATCATTCGGCCGCGCCATTCCACCAAAGGAACTTCTGCATCCATTTGACTTTTTCGATATATTAATAACAGTCCCGGTTGCGGCCGGTCCTGCTCAGGCAAACTTCTTTATCAACCAGCAAGGCGATTTTTCATAGCTGAAATCGCAAAGTGGATGTGTCTTTTGCCACTCACAGGATGACCGCACCCCAACGTTGCTCGCAAAGGCTGCCATGGAAATCATGAATAGTCGCTCCCGCAATCCTCGGCCGCAAGGACTCTATCATCCGCAAAATGAACATGATGCCTGTGGCATGGGACTCGTCGCCAATATCCGCGGCGAAAAAAGTCACGAGATCATCCGCAAGGGCCTCGAGGTGCTCATCAACCTCAC
>PLSH01000400.1:0-1433 GCA_003165095.1 Acidobacteriaceae bacterium
CGCGCCCGCAAAACCGGCATCGGCCGCAACCCTCGCACGGGGACTGAGGTCAGCATTGCCCCCGGCAAGGCTGTCCGTTTCAAGCCAGGCAAGGAACTCCACTCGCTCGGGACCGGCAGCTAGCAATACCCGGCCAACCGCCCCTCACCAATTGGCGGGCAGCCGTCGTCGGTCGGCCCGTACTCGGCTCGCCCGCAGCCCGAAGTATCCCCGCGCGGCTTTCCTGTTGCGGCTGCAGAACCAAGAGGGATCCGTTGCGCTCAAATTTTCGGGAGTATGGCCTGCCTGCCTTGCTGCTGGCCGCCAGCGTCGTTACCACCACTGCCAGCGGCGCGCGCTTCATGCAAAACTTCATTGAGCGAATGCCGTCCGGGATTCGCGACAGCGATTTTTGGCCCTGGGCCTGGGTCGCCCGCCATCCCCACCACTTTGCCGCCGGCTTTGCATTCTCGCTCACGCTGCTGGGCATCCTGCTCATCCACGAGTTCGGCCACTACCTTGCCTGCCGCGCGCATCGCATCCACGCCACCGTGCCCTGGGTGCTTCCCGCTCCCACCTTGAGCGGCACTGCCGGCGCCATCATTCAGATTCGCTCCGGCATTCCCGGCCGCGATGCTCTCATGGACGTGGGAGTCTACGGGCCGCTGGCCGGGTACATCGCCTCAGCCGTCGCCGTCGCCGTGGGTTTCGGGTTGAGCCAACGGGCGAGCTCTGGCGCCCCCGCCGTCGTCGCGCGCTTCGGCCTCGAGCCCCTCACCATCCGCTTGCTCCATGCCTTGCTCGCACACTTTGATCCCGCTCTGCCGTCCTTTCGATACATTGCTCCGCATCCGGTGCTCATCGCGGGCTGGATCGGACTCTTCATCACCTCGCTCAACCTCCTTCCCGCCGGACAGCTCGATGGCGGCCACATCCTCTATGCCCTGTCTCCTGGGCTGCATCGCGCATTCACTAGGGGGCTGCCCTTCGCGCTGTTTCTGGCCGGTGTCTTCTACTGGGCAGGCTGGATTCTCTGGGGAATCATCCTCTTGATCCCCGCCATGCGGCACCCCAAGGTTCCCGCCACACTTGCCCTGAGCCGCAGCCGCAAAATACTTGGAGCGATCGGCATCGCAATCTTCCTGCTCACCTTCACCCCCACCCCCTTCTACGACAACTCCCTGTTGCAAATCCTTCACACAGATTCGTTCAGAACGACGCCGTAGCCATCTGCGGTAGAGCGCCACGAAATTCATCGCTTTTCGCAGCTCAAATCGCCTTGCTGCAATTAACCGGCGGGCTCTCCCTTTGATTCGCCGCTCCCGTCTCAGCCACTAATCTCGGCAGGATTCAGGTCCGCTCGCCAGTCTTCGTTCCTAAGCGGCCCGATTGAAAGGCTCTATCTTTGGTTGCTTCTTTTGGGATGCGCGCCATATATCGAAGTCGGTTTGCAA
>PLSH01000400.1:1483-13474 GCA_003165095.1 Acidobacteriaceae bacterium
GGTAATCGTACCCCCCGCCACAACCCTCACATCAGCCGCAGCGCATCCACGTCCACCACAACATTCCGGCGAGGGATCTGCGCTTCATCGGCGTGCGCAAGCATGCCCCGCAGCGCCGCGTTCAGCGCCTTGCGCGACGACGCCTTCAAAATCATGTGGAATCGATACACGCCCTTGATACGTGCAATCGGCGCCGTGCACGGCCCCAGCACCCGCACCCCTTCCGGCACGGCTTTCTGGAACCACTTGCCCAGCGTGGCTGACCACCCCGCAGCCTCTTCCAGCTTTTGCGATTGCACCAGCACATTCGCCAGCGCCCCAAATGGCGGGTAATGCATCCAGCGCCGGTACTTCAGTTCCCGCTCAGCAAAAGCGGCGTAGTCGTGAGCGGTTGCGGCCAAAATCGCGTAGTGATCCGGATAATAGGTCTGCACCACCACGCGCCCCGGCAACTCGCCCCGCCCCGCCCGCCCCGAAACCTGCGAGATCAGCTGAAACACCCGCTCCGCGGCGCGAAAATCCGGCATCGACAGCGCGTGATCGCAGCCCACCACGCCCACCAAGGTAATGCCGTGTATGTCGTGGCCCTTGGCGATCATCTGCGTGCCCACCAATAGGTTGATCTCGCCAGAGTGCAGCCGCGCCAGCAGGCTTTCCAGATCGTATCGCCCCCGCACCGTGTCGCGATCCATGCGCCCGATCCGCGCGCCCGGAAAAATCTCCGTCAGCCGCTCCTCGCCCTGCTGCGAGCCTGCGCCGAGATAAAAGAGATGTTCGCTGTCGCACTTCGGGCAGCGCGCCGGCACCGTGCGGCGGAATCCGCAATAATGGCACTCTAGCCGCTGCCCCGTGCGCGCCACGCCCTCTTCTGTCTCGGCCGCCACCGCCGGCTTGTGATGCGTCAACGCGATCGCGCAGTTCTGGCACTCCAGCTTCTCGCCGCACGCGCGGCAGATTACGGCAAACGAGTATCCGCGCCGGTTCAGCAGGATCAGCGCCTGCTCGCCGCGTTCAAGCGCGATGCGGGTCTGCTCCACCAGCGCTCGCGAAAAAAGCTGCTCCCGGCCCGTCTCCTGAAACTCCCGCCGCATGTCGATCAGCTCAACCTTGGGCAGCGGGCGGTTCATCACCCGCTCCCGCAACTCCAGGCGCTTGTACTTCCCCGGCACCGAGTTTTGCCAGCTCTCCAGTGACGGCGTGGCTGACCCCAGCACTACCGCCGCGCCGGCCAGCTTGGCGCGCATCACCGCCACGTCGCGAGCGTTGTATCGCGGCGTTTCTTCCTGCTTGTAACTCCCGTCCTGCTCTTCATCCACCAGGATCAGCCCCAAGTTCGGCGCCGGAGCAAAGATCGCCGATCGTGTGCCCACCACAATCTGCGCATCCCCGCGCTTGATCCGTCGCCACTGCTCGCTGCGCTCTTCAGGCGTCAGCGCGGAGTGAAGCAGCGCCACTCGCTGGCCAAATGCCTGGTCCAGCAGTCCCGCCGTCTGCGGCGTCAGCCCAATCTCCGGCACCAGCAGGATCGAAGCCTGCCCCCGGTCAAGCGCTTTCTGCATCGCCGCAAGATAAACAGCCGTCTTCCCCGATCCAGTCACTCCAAAAAGCAAAAAAGGGGTGAAGCCCCCAAGCGCCGCAGTAATCGTTGCCAGCGCATCCGTCTGCGCCTGATTGAGCACAAACGGCGCAGCAACCGGCGTAATCCCGCCAAGATGAAACACCGCCGGCCGCTCGTCGATCCGCACCAGCCCCCGCCGCACCAGCGTTTGCAGCGTGGACGACGGCAGATCCCGCCGCCGCAGCTCGGCCAATTTGAGTTCCCCCCCGCACGCGGCCAGTTCGGCCAGAATCGCTTGCTGTTTATCGGTCAGCGTGGGCAGCCGCGTCTCCGGGATCAGCACCGCAAAGCGCTCCATCCGCCGCGCATCGCGCTCCGCCGCCGCGGTCTCCCGCGCAATCCACTTCTTGCGCACCAGCGCCGCCAGCACCGGCAGCGTGGCAGCGGTGGCCGTGCGCAACGTCGAAACCTTCACTGCCTCGCCCGATGCCAGGCGCGCAAGCACCCGGTGCTCCATGTCCTGCAACTCCGGCGACAGCTTGCCGCGACGCTTGAATCCGGGCGCCACAGGCCTCGATCCGGAGGGAGGCGGGGGTTTCAACCCCTGCATAATGCCTTCCAAATCGTCGTGGGCTTTAGCCCCGGAGGTACCCCCTCCAGCGGACCCCCTCGGCCCCAAGTCCCCATCCAGACTCGTCGCCAGCGCATCCCGTCCCAGGTCGGTAATGCGGTAATAGACCGTGCGCCGCACCTCGGCCATCAGCGGCAGCATCGTGCGCAGCACCTCGCCCAGTGGAGCAAGGTAGTAATGCGCCATCCACTCCGCCAGCGCCAGCAACTCGTCGCTGAGCAGCGGCTCCTCGTCCAGAACAGCTTCGAGATATCTGACTTCGAAGTCGACCGGCGCTTTCACGTCGAGAGCGGTCACCACGCCGATCAGCTTTTCGTTACGGAACGGCGCGATCACCCGCGCGCCCCGCCGCGGAGACTGTCCCTCTTTCACCGCATATGTAAACGTGCGGTCGAGCGGAACGGGCAAAGCGACTTCGCAGCAGACCGGCATGGGAGGCAAGATTCAGTTTAGCCTCCCACCGGCTTCGCCAACTCAAAAGGGGTGCATCAGCCGCTCGGCGAGATTACAATTCATTCCAAATGACTGTCCGAGTTTCCACCGCCCGTCCTAAGCGCGCCGCTGCCTTCGCCGCTCTGCCCAAAACCCGCTCCCACTCCCCCATCACCCTGGCCATTGACATCGGCGGCTCGGGCCTCAAGGCCATGCTGATTGACCCCAACGGCAAGCCGGTCAGCGAGCGCGAGCGCGTCGTCACTCCCACCATCCCCACGCCCCGGGCCGTGCTGGCCGCGCTCGATGCGCTGGTCGTCAACCTCCCCAGGTTCGACCGTGTCTCCGTCGGATTTCCCGGCGTAATCAAAAAAGGCACCGCGTACCTGGCCGCCAATCTGCACCCCGCATGGGTCGGCTTTCATCTCCAGGCTGCGCTTGAGAAGCGCTGGAAGAAGCCCGTACGCGTAGCCAACGATGCCTCCGTGCAAGGCTACGGCGCCATCCGGGGAGACGGCGTCGAACTCACTCTCACTTTCGGCACCGGCATGGGCTCCGCCCTCTTCACCAACGGCCATCTCTGCCCCGGTCTCGAGCTCGGACACCATCCCTGGAAGAAAAAAACCTATGAGGATTACATCGGCCGCCGCGGTCTCGACAAGTTCGGGAAAAAGCAGTGGAACGTGCACGTCCAGGAAGCCATCGCGCAAACCGAAAAGCTCTTCAACTGGGATCACCTTTATCTGGGCGGCGGCAACACCAAGAAATTCGACTTCAAGCTCCCCAAAAACGTCGAAATCGTCTCCAACGAGACCGGCCTGCTGGGCGGCGTAGCCCTCTGGCGCGATCAACCCTGAACCGGCGATCGCCCCCGTGCCTCTCTCACTCTACCCTCAAATCCGGGTGCCGGGTGCCCCAGGTCCCGCTTTGGGACTTGGGTTCGACTACAGCTTCAACCCTTCCCCGGTGCGCTAAGCCCCAACTCCCGCATCGCAATCTGCAAATCCGCCCACGCTTCCTTCTTCTGCCGCGGATCGCGCAGCAGAAACGCCGGATGGTACGTCACGATCAGCTGCATCCCGCGGAACGCGTGCACCCGTCCGCGCAGCCCGGCCAGCGGCTGCCGCGCTCCCAAAAGATACGTAGCCGCCGTAGCCCCCAAAGCCACCAGCACCTGCGGCCGCACCACGTCGATCTGCCGGAACAAAAATGGCGAGCACGTGTTTGCTTCCTCCGGCTCCGGTGTCCGATTTCCCGGCGGCCGGCACTTCACCACATTCGCAATGTAGACTTCTTCGCGCTTCAGTCCCATGGCCGCAATCATGTTGTTCAGCAGTTGTCCCGCGCGGCCCACAAACGGCAACCCCTGTGCGTCCTCGTCCGCACCCGGCCCTTCGCCCACAAACATCAGCCGCGCAGTCGGCGAGCCGTCGGCAAAAACAATCTTGTTGCGGCCCTTGTGCAGCGCGCAGCGCGTGCAGTCGCCGATCTCCTCGCGGATCATCTGCAGCGCGGCGGCGCGGTCCGCGGCGGGAACAGCAGCAGCAATCTCTGGTGCGGCAGGAAAAGGCTTGCGTGCGCGAATGGCTTGGTCCTCCGCAATGAAGCTGGGTTGAGATAACACGGTGGATGGCCCGGATTCAACGCTCGCCGCCTCGGCTTCATCCGCCGCCACAGCATCCACCGGCCTGCGATAAAACTCCGTCAGTCCCAGGTCGCGATAGAAGCGGACGCGCTCGGCAAGAGCGTCACGAAGGGCTGGATCGAGCGCGCGCGGCAATTCCCTTACTCCACAATCAGCTGCCCGCGCGCGGAAACGGCGGGGACAGTCTCTTCCAGAATCCGGTCCTGGCGCGATTGCCGCTCGCGGGTTTGTGCATCCTGGATTCCGTCGAGCTCAACCACCACCGGCCGCGGTCGGCGCAGCGCCAGAATCTCGTCGAGAATGCGGTCCGCCAGTTGCCGCTTGGCCATTTGCGGCATCTCCACCGCCGTGGTCAGAGTTAGAAATGTCGCTGCATTGGTGTCCGCGTCAATGCCCACGCCCTCGCCCACATCGTTCACCACAATGGCGTCAGGGCCCTTGCTCAGCAGTTTGGCCCGGCCGTTCTCCATCGGATTTTGCGTCTCTGCCGCAAAGCCCACAATCAGCTGCCCTGGCCGCCGCCGCCGCACCACCTCGGCCAGAATATCCTCGGTCGGCGCCAACTCCAGCGTCAGCGGGCCACTGCGCTTCAGCTTCTGTTCCGACACTGCGACGGGCCGGTAATCGGCCACTGCCGCTGCTTTGATCACCAGGGTGGCTTCGTTCATGCGCGCCAATACGGAGTTTCGCATCTCGTCCGCGGTCGTAACTCTGATCAGTTCGCACCGCGCCGGCGGATGCAGCGCCGTGGGTCCGCTCACCACAATCACTTTCGCGCCGCGGCTCTGCGCAGCTTCAGCCAGCGCGTAGCCCATCTTGCCGCTGGAACGATTGCCGAGATAGCGCACCGGATCCAGCGCCTCCCGCGTCCCCCCGGCGGTCACCAATAAAACTTCGCCGGCCAGATCGTGCCGCCGGCCAAGAGCGGACAACACCGCGGAAGCAATCGCCTCCGGTTCGGCCATGCGTCCCGTCCCCACCATGCCGCAGGCCAGATCGCCCGTACCCGGATCTACAACCCGAACCCCGCGCTGGCGCAGAATTTCAAGATTGGCCTGCGTGGCCGGATGGTTCCACATGTTCACGTTCATGGCCGGCGCAACCAGCACCGGCGCAGTGGTCGCCAGGTACATCGTGGTAAGGAAATCGTCGGCGATGCCTTGCGCAAACTTGGCCAGAATATCGGCCGTGGCAGGAGCCACCACCAGGCCTTCAGTCCACTGCGCCTCGGCAATGTGGTCGATACCGTCCTGCTCGACAGATGCGTCGCCGGTGCCGGACTCATCCCAGAGACCGGTAATCACTTTGTGCCCGGTCAGCGCGGAAAAGGTCAGCGGCTGAACAAACTTCGCCGCCGCCGCGGTCATCACCACGTGGACTTCAACCGCCTGCCGCTGCAAGGCGCGCACAAGCTCCGCCGCTTTGTACGCGGCAATTCCGCCGGAAACGCCCACCGTCACCCGCATAGGTAGATTGTAGTGCAGGAGGCAGTGAATCCGGGTCAGCAGGCCGTAGTCCACTACCGATCGCGGTTTACCGATCGCGGTTCACTGTTTCTAGCTCAGCAGAATGGGGATCGCAGGTCCCTCGACCAGCGGTTTAACGACCTCGGCTTCGGTCTTGACGTAGGCTATCTTGCCCGCCTCGATCTCTTCCTGGGCGATTCGACATGCCTTCGTCGACTGGGTCGAGACCAGAGCGTGCGAACCGCTCTGTATCTGGCGCGCACGCCGAGCCGCCACCAGTACCTTGCGATAGTTGGAGTCGAAATGGGTCTCAATCGTCATCGCGGTCATCTCCAAAGGGAAGTTGTTGCTGGCTGGAGTCGCCATCGATACCAAATGCCTCCAGCACAGGTTTAAGCCGCTCCTGCGAGTTGGTTTGCAGGCAGGCCGCGGCGACCTCCAACACCCTGCGCGAACGGTACGCAATCGTTTCGCCATTGCGATAATAACGCTCGGCCAGCACAATGGCTTCCAATTGGGCTACCGCCCGATCGAGAATGTCGTTGACCAGAATATAACCGTAGTCGCGATATTTCTCAATCTCCTTCCGGGCTTCGCTCAGCCGCCGGTACACTTCCTCCTCGTCGACGACCCCCTCAGCGCGGCTGCGATTGCGCAACCGCGTGCGCAGAACCTTGGGGTTCGGAGGCAATACAAAAATACCCACCGCCTCTGGCATCTTGGCGCGAATCTGTGCCGCGCCCTGCACGTCGATGTCCAGAAGAAGATCGTGTCCTTCAGCTCGAGCCTCGTCAAGCGACCGACGCGAGGTGCCGTAGTGACGGCCGAATACTTCGGCGTATTCCAGGAACAGGTCCGCATCGATCATCCGCTGAAACTCTTCGCGCGTCGTGAAATGGTATTCTCGCCCGTTCTCCTCGGAGCCGCGTGGAGCGCGCGTAGTCCACGAGATGGCAAAGTCAACCCCGCTCACCTGTTTGCGCAGCTCGCTCACCAGTGTGCTCTTGCCTGAGCCCGAAGGCGCCGAAATGATAAAAAGTATTCCAGCCAAAATTCGTGAGTCCCTTCCAGGCAATGATGCCTGCCAATCCGTTCCCTATTCCCTATTCCCCGTTCACTTATTCACTTCTTCACTCGTTCCCCTGTTCCCTGTCCTGTCACTCCAGGTTCTGAATCTGTTCGCGAGCCTTCTCAATTTCCGATTTCATCGCCAGCCCGAGTTCCGTAATACGCGTTCCCTTCCCACTCACGCCGCCCGTCTTTGACAGCAGCGTGTTGGCCTCGCGGTTCATCTCCTGGAGCAGAAAGTCAAGCTTCTTGCCGGCTTCGCCGCCGCTGTTCAGCAATTCGCTAAAATGCCCGATGTGCGTCACCATCCGCGCCAATTCCTCTGACACGTCGCTGCGCTCCACCAGCACTGCTACTTCTTCGAGCAACCGCTGCTGGTTGAATTCAGGGCCGGTAGCCGCCAATAGGCGCTGGGCAAGCCGCTCCTCGTAGCGCTGCTCGATTTCGGGCCGCAGCAGCGCAACCCCCTCGGTCGCTTCGGCCAGCCGGTCGAGCGTTCCATGCAGAATCGCCTCAAGAGCCTCGCCTTCGCGGGCGCGCATTGCTTTCAACTCGCCCAGAAGCGGCCCGATCTGCTCCAGAACGCTTGCCGAAAGAATAGCCAGGTCGTCCTCTCCGCGGCTATCGGCCTGCAATGCGCCCGGCAGCCGCAGCGCCGCATTCAAATCCGGTTCGCCCGTTAGCTTGTGCTCCCTGCGCGCCTCGTCAAATGCCGCCAGGTAGCCGGCCACCAGCTCCCGATTGTAGCCGGCCTTTTGCTGCGAGGCGCGATCGACTGAGAGCGAAAGCTCCACGTGACCGCGGAGAAGCGCGCCTTTGAGAACCTTGCGCAACTCCATCTCCAGGGCGTCCAGGCCGTTCGGAAGCCGGAACTGAAGATCGAGAAAACGGTGATTGACGCTCTTCAGGCTGAGCGTATAACTGAGCTGATCGTGGATCTGAACCTGCATCCGCGCAAACCCGGTCATTGAATAAATAGGCATTCCCGCTATCCCTCCGCTCCGGTTGCCAGGGCCGGCGCCAGTGGTTCCTGCGGCTGCGTCTCGGGCATGTCGATGAATTGCAATTGATAGAGCCTCTGGTACGTCGGCGATGAGTTGAGCAGTTCCTCGTGGCAGCCAATGGCCGTGATCCGTCCGTCTTCGAGAACCGCGATCCGGTTGGCGCGGCGAATCGTCGAGAGACGATGCGCAATCACCAGCACCGTACGGTCCTGCATCAGGTTGGCCAGCGCGGTCTGCACCAGCGACTCGCTCTCCGCGTCGAGCGCCGACGTAGCTTCGTCGAGGATCAGAATAGGCGAGTTCTTGAGAATCGCCCGCGCAATGGCCATGCGCTGCCGTTCCCCGCCCGAGAGCCTGAAGCCCTTCTCGCCGATCACCGTATCGTAGCCCTGCGGCAGGCGCAGAATAAAGTCGTGGGCCAGCGCGTTTCGCGCAGCCTGCTCCACCAGCGCAATCTTCACATCCGGCTGGCCGTACGCTATGTTGTTGCGCACCGTGTCGTTGAACAGGATCGTCTCCTGCGTCACCTGCGCCACCTGCCGCCGTAGCGAGCCCAGCGTCAGATCGCGAAGATCGTGCCCGTCAATCACAATCCGGCCCGAGGTTACATCGAAAAAGCGCGGAATCAGATTGACCAGCGTTGACTTGCCCGCTCCGCTCGGACCCACAACCGCCAGCACCTCGCCCGCCCGCACATCGAGATTCACGTTGTACAGAATCTGGTGCTCGCCCTCTTCTGTCGAGTAGGAAAATCCAACGTTCTCAAACTGGATCGACTGATGAAAACGCTTCAATGTAGCCGCGTGATGCCGCTCCTTCACGTCGTCTTCCGCATCGAAAAATCCGAAGATGGAAGAAGACGCGCCCATCGCCTGCTGAAAACTGTTGTAGAAGTATGCAAACTTGCGGACAGGATCATAAAGCCTGAAAAGCAGGAATATAAAGGCGACGAACAGCCCCATCGGCATCCTGTGGTGAAGAATCTCGTTGCGCCCGATAAACAAAAACATCGCAATCGCTACCGCACCGATGCTGTCCATCAAGGGCGAGCTGATGGACTGAATCCGTATGTTGCGCAAATTGGCGCGAAACAGCCGCCGTGCCGCATTCTTGAAGCGCAAAATCTCCCACACTTCGGTGTTGAACGCCTTCACGATGCGGTGCCCGGTGACGGTCTCGTGCAGAATATTCTGAATCTCCGCCAGCTTGTCCTGGCCGGTGCGCGTGCGCGTGCGCACTTCCCTGCCGATCTTGCGCGACGAAGTAATCACCACCGGCACAAACAGCACCAGCGCCCAGCTCAGATATCCTCCTAGTCGAACTACGAAAACCAGCCCCACCACAAAAGTAAAGAATTGCTGCAGAAACTCGCCGATCACCGAGCTGAGCGCATTCTGCACCCGGTCCACATCGTTGATTAATGTTGACAGGATGGTTCCCGTGGCGTGCTTGTGAAAAAAGCTGGCCGAGCGTCGCAGCGTGGCCTCGTAAAGATCATTGCGCAAGTCGGTAATCGTGCCGAACCCCGCATAGTTCACCAGGTATGTGCCAAGGTAATCGCAAATGCCCTTGCCCAGTGTTGCAATTACCAGTGCAGAGGCCACCACGTCCCAGGCATTGTGCATGTGCAGAAAATGCGGAACCAGCGTCCTCAGGTCGAAGTGCCACCGGCTGTTAGTGAGCCCCAGAAGAATCGGACCCTCGGGCGCATCCGGCCTCAGAACCTGGTCGAAGATAGGCTGCAGAAGAAGGATGCGGAACGTGTCCAGCACCCCCACCGCCGCCAGCAGCAACACCCCCGGAAACCATTCCAGCGTGTAGGGCAGTCCATAGCGCAACAGACGCAGGAAGTTCTTCATGCGGCCATGCCCGCCTCGCGCCCGCCCGCACCCGAAAGGAACCCCGTGCAAGATTGCCCGGGATGGGTAACAAGGTCCATCTCCACATTGTATCCGGGCGGCGTATTGGGAGTCCTCATGGCCGCCAAATCCATCTCATAATCCCTCTTCACCGGCATTGCTATGATAGCGAGGTGACGAACGCCGCAGGCAGAGCGGACTGGACGGATGTAACAACGGTCTTCCTTGACCGCGACGGAGTGCTGAATGAAAAAGCGCCGGAAGGCGAATACGTGCATCGGTGGCGCGATTTTCGCGTACTGCCCGGCGTGCCCGAGGCCTTGGCCAAACTCAATCGCGCCAAATTGCGCGTGATCGTCCTGTCCAATCAGCGCGGAATCGCGCTCGGGCTCTACACCATCACACAGGTGGAGGCCATTCATGCGGCTTTTCAACACCTGCTCATCAACCACGCCGCTCGTGTTGACGCCTTCTATTTCTGTCCCCACGATCACGGCCAGTGCAACTGCCGCAAGCCGCTACCCGGACTCTTCGAGCAGGCCGCAATCGACTTTCCCGAAATTCAAGCGGCGCACAGCGTCATGATCGGCGACTCCCTCGCCGACATTGAGTTTGGAAACCGCCTGGGAATGAGAACCATCCTTGTCGGCGGGGACGCGGCGCAGCTCCTCCCGAAAACGGAGAAGGCCGCGCAACGGGCAGATTTGCGCTGCGCTTCCCTGTCCGAGGCCGTAGAAGTTCTGTTGGAGCAAAAAGGCTGAACAAACCCACCCTGCCCCATCCCGGCTTCCTCGCCCACAAAACCTGCGCCGGTATCCTGGGCGCATAGTAAAAAGGTAACCTGAGTACGGAGCAGGATTATTCCATGGAGAACGCCGTAAAGGTCCTGATTGCCGAAGACGAGCCGCACGCCCTTACGGGACTGGCAGAGTTGATCTCCGGCTGGGGTTATCGTACCGAAACCGCGCGCGATGGCCTTGAAGCCTGGGACAAAACACTGGCCTGGGATCCGGCCATTGTGGTCACTGACCTGAAGATGCCGCGCCTCGATGGTATTGGCCTCCTGACCAAACTGGCCGAAGAGGGATCGGGGCTCAGCCCTAACCTCGCCGTGGTGGTGCTCACTGCTATGGGCTCCATTCAACTCGCCGTCGAGGCCATGAAACTCGGCGCTTACGATTTCCTGCAGAAACCGGTCGACGCCACCCGCCTGCGCACCATTTTGGCCAATGCCACCCGTCAGCGGGACACTGCGATCGAGTTGGAAGTAGCCCGGCGTCGTTTGCGCGAAAGCGGAGTGCTCGGCGCGCTGGTGGGCAACTCCCGATCCATGCGCGAGATCTTCGGCCTCATTGAGCAGATTGCGCCGTCCAATGTACCAGTGCTCATCACCGGCGAGAGCGGCACCGGCAAGGAACTGGTGGCCCGAACCCTGCATGCGCTCAGCCCGCGCAAGTCCCGGCCCTTCGTCGCGGTAAACTGCGCCGCTATTCCCGAAACCCTGATCGAGAGCGAAATCTTCGGGCATGAGAAAGGCGCCTTCACCGGGGCAGCGGAACGGCGCATGGGATGCTTCGAGCTGGCTTCGGGCGGAACCCTGCTGCTGGACGAAATAGGCGAAATGCCCATCGCCACCCAGGCCAAGCTGCTGCGCGTCCTTGAAGAACGCAAGCTCCGCCGCCTCGGCGCGCGCACTGAACAGGATGTGGATGTGCGCATCCTCGCGGCCACCAACCGCGACCCCGGCGACGCCGTCGCGCGCGGCCATCTGCGCCCCGATCTCTTCTACCGGCTCAATGTCTTCAACATCAACATGCCGCCCCTTCGCGACCATATGGAAGATCTGCCCCCCATGGCCGAGGCCATGCTCAGCGAGATGAATCAGAAACACAAGCGCAGGGTTTCCGGCGTGGCCGCCTCCATGCTTGACCGGATGATGAGCTACGACTGGCCGGGCAACGCGCGCGAGTTGCGCAACACCATCGAGCGCGCCGTCATTCTTTGCCCTGACGGTGCGCCCCTTGACGCCGGTCACCTGCCGCCGGGTTTCGCCAAAACCAGATTGCCCGCGGCACAGACCTTCGATGCCGGCATGGTTTCGGTGCAGGTTGGCGTCACTGTAGATGAAGCCGAGCGATTGTTGATTCTGCGCACCCTCGAAGCCACCGGGCAGAATAAGACTCGCGCCGCTGAAATCCTGGGCGTAAGCCTCAAGACGCTGCACAATAAGCTCAAGGAGTACAGCCGCGCCACTGAAGACTAACCCATGCGACTGAAGACCAAACTCGTTCTGGCCATTACCGGGCTGGTGTTTCTCATCGCCGGGCT
>PLSH01000400.1:13485-29377 GCA_003165095.1 Acidobacteriaceae bacterium
GAAGCGGTTAGAAACAACCCGGCGCTGCAGGCCTCGCTCGACTCCCTCAACCGCTATTCGCTTACCGTCTACGACATCAACATCGGCGACAGCCAGTCAAACACCCTGCTGAGCACCAATCCCGACAACGACGACAAGCCGCTGCCCGCCCGGCCCAATTACAGCCAACTTCTCGATGCCGATCTTCTCCAATTGATGATGGAAGTCTTCGGGCCGCCCAAGGTCTTTGACGTAGTGGTGCCCCTCGAGCGCAACGGCGAACTGTTCGCCACCGTGCACGTTGGGGTCCGCACCACGCTGCTTTGGGCGTTCTACAGGCCCTGGCTTAGGCAGGCGTTCTGGCTGATGGGCTTTGCTCTCGGCGCCGCCCTGCTCGCCGCCTTCCTGCTCAGCAATCTCGCCCTCCGACCCATGGAAGAGATCAGCCTGCAGCTCGACTACTGGACTGCGGCCAGCGCCTCCTCCAGCGATGAGGAAGCCGCGCCGAAACAAGATATGGCCGCCCGTGTCTCCAACAAGATCGAGATGATCGGCCAGCGCATGAGAAACGTCGAAGAAGTGTTCTCGGCCTTGAAAGAGAATCTGGACCAGATCCTGGGCAACCTTCAGGATGGAATCCTGCTCTTTACCGGGGATGGCCGGGCCGTGCTGGTCTCTGAGGCGGCGCGACGCTTCCTGCACATCGAGCGCGATACCATCCTCGGCCAGCACGCCCGCGACATTTTCGATCGCTCCACGTTATTGGGCCGCTCTATTTGGGAGGCCATCGATGCCGGCGTCTCCATGGTGAAGGAAGAAATCCTTACTGAATCCGGCCGCCGCATACAGGCCTCCGTCGATTTCATTCACGATGACGAAACCCGCCAGGGGCTCGGCGCGCTTGTCACCCTGCACGATCTGGAGTCGGCTGAGGAGATTGAGTCCGAGCTGGAACTCTCGCGGCGCATGGCGGCCATCGGCAGGCTCACATCGGGGGTGGGCCACGAGGTCAAGAACCCCATCAATGCGATCGTGGTGCACCTCGAGCTGCTCAAGGCCAAGCTTGGTGATACCGGCGGGCCAGCGGCCAGGCATCTTGAGATCATCGACGCTGAGATTCATCGCCTCGACCGCGTCGTCCAGATGCTGGTTGATTTCTCCCGCCCCGTCGAATTGCAGCTACACGAGCAGGACCTGCGCCTGGTCATCGCCGACGTTCTCGCCCTGGCCGCCGACGAGCTGTCCACGCGCAACGTCACCCTGGTCAGCAGCATGCCCGATGAACCGCTCATCGCCAATGTCGATGCCGACCTGCTCAAGCAGGCCACCCTCAACGTGATCCAGAATGGCGCCCAGGCCATGCCCGAAGGCGGCCGCTTGGAAGTGGTTCTTGAAGGAGAAAGGAAAGCCGCGGCTGCTGGCGACCGCTCCGTCCCGCCCGGCTTCAAGTCCGCCGTGCTGCGCATCGCAGATGAGGGTACAGGTATCCCGGAGGAGATCCGTGAGAAAATCTTCGACCTCTATTTCACCACCAGGAGCGGAGGCAGCGGAATCGGCCTCTCCATGACGTACCGAATTCTCCAGTTGCACCACGGCAGCGTCGAAGTACAATCAAGGTTAAACCGTGGCACGGAATTCAGGTTGCGAATTCCGCTTGCAGCCACGGACTGGGCGCGCCGGCATTTGCGACCGGTGAGCAATCAGAACGAGAGGGAAACTGCCGAATGAGATTCCCTGCAAAATGCTGTGCTTTTCTGTTGCCTTTGTTGCTGACGGCTTGCCTCCACAAGACGCAACAGGCACTGGTGCAGCCACTTGCGCCTCCCATTCCTGACAATCCTCCGCCTCCGCCATCCAATGCCCCTGACAATCTCCCGCCTCCGGTGGAATCCGTCCCCGCCGAGCCGGCTGCCACGGTTCCAACCCCCGCGCAGCCGCTCCCCAAACCGATCGTAAAACACAAGAAACCGGCCGCCAAGAATACAACTGAGGAAGCCGCCAACCCCAATCCAGGCGTAAGCGCCATCGGCCAGCTCTCCTCAGGCAATCCAGCCGATTATCGCCGCGAAACCGAAGACTTGATCGCCGCCACCGATCGCGGATTGCTGGGGATCACCCGCCCCCTGAACGACACCGAGCAGAAGACTGCAGACCACATTCGCGAGTTCCTCAAAGAGGCCAAAACCGCCCTCACGTCAGGCGACGTGGACGGCGCGCACACCCTCGCCGCCAAGGCCAAGGTGCTCCTCGCCGAACTGACCCAGTAGAAAGCAGAATTTTTCCGGAGTTTTACCGCTCGCCCCAGCTCAGCTTGCTGCGTAAAGCCTCAAAGAATCCGCTCTCGCCCAGGCGCACCAGCTTCACCGTGTGAATCGAACGCTGGCACCGTACCTCGTCGCCCCGCAGCAACTCAACCGCCTGCTGGCCGTCCACGGTCAGCAATGCCACCTCCGGAACGCCCTCCACCCGGACTGTGAGCAATGCGTCCCCACGCACCACGATGGGCCGCAGCGTGAGCAGGTGCGGGCAAATCGGCGTCACCACCATGGCATCCACATCCGGAGTCAGGATCGGGCCGTTCGCGGCCAGCGTGTACGCCGTGGAGCCGGTGGGTGTTGAGACAATCACCCCGTCGGCGCGGAACCGGGCCACGCTTTTGCCGTCCAGCTCCACCGCAAAATCGCCCATGCGCGCGATGTCACCCTTTGAGACCACGATCTCGTTCAGCGCCGTATAGCTGGAATGCTCGCCGTCCACGCGCCACAAAGCGGCATGAAGCATCGACCGCTCGTCAACGCTGTGGCAACCATCGCACCAGCTCTCCAGAGTGGAATAAAGATCGCCCAGGCGAACCTCGGTCAGGAATCCCAGCAAGCCCAGGTTCACGCTGAGAATCGGCGTCCCCTCGGCCGCAAAAATCCGCGCCACTGACAGCAGCGTCCCATCCCCGCCCAGCACGATCACCAGCGACGGCTTCCAACTGGGCAGCTCCGAGCGTTTCATCGCCGGGGCAGCCGAAGTGTACTGTCCGCCCTCGTGATCCAGCCGCGGCTCGTAGTCGTGCGCGCGCAGCCACTCGATCAAATCCGGCACCAGACGTGCCAGCTCTTCCTTGCGCGGTTTGCAGACAATCGCAACACGTACCATGCGGTCCCAGTGTAACGGATTAGACCGCGCCTGGGCCCAATCACATGAACAAGCTACAGTCCGGGCCGCCGCGCATACAACAGAAACTCCCGGTTCCCTTCCATGCCCGTGATCGGCGATGGAATGGTCTCCACTACCTCCCACCCCAGCGACCGCACGCAATCGGCCACTTTGCTGACCGCAAGCTCATGCCCTTCCGGATCGCGCACAATCCCGCCCTTGCCCACAAATTCGCGCCCGGCCTCAAACTGCGGTTTCACCAGAACGACAGCTTCAGTAAGCGACGGCGCGGCAGCCAGCACCGTCCCAAGCAGCAGCGTGGCCGAAATAAATGAAACATCCATAACCAGAAGACTCACCGCGGAAGCCCCCTCGCCCGCCTCCAGCGATCCCGGCTCAAGCAGCCGCGCATTGGTGCGCTCCATCAACCGCACGCGTGCATCGTTGCGCAGCTTCATCGCAATCTGCCCGAAGCCGGTATCGACGGCAGTCACCTGCGCGGCCCCGTTCTGCAGCAGGCAGTCGGTGAATCCCCCCGTCGACGCGCCCACATCTAGGCAGGCTCGGCCCTTCAAGTCAATTTTCCAGTGTTCGAGCGCTGCCGCCAGTTTGAACCCGCCCCGGCTCACGTAGGGCTGTTCTCCGCCCAGCAGGCGGATCGCCGCATCTTCCCCCACCGTCACGCCGGGCTTGTCGATCTTCTGTTCCCGTACCAGCACCCGCCCGGCCAGGATCAGCGCCCGCGCCCGTTCGCGGCTCGGCACAAGTCCGCGCGAAACCAGCAAGAGATCGAGACGCATCTTCGCCTGAGCCGCCATTCCGCGCCATCCTCTGCCTTGAATGTAAATGACCGCAAGAGTGCCGTGACGGCTGCCGAACCTGCGCTTACTGCCCGCCCAGCGAGGGAGCGAATGCCGTCCCCGATGCAGGGGGCGCCTTCGCCTTCACCTTCGGAATGCCGTGCTGGTGACAGTCCGCGCACTTCACCCAGTGAATGTTGTGCGCGCTGGTCGCGCTCAGGAAACTGGTGTCCATCTTCTCCACGTCGATGCCGCAATGCGACATCTGCGGATGGCACGTCTTGCACGAGGCGCGCGCGTTCTCATTGTGCCCGTTGTGGCAGGATACGCAGCTCAAACCCTCGTGAACCCCCATCGGGGTGCGATCGTCACCCGAGCCCACCTGCGGCCCCCAGCCTTTAGCAGCGGCGGCAGATCCGGTTTCCGGCACCCGCGGCGCATGGCACTGGTAGCAGTTCGCCTGCCGGGAATCCTCGCTCCTGTTTACCGCGCGAGCCCCGTCGTAAAGCTGCGGAATCGGCAGCACAGCCACGGAAAAATGCATTCCCTCGCGGCGCTCGTAAAAGGCCAGCGAATCGCGTACCGCCGTTCCCGCCACTGAGATGCGCGAGGCAGGCTTGCTGTCCGCCGCACCTTCGCGGTGAATCCAGTGGCAGGCCAGGCAAGGTATCGCCGCCTGGTCCGCCAGGCCGGCCGGAACAATGTGCCACGGACCGCGCGTATTCTGCGGCTGCACCAGCTCGCGAATCGAGCCGTTGAAGTACATCCCGTGGCAGCGCACGCAATCTTCGCCCAGGGCGCGTTTTGAGTTCTGCGCCGGGTCGGCGAATATCTGTGCGTAGGTAACGCTGTGCGGGCCCGCCTGCCACGTCGCATACTCCTGTCGGTGGCATTGCTGGCACTTCGTAACCATCGCGTTCGCGTCCACTTCGCGCAGCCTGATTTGCTCTGGCCAGCTTCGCGTCAGGTGAACGCGAATGTGGCGCAACTTGGTGCCCAGGCCTGCTTCGTGGCACTGCATGCAGTCCATGTTGCGATGCGGAGACCCATGCACCACGTTCACGTAGTCCGCCATCTCATGGCAGCTCGCGCAACCCTGGCCGTACTGCGAGGTGTAGTACTCTGACGCCCCGTATAGCCCGCCAATCCCCAGCAGAACCACGCTTCCCAGAGCGATTGCGCCGGCTTTCAAGTATCGTCTCATGACCTGAATCCCGTGCCCTTCCAGTTGCGAACCAGCGCATCGGACGCAAAATAAGCGATGGCCATGATGGTGAGCGCGGGATTGAATCCTCCGTTGTTCACGTGCACGCTGGAATCGATGACGAAGACATTGTCCACATCGTGCAACTTGCAGTTGCGGTCGACCACCGAGCCCTGCGCATCGTTGCCCATCCGGCAGGTGCCGGCCTGGTGCTGCCCCGCCGAGACACTGTCCGGCCGGTAGGCCATCAGAGACGTGGAGATTGCGCCCGCCTCCTTCAGCCACGCCTCGGCGCGCTTCGCCTGCACTTCTCCAATGTCAAACGTGTGCGGATGAACGTTGCCCGAAATGCGCGCCACCGGCAAGCCCCACTTGTCCCGCACCGTCGGATCCAGCGTGACCCGTGCCTCCGCGGTGGGAATCTGCTGGGTCGGCCCCATGATCACGATGTTGCGCTTGTAAAATGCCCGCATCGCCTGCTTGTGCTTCAAACCCCAGCGCGGTATGTCGCCGGGCAGCCGATCGACCATGTGGATGGGAAGGCGAATGAACTCGTTAGCCAGAATGCCGCCTCCGCGCAGACCCGGAGTACCGTGGCTGTAATCGGAGATGGCGATGCTCGCGCCCGGACCCACATCGTCGTAAGTATCGAAGTCGAAGAACCCGATGGCGCCGGTATAGTGGTGCCCCTGCAGGTTGCGGCCAACCTGGTCGTGGCGATTTCCCAGGCCGTCAGGAAAAAGCCGACTCTTTGAATTCAGCAGCAGCCGCGCCGACTCGATGGCGCAGGCTGAAACCACCACAAAATCGGCGAGCTGCGTTTGCAACCGGCCGTCCGCGTCGTAGTATGCCACCCCGGTGGCGCGCCCGCGATCGTCGGTCAAAATCTCCTTGACCATGCATCCGGAGCGCAGCTCGCAGTTGCCCGTACCAATCGCAATGGGGATCACCGTGTTCTGCGAGCCGTTCTTGGCGTCCTCTTCACATCCGAATCCACAGCACCACCGGCAGCGCATGCATGGTCCGCGCCCGTTATAGGGGACACTGTTGCGCGCCATGGGAATGTGAAACGGGTGCAGGCCCAGGCGCTTGGCCGCGGGCTCCAGAATCTCGAATTCGCGATTGGGCGGAAGCGGCGGCATCGGAAGATCGCGTTTGCGCGGCCCCTTGAATGGCGTGCCCGAGTAGTCTCCCGAGACCCCAATCTCATATTCCGCCTGCTCGTAGTAAGGTTCAAGATCGTCGTAGGAGATGGGCCAGTCTTCCAGCGAACTCCCCTCCGGCGCGCCATAAATGGACCGCATGCGGAAATCCTGCGGCATATAGCGCCAGGCCATGGCGCCATAGCTGAGCGTTCCTCCTCCCACGCAGGCGGCATTGTTCTGGTAACTCCCCTCTGAGGGCAGCACCGTGTGCGCCACGCCCTTCCCGTCGACCCAAACCCGCGGATTGCCCGCATCTTCCGGCCCGAACGCATTGCCCAGCACCGTGGTGCGCTGGTTGCGCAGGTCGTCTTTGCGACAGTCGTTTTCCGTGTACCACTTGCCCCGTTCGAGAAGTGCCACGCTAAGCCCCGCGACCGAGAGTTGCTTGGCCACGATTCCGCCGCCGGCTCCGGCGCCCACCACCACCGCATTCACGCGTTTCATGATGCTGAGCCCTTTCTCAGGTCGTACTGGGCGCGGCCGCGCAGCGGCGGCTCTGCCAGCCCCAGCATGCGCCAGCTTTGCGCGTCGCGATTCCCGCCATGACGCGGCGACCCGTAATAGCCCTCCATCGTGTGATTGCGGACCAGGTTGAAAAAGGCCGGCTCCTGCCGCTCGAGGGTGGCCACGATCTCCTGCTGCTGCGCGGCGGTGAGCGCGGCCAACTCCCGGCCAAAACGCTTCCTGCTCAGCGCATCTGTGCGCTCCAGTCCCTCACGGTAGGCGTCCCGGTGCCGCCGGTAATGACGCACCAGTTGGCCGTCGATGTAGTTCAGCACTCCGGCTTGCGTGGCGCTCGGAAATTGATCGGCAGGCACAATCTGATCCGTGATCGCGCCCAGCGTCAGGGCTTGCTCCGTAGTGAGAAAATCCCGGCCGTCCTGGTGGTTTACCTTGCATCCGATGGCCACCGCCGCGCCACCCACGGCTCCCGCAGCCACAAATTGACGCCGCGTAAGAACGGCGCGCTTTCCGCTCGATTGCATCGGCAGATCTCCTCTTCGCACACCTGCCCGCCGGCTCGGTGGCCAAGCCGTGGCGGAATGCCCTTCCTGACCATGCTTCGCGTCCAGGTCCAACTGAGTCTGTGCTCCAAATCACAAGATGCGCTGAAAACTCCGGCCATCGATCTCGAAGCCGACCGATTCCGGCCGGGAGAGCGCCTGCCTTATGCCGACGCAAACCTGCCCGCGAATTCGCCGGTCAAACCAGCAAAAAGGGCCATTCCATGATCTGGAATAGCCCCTTTTCGCTGCTTGATGTAGATTTCCCCGTTTGCCTGTTACTGAATGGACATGCAGGCCGCCAGTGACACGGTTTGTGACGCGCCCGGCAGGTTGCACGGCTGGCCGTAGCCGGGTACCCGACTGCTGTAGTTGGAGTTGGCCCCACTCGATCCATTCTCCGTCGTCACCCGCACATCCACCACGTTGCCTTCCACCAGAACCGTGGTGTCCACTTGGTCCGTCTCGGTCGGGGTCGACTCGATGATCGTCAGATAGGGGCTGTCGGGCGAGGCGGCGTAGATCTTGCTGTATTCCGAATTCTGCGTCGAAACAACGGTGCGCGGATGCCCCACCACCGTCAGCGTCTTCTCCACCGTGTGGGTGCTTAAATTCACCACCGTCACCGTCCCGTTCGATGTCCCATCGTTCTGATTGGCGGTATAAGCTTTGCTCCCGTCGTAGAGCACCGTCACGCTGGCCGGGTTCGGTGTCGGCGTATTGCCAACCGGGATCGTGTACGTAGTTCCGAAGGTCGGGCTGTCGTTGCCGTATTCATCTAGGCTCACATCAATCACGCTGATCGAACCGCCGTCGTAGTTCGCCACCACCAGTTGCTGAGTCGCCTGGTTGTATTCCCCATAAACCGGGCCCGCGATCGCGCTCATGCCAACGGTCCCGTTGGGAGGGCCGCCTGCAGGCGGAATCGCCGTCGTGCTGGCTGCATTCAAGGCGCTCACCGCCGTAAGCGAAAGCGGCAGCATCGGATGGCAGAAGTACGCCTGGGCGTTCTGGTTCAGACACCCCGTGGGTGGGCATACGCACTCATCCAGCCCGTTGTTTTGCGAGTTGATCACTGAAATCGTGTCACTGCCGCGGTTCAGAACAAACAGCCTCCTCAAATCCGGGCTCTGAATCGCAAAGACCGGGCACTGTGCGTTCAAGGTGCCGGCGGGCGTGTTGTCTTGATTGAAATAATCCAGGCCGATCGGCGCGTCGGCCGAGTTGTTTGCGATCTCGATCGGCGTCACCACCCCGTTTACCCCAACCGTCTTGGGCGAGTCGTTGCAGGCCATCGGCGATGTATCCGGAACGTCCTGGCTGACCGCATATTCCCGTTGGCCGTTCAGCGTTGGGCTGCCCGTGATGAACATCGGCATGGTCACCGCTACGCCGCCATTCCCTACTGGAACAGCAAGTTTGAAATCTTCGGGAGCTCCTGTAAAAAGGTCGGCGACATTGCCACTCAGGTCGGAGGCCCATAGTCCCTGCGCTGGCGCCATCAGGTTCACGGGCTCAGCCGTGGGCGGAAGAGTGGAGACGTAAATGTACTTGGCTTGCAGGCTGGTGGAGACAGAGAAATTCGAAATGGTGCCATCGCTGTTCAATGTGTAAGCGTTGGCGCCAAGTTCGTCGATCGTAAACGTGATCGGACCGGGACCGATCGGAGCCTCGGCCATCACCGTATCGCCCGAATAATCGATGA
The DNA here is from genome assembly GCA_003165095.1 of Acidobacteriaceae bacterium. The sequence goes on from PLSH01000400.1 coordinate 22,530, forward strand.
TCGTCGCGACGCCGGGTGTGGTGGGCGAAGTAGTCGATACCACAACAACATACGAAGTAGGCTGCGCTGCCGGTCCGCTCGGATTAATCGGCGTAACCACGGGCCGGTAGTTGTTGCCGCACCCGGCAATCAGGGCTGAAGCCACAAGGGCCGCGCCCGCCTGTGCCAGCAGCGTGCGCGCCTGGCCTGCATTCATGGGAAAAAGCCTCATTCAGATCTTTCCTGCTTACTTGGTGATTGTAAATCAGCCGGATGGGTTGAAGGCATGGCTGACCCATCCTCGATCAGGCATTGAACATGCCGGCAGATCCCTCATGAAAAGACGGCTCAGGCGTCAAAAGGACACTCTCATCCAGCCTCAGTGCCCGGCCACTTCCACAATCGCGCTGTCTGCTCCGCTCCACGCCTCAGCTCCCTCGTGCGTCAAGCGATGGCTTCCTTCATCCCAGTGCAGCCGGGTCACCGAACCCGCTCCCTTTTCATACGCATACGTGGTGCCGTCGTCGCTGAACAGCGTAAAGTCCGCGTCCGCTCCGGGATACACGAGAATCTTCGCGATCGCCTGCGTCTCATGCGTGCTCTCGACGAGCGCGCCCAGCGGAATAATCGATCCCGCCCGCACAAACAGCGGAATCGTATCGATGGCCGCCTGAACCGTAATTGTCTGCCCGCCCTTTACCCGCTCTGCGGTCCAGTAGTTGTACCAGTCGCTTCCAGCGGGAAGATAAACCTCCCTGCTGGTAGCCCCCTGCTCGGTGACCGGCGCAACCAGAAACGCCGGGCCAAACATGTACTCGTCACGCATATCGGCCACCTTGGGATCGTTGGGGAAATCCAGCGGCAGCGCGCGCATGTAGGGCGCTCCGGTCATCCACGTCCGGTACCCGAGGGAGTAGATATACGGCATCAGCTGGTAGCGCAGCCGCAGGTACTTCTCCAGAATCGGTTCCGCCTGCTTTCCATACGACCAAACCTCGTTTGCCGGACGGCTGCCGTGGGTTCGGAAAATGGGCTCGAATGTGGCGTACTCGAACCACCGCGTGTAGAGCTCCGGATAATCGTCGTACCCGCCCACCGTGGCCCGCGCGTCCGATGGATCCAGCAATGGCGGATGAGCCGGGTGATGCTCCCCGGGCAGGTATTGCCAGCCGCCCGTGTCGTTCGACCAGTAAGCAAGCCCCGAAGCCGTAAAATCCAGCCCCGTTGGAATCTGCCGCTTGAGCGTGTCCCAGGTGGGATAAATATCGGACGACCAGAAGAATGCGCCGTTGCGCTGCGCGCCCAGGTATGCATCGCGGGAAAGAATCAGCGCCCGCCGTCCCGGCTCGTCCCTGCGAAACCCATCGTAAAGCGCCGCCGTGTGAAACAGCGGATAGACATTGAAGTACTGCGTGCCCGGACCGATGTGGAAATACGCCCCGTTCGGAGGCAGGTCGGGCTCCGTCTCGTCCGCCCAAAGTGAGTCGAACCCCTTGCTCAGGATGTTGTCGCGGATCGTCTTCCAGTACCACTTCGCCGCTTCCGGATTGGTGGTGTCGATGTCCGATCCGGCGCGGTCGTACGGCAGCCCGTCTATGGGCGTGCCATTCGCCAGGTGTATGAACCACCCCTTCGCCCGCAGTTCCGCATAGTAACGGTCATCGGGAACAAACCTCGGCCACACGCTGATCATGGTCTCGAATCCCATCGCGTGAAGCTGCTTGTTCATCGCCGCCGGGTCCGGCCAGTACTTCGGATCAAGGTCCATCTGCCCCATGTTGGTGTAGTAGAACCAGTCCACCACCAGCACATCGGCAGGCAGATGACGGTCGCGGTAGCCCTTGGCCACCGCCAGCACCTCATCCTGGCTCGAATACCTCTGTTTGCACTGGATGTACCCGTACGCCGCCTTGGGAAGCATCGGCGTTGGGCCGGTCAGCAGACGGTAACCCGTGTAAATCTCGTCCGCGCTGGCTCCCGCAATCACAAAAAATGAAACCCGGTCGCCCACTTCCGATTTCCACCGCGTCTGCTCGTTGAATCCTCCCTCAAATGTCGTCTTCGAGGGGTTGTCCCACAGCAGACCATAGCCCTTGTTGGTCACCAGGAACGGCACGCAAAAGCTGGGCGCGGCCGGAGCTTCATAATCGGCCCAGCAACGGACCGGGTGGCCNNCTTTGCATCCGACGGCCGCCGGTCGCTCGCCAACTCCGCAGTCCCGTCCTTGTGGTTCGGTTCCTCCTGCGACCAGCCGGTCAATTCCAGCAGTTTTGTCCCCTCCGGGGTACGAAACGTGATGTGCGCGCCCGGTGTCGAGCCGCTGAAATACTTTGAAATGTTCTTGAGCGACGGGCTCGGCGTCCAGGGATGCGGAACATCCACCGTGGCCACTATCCGCGACGATTTGAACGTATCCGCATCGGGCGTATGGCTCGCGCTCCAGCCGGCGCCAGAAGGCGTGGCAATCACTCCGTAGCCCGCGGCAGCAAGCCCCGGACCGCGCTCCAGGCTCAGCGTCACGCGCAGAATGTTCGGCCCGTACGGCTCCAGCACAATGGTCTCGCCCTTGCGGTCCAGTTCCAGCCGTTGGAGAGGTGCGTTTGCCGGCGGAGGCGGGGAAAATACGAGCGAGGCGATTCCGGAACTCGGGCTGGGCGTCTGCGCGCAAATGCTGACGGCCGACAATACCGCTCCGGCCAAAAACAGTAAGAGATTTGAATACCTTTTCATTACGAACTCCATTGATCCCGCGGGCGAGTGGAAAACTGCTGCGTGGATGAGTGTAAACCGCCGCACCCCGGTTTCTTTTGCACGTTTTTCGCTCGTTTCGGAAGGGTACGATGAAGCGTGATGCAAAAAGAACTGGCGTGGCAATCCAAGCTGGTGCTGCTCCTGGTGCTGCCGTTCGCGGGCGTTGGCGTACTGCTCGAAACCCGCTTCTGGGTCACCTGGCAGCCCGCGGTGGTCATCTGGACGTTGGGTCTTAGCGCGCTTCTGGGACTGGTGACCTGGAGGCTGCGCGCCGCCACGCCCGCAGCAGCCGCGGCTGGCGCTGCTATAACCGCCAACCTGATGTTTTCAACCACCGTCTTTCCCTACCGGCCATGGCACACCGCCATGATCCCCGTGCTGGCTGTCTCATTGCTCGCGTTTGTGGCCACCCTCATCGGAAGAGAAAAGAAAGAGCGGCTGGGCACCGCCGAAAAGCGGCAAGGACGGTCGGCTGCGCAGGTCTCGGCCAACCTTGGCATCGCCGCCCTGGTCTCAAATCAGCCCGCGCAGATCTGGCTTACCAGTAGCCACTGGTTCGCGCATGTGCCCGTATTGCTGTTTACCGCNNAGGTACGCTCTTAGGAATCGTCGCGGCGGGAATCGTTGCCGCAGCCGGAACCCTGGCGCTGGGCGGCAACGCGCGCCTCTTCACCGTCAGTTGTGCCGGCGGCATTTTCGGGCTGCTCTTCGACAGCCTGCTGGGCGCAACACTTGAAGAGCATGGCTGGCTGAACAACGATGCGGTGAACTTTCTTTCGACAGCCAGCGCCGCGGCATTTGCCATGGCAGTCCTTGCGTTTCTACGCTGAAATACCCATTCCTGGCCGGCCCGCAGTCTCGCTGACTCGCTGCCTCTCTGCCTCCGCCAGCCCCGCTCAGTGCAGATCCAGCCTCCACAGCGAATAGCTGAGAATCTCGTGCGCGATGCGCTCGAACTCTCCTGAACCGCCCTCGACTGGTATGGTAGGCCGGGGCGACGTCAGCACATCCAGGCCATCGGCCGCGCAGATGGCATGTATCCGGAACAGGTGAGAGCCGTCGCTCACAATTACCAGCCTGCGCAACCCGTTGGCGCGGGCAATCACCGCAATGCGCCGCGCCGACTCCTCGGTGTTGCGGCTCTCCGTTTCTGCAATGATGGCCACTTCGGGAACGCCCCGGCTCATCAGATATTCGCGCCCCACGGAGCCCTCGGAATACTCGTCTCCACCCGCTCCTCCGAGCGTAATGATCAGCGGTGCGATGCCGCGATTATAGAGCACCAGCGCGTGGTCCAGGCGGGCGCGGAACACCGGGGAAGGCCGCCCGTCGTACTCCGCCGCTCCAAACACCCCGATCGCATCGGAAGGCGCGGCCTGGTCCTGCCCGGCGTAGTTCTCAATCTGTACATAGACCCAGCGGCACCAGCCTAGAACCCCCGCCGCCAGCGCCAACAGCACCAGCAGCCCCATCCGGAGAATCCAGTTTCGACGTTTCGCCTTCGTCCCGCGCTTCATGCGCACCATCTTACTTCAGGAATCAGAAACCAGACGCGCCCATCGGAATCCAGATCATCCGCCGCAATAGACTGATCCCTGACCCCTGTTCCTTACCTCTGCAGGGCCATGACGATCTCATGCGTAGGGATAGCACCTTCCCGCAGAATCTCCCAGCGTCCGGGCCCAAGCGAGAGATCCACAATCGTGGTAGGCTGCGCGCGTCCGGTGGGGCCTCCGTCGATGATCAGCGGAATGCGGTCGCCAATCTGGTCGCGTACGCACGCCGCGTGCGTACATTCGCTGGCTCCCTGCAGGTTGGCTGAGGTCGCCGTGATCGGCAATCCGAACCGCTCCACCACCGCCCGCGGAATAGCCGCATCCGGTACCCGCAGCGCCACGTTTCCTGTGTTGGCCGTCGAGCGAAGCGGCAGCTTGGTCCCGGCGCGAACAATGATTGTCAGCGGGCCGGGCCAGAAGCGGTCGGCCAGCTTGTCCAGCATCGCGTCCGTATCCCGCGCCAGTTCGTATGCCTGCGACAGGCCTGAGATCAGCAGCGATAGCGGCTTGTGCTTCTGCCGCGTCTTGATCTGGTAAATGCTCTCCACCGCGTGAAGATTCACCGGGTCCACCGCCAGCCCGTAAAACGTGTCCGTCGGAAGAGCGATGACATCTCCCTTGCGCAGGCAGGAGACTATGTAGTCGATCCGGTCTGGTTGGGGTTCATCGGGATTGACGCGCAAGATTTCCGCGGACAAGAATGCTTACCTCTGATTCCCGAATTTTCAAGAATAACCTTCGAGCAAAACCCAAAATCTTCAAGCAAAATCTGCTAAACGCACCGCGCCGGCTCCATTCCAGGCCGCCGCTCCCCGATCGGGCCGCGTCGACCTGACTCCTGCGGCCTCGGGATACACCGCCCCTGGTTCTGCCTGTAAGATGCCGTAAAGACGGAAACTACCACAGCACCAGCCTCGGTGCAAGTTTGAAAACCGGAAACGCCTCTCAGCCATCCCCAAAACGGCATAGAATCGGCTAGTGGCATTTCCTGAAATGCCCTGAGCGTCAAGAGGATTTCGCGCGATGCCTGTTCGCATTGTACAGAGTAAGCAGAATGCCCGCCTGAAAGAACTCCGGCGGGCATTGGCCTGGCCCGGACGAGATCCCGGCGCATTGGCTGGCATCGAAGGGCCAAACCTGGTCGCGGAAGCACTGCGCGCCGGCCTCAGGATCGAGTGCGTCTTCGTGGCCCAGAATGCCGAGCGCATGCTGGATTCAATGGCGTTGCCGCCGCACACCGAGGTGCTCCTCGTCCCGCATGAACTTCTCGTCTCCGCCCTGGACACAGAAACGCCACAAGCGGTTGCCGCGCTCATACAGCCGCCGCACTGGGCCTGGAAGCAGGTGCTCGGCGGNNGCGTCGTCAGCCTCCCGGGCACCGTCAGCGCCTGGAACGCAAAAGCGGTACGGGCGTCGGCTGGCAGCGTCTTTCGCGTGCCGTTGCTCGCGGCCGCCGCGGAAGAGTGCTTTCGCCGCCTGCGCGAATGTGGCGCAAAAATCTGGACCACTGCGATGCGCGAGGCTGCCTCCGTCGACGAAGTGGATCTCTCCGGCCCCGTAGCCTTGCTCATCGGCAATGAGGGCAACGGCGTGCCCCCGGACCTGGCCGCCCTCGCCGATGGCGCTCTCACCATTCCCTGCACCGGCCCCGTCGAGAGCCTGAATGCCGCAACGGCCGCCGCCATTCTCCTCTATGAAGCCTCCTGGCAACGCGCCCGTAACAGCTTGGCCAAACCCACCGGAGCAGGCGCACCATGAGTCTCTTCGACGGCGAACTCGGCCCCCCGATTCACTCCTCCAAAGGGCTGCTCCATGCCATGGCGCCCCTGGCCGAGCGCATGCGCCCCCGCAGCCTCGATGAACTCAGCGGACAGGAGCACCTCGTCGGCCCCGGCAAACCCCTCCGCGTCCAGATCGAGCGCGACGACTCCGGGTCCATGATCCTCTGGGGTCCGCCCGGTGTCGGCAAAACTACCCTCGCCAAAATCATCGCTGAAACCACCAAGGCAACCTTCATCGAGTTCTCGGCCGTCATGAGCGGCATCAAGGAGATCAAGCAGGTCATGGCAGCCGCCGCCCAGGCCTCGCAGATGCACTCTCGCACCATTCTCTTCATTGATGAGATTCACCGCTTCAACAAGGCCCAGCAGGACGCCTTCCTGCCCTACGTCGAGCGCGGATCCATTCGCCTCATCGGCGCAACCACTGAGAATCCCTCTTTCGAAATCATCTCCGCGCTGCTCTCCCGCTGCCGCGTCTACGTGCTCGAACCCCTCAGCGAAGCGCAGATCGCAGCCCTCCTTCATCGGGCTCTCAAAGACCGCGAGCGCGGCCTCGGCAAACTGGAACTCACCGCCGATGAAGACGCGCTCAACCTCATCGCCGGCTACTCCAGCGGCGACTGCCGNNCGACTTCAGTCGTGCCGAAAGTGCCTTGGGAATGAGCGGGGCTTCAGCCCCTGAAGAGAGCCCGGATTCGGAGGGAGACGGTGGTCTCAACCCCCGCATAACCCACCGCATCACCAAAGCCATCGCCTCTGAAGCCGTGCAGCAGCGCGTGCT
>PLSH01000020.1:0-2124 GCA_003165095.1 Acidobacteriaceae bacterium
GCGAACTGGGAGAGAAAACTGACCAGGCTGTTCGCGACGCTCGGAGAGATGGCAGGGGCGGCGACAACGGCGAGCGGCGCTGCAGATTCGGGAAATGCCTGGGCATAGGCCCGGACTTGCAGGATGGCCTGCGAGAGCAGGGGCACAAGGCGGTCCGGGCGGCCCTCGGATGCGGCCTTGAGTTCAACGATGTATCGGTAGTCGCCTCGGGCGACGACGAGATCCACTTCTTTGTCGGCGAGCTTAGGCTCCTTTCTTACTCGCCAGCCGTGTTGGCGGAAGAGACCGGCGAGCAAATCGAGGTAGTCGCGCTCGCTGCGCGCGCCCTGAGAGTTCGGATTGGAAAACGGGGAGGCCATGGCTTTATCTTGGCCACGGTAATTATCGTGGCCGTGGTAATTATCATGGCCGCGTTAACCGTAGAAGTCAAGGCCAGCCCTGCCACATTCTCTTAGAAGAGGCACGATGGAACCGCAACTCAAAGGCTCGCAGGTGCGGTTCGGAATGGAGCGGCATCGTGGAGGCGGCGGCTGACCCGGTCTACTTTTCCCGAGCGCCGTGGGAGGCGACGACGGTCTGGTTGCCTACCGCGTCAATTTGGGCGAAGAGCGCTTTCCTCAAGAGCGACCAAGAGGTTATCGATCAGATGTGGCGAATCGCCTGGAGACACAAATGAAGAATGCACCGTTCCCAGCCATTGCAGACGGAACTGATGTATAAAGGTCAGAGAATACTTCAGATCGTCCGCGGAATGGATTCGGAAGATGCAACTGCTGGGATTCTGGGAGTTCCTGAAATTCTTTGTACGCGATTTGTACGCAAACCAGGCAATCGTGGAATTCGGTGAATTTCAGGCATTCGCAGTATCAGTAACTTGAGTGTTTTCAGTGCTGTTGGCGGGTTCGACTCCAGCCAATCGCCTTGTCCCAGGAACTGACGCGATTGCTTAATAAAGTGGGCAGTTCCGGTTATCAATGCAAGTTAGAACCGTTGCCCGCCCGTACCGACATGGCCTGCACACCTGGCGTTTGTGCTTCGAGCTGCCAACCACCTCCAAGCGACTTATACAGCTGAATCAGACTTCGGTACTCATCGCCGCGCGCTTCCGCGAGCGTGAGTTCTGCCAAATAAAGCGATCGCTGGCCATCGAGGACTTCGAGATACGTGGTAGTGCCGCCCTGATACCGAACCTTGGAGATGCGAACTGTCTCCTGCAGGTCGGCCACTGTGGCTTGCTGGCGCATTCGTACTTCGTGGTTTTTCTGATAACCGACCAGAGCGTCAGACACATCTCCAAAAGCACGCTGAATCGTCTGGCGGTACCCGATGAGAGCTTGCTTGTTTTCGGATTCCGCCAGGTGCAGGTTGCCGCGCAGCGCTCCGCCGGTGAAGATTGGCTGACTCACCTGGGCGCCATACGACCAAATGCCAAGATGCGTGCCCATGAGGCTTGAGAAGGCACTGCTCCGGCCAAATGCTCCACCGCCGGATCCAGTCAATGCTATCTGCGGAAAGAACTCCGCCTTGGCGACTCCAATGTCCGCATTCGTTGCGACCAGAACTTGTTCGGCCTCGCGAATGTCCGGCCGGCGTTCGAGCAGAGCTGAAGGAAGGCCTGGTGATACTTCGGGCGGCAACGATTGCTCAACCAAAGGCAACCCACGCTGCACAGCTTCGGGGTAGTCGCCGATCAAGATACTGATGGAGTTTTCCTCCTGCGCAATCTGCCGCTCCAAATCCGGTATCTGTGCGTTTGCAGTGTCGAGAACCTGCTGGGCCTGCAGAACATCAAGCTTTGTCGCGACCCCGTGTTCCAGACGATGATTTGTTAGCTTGACCGAGTCAGTTTGTGTCTTCACCGTGTCGCGCGTGATCTGCAGTTGCAGGTCGAGTTGAAGCAGCGTGTAGTAATCCGCCGCGATGTCGCTGACCAATGTGAGAGTTACTGTCTGCTTCGCGTCTTCAGTAGCCAGCAGTTCGCCCCGCGAAGCTTGTGTCGCACGCCGCAGCTTTCCGAACAGGTCAAGCTGAAAGGCCGCATCCGCGGTCAGAGTAAGGAAGTTGTTGTTCGTCTGCGTATCCGGATCCTTGCCGCCGTTGAAATTGGCGTTTCCCCCAACCTGG
>PLSH01000020.1:2155-10428 GCA_003165095.1 Acidobacteriaceae bacterium
AGGCGCAAGGGTGCGAAAGTTCGTCGGGGTGCGCACATCCGGCCGATGATAGTTCGGGCCAACCATGCAACCGGACAGCGAGCAGACAGTCATCGCGACAACAATGAATGCCGCGAATCCTGTGATCCGCGATCCTAATTGTCTATGATCGGATTGCTTTTTGAAGGGATTCATGTCAGTCTCCCGCCTCCGGAACCGCAGTTGCCGGCAGCGATGATGACGCTGCCTCTCGCCGGGCGCCGGACCATTTCTCGACGAGGTAGAAAATCGCCGGGATGAAGAAGATTCCGATGGCACTTGCTGCCAGCATTCCTCCGATGACAGTGGTGCCCATGATCTGGCGCGCTACCGACCCAGCGCCAGTGGCCGTCCACAGCGGAATGCATCCGAAGATGAATGCCAACGAAGTCATCAGGATTGGCCTCAGGCGCAGTCTCGCACCCTCAAGGGCGGCATCGGCCAGCGGCTTACCTTTCTCGTATTCTGCCTTTGCAAATTCGACAATCAGAATGGCATTCTTCGCCGCGAGCCCAATCAGCATGACCAGTCCGATCTGCGAGTAGATGTCGTTCTCGATCTGCACGAGATAAGGCGGGAGGAAGTACCCGAGCAGAGTCCTGCGAAGCCAGAGTACAAAGAACGCTCCGAAGACTGCAACGGGAGTGCTGAGCAGCACGCTGAATGGCAATGACCAGCTTTCGTACAGCGCGGCAAGAATGAGAAATACAAACAACAGAGATAACCCGAAGACGACCGTCGGCGGAACGCCTTCGCGCGCCTTTTGCTCTTGAAATGAGATTCCGGAGTAATCAAATCCCATTTCGCGCGGCATGGTTTGCTTGAAGACTTCTTCAAGAGCCGCAGATGCCTGATCAGCGCTATAACCCGGAGCCGCGCTGCCATTGGTCTGCGCCGAGCGGTATTCGTTGAACCGCAGGGTGAACTCAGGTCCCAGGCGCGGCCTCATGGTTGTAAGTGTGGAAAGAGGAACGTTTTCGCCCTTGCTATTGCGCACGTAGAACTGGCCAATGTTTTCAGCGCGAGCGCGGTCCTCCCCTTCGGCCTCGATGTACACCTGCCACTGCCGGCCAAAGCGATTGAAGTAATTCACGAAATATCCGCCCATGAATGTCTGGATGGTGCGGTACACATCGTTCAGAGCGACCCCCTGCTTCAAGACCTTGTCGCGATCTACGTCAACGAATTCCTGCGGAACACTGGGCAGGAATGTCGTACTCAGGGTGCCGATCTCCGGCCGCTTGCGCGCTGCTTCGAGAAATGTATTGAGATTCTTAGCCAGAAATTGAACGTCTCCGCCTGACCGATCTTCGAGCATGAAGGTGAAACCGCCTGAGGTCCCCACGCCCGGAATCGCGGGAGGAGAAAAGCCAAACACAACTGCCGCAGGCAACTTGCCGAATTCGCGATTAAGGTGGGCTTTGAGCGTCTGGAATTGCTGATCCCGCGTTTGCCGCTCATCCCAGGGCTTGAAGGTGACGAAAAATGTAGCGTTATAGCTGGTGCGGACAAAACTCAACAAGCTGAACCCGACCAAGCATGTTGAATTCTGGACACCGGGCGTATCTCTGATGATCCTTTCAACATCCTGCACAACCGCAGTGGTCCTTTCCAGCGACGCCGCGTTGGGGAGTTGAACATTGACGTAGGCGTACCCCTGGTCTTCGTCGGGAAGAAAGCTCGTCGGAATACGACTCGAGAAGAAGCCCGCGGCAACACCAAACAAAAGCAGCAGCACGGCAACAAAAACACCCTTCCGTACTAGCACCGCGCTCCAGCTTACATATCCCCTCGTGAGTCGATCAAAGAAGCTGTTGAATCCGTCGAAGAACCTCTGCAAGAGGCCATCGCTCGGTTTCCGGGGCCGTAGAAGCAGCGCAGCAAGCGCCGGGCTGAGCGTGAGCGCGTTAAACGCGGAAAGCAACACGGAAATGGCGATCGTCACCGCGAACTGCTGATAGAGGCGGCCCGTGATTCCAGGGATGAATGCAGTCGGCACAAACACCGCGGACAACACTAGTGCAATGCCAATCACAGGGCCTGAGAGCTCCTGCATGGCTTTCAAAGCCGCTTCTTTTGGACTCAATCCTTCTTCGATGTGGCGCTCCACACCCTCGACAACCACGATTGCGTCATCGACTACCAGCCCGATCGCCAGCACCAGGCCGAAAAGCGAAAGTGTGTTAATCGAAAATCCGAAGAGAGGAAAAAGCACGAATGTGCCGATCAGCGAAACAGGAACAGCCAGGAGGGGAATGAGAGTCGAGCGCCATCCCTGGAGGAAGAGGAATACCACGAGAATCACCAGCACCAGCGCGATAACGAGGGTCTCAACAATCTCCTTGATTCCCTGGGTCACGGCGCGGGTAGTGTCGAGCGCGACAACAGAATCCAAATCATCGGGGTATCGCTGGCTCAGCTGCGCCAAGAGCTTCTTGACCCCGTTGGCTGTTTCCACGGCATTGGAGCCAGGCAACTGATACACCGCAATGACAGCGCTGGGTTTGCCATTGAACCGTCCGGCAATGCTATAGTCCTGCGCCCCAAGTTCAATCCGGGCCACATCGCGCACGCGTACCATTCCGCCGTCGGGTGTTTCGCGTACCACGATCTGCCCGAACTCTTCGGGCGAGACGAGCCGGCCCTGGGCCAGCACCGTGTGCGTGAATTCCTGCCCTTTGGGCGCTGGCTCGCCGCCTGCTTTTCCAGCCGGATTCACCGTATTCTGCGCCTGCAACGCGTTGATGATCTCCGGAACTGTGACGCCAAGCTTCGACAGCTGGTCGGGCTTCACCCACAGGCGCATAGCGTATTGTCCGGCGCCGAATACCTGCACGTTGCCGACGCCAGGCGAGCGCAGGATGGGATCGGTCAGATTGATGTATGCGTAATTCGCAAGGAACTTGGCGTCGTAGGTACTATTTGGCGAGTAGACGGCGATGAGCATCAAAGGCGCGGTAACCGACTTACGGACCGTGATGCCGTAGTTCGTCACATCAGTCGGAAGCTGCGAAACGGCCTGGGTCTCCCGGGATTGCGCGAGAATGAAATCGTTGTTGGGATCGGTCTTTACATCGAAGTCAACAATCAGGCTGGTGGTGTTGTTGCCGGTTGCATTCAGCGAGTACATGTAGTTCATGTTGTCCACCCCGTTCATCTGCTGTTCGAGGGGAGTGGCGACCGCTTGTTCCAGCGTCTGCGCGTCGGCGCCGACATATGTGGCCAAGACTTGAACCTCTGGCGGCGCAATGTTGGGAAATTGCGCGACCGGCAGGGTCAGAATCGTCAATGACCCCACAAGTACCAGGATGATGGAGATGACTATTGCCATGATGGGCCGATTGATGAAGAACCTTGACATCGCTCACCTGCCCTTGCTTGCGTTAAACGGGATCGGATTCACCTGCATCCCTGGGCGTACCTTCTGGATCCCTTCGGCAACCACACGCTCTCCCGGATTCAGCCCTTCGGTCACGATTCGGTCCGAGCCGAAGGCTTCGCCGATCTTCACCGTACGAATGGAAACCTTGTTATCGCTGCCCACTACGGCAATCTGGTAGCCGCCCTGCAACTCCGACACTGCGCGTTGAGGCACCAACAGAGCACCCGTTTGCATTCGGATGATCGCTCGAACCTTCCCGTAGCCGCCAGGGCGCAGTATGTTGTTCGGATTGGAAAAGAGTCCAGCGAGCCGAATAGCGCCGGTGCCCTCATCCACCTGGCGATCCGCAAAGTAGAACTGGCCTTCGTGCTCGTAAGTGGATCCATCGGCCAGGATCAGCTGAAGCCGAAGAGCTTTGTCGGCGGCTTCGCGGCTGGTTTCGGATGGAAATCGCTTGCGCCATGCGAGGTATTGAGGCTCACCCACCGTGAAGTAAACCTTGATAGGGTCAATGGTCGAAATAGAAGTGACCGTTCCGCTACCGGGAGTTACCAGCGCGCCTACCTGCAACTGGGCCTGGCCGGCGATTCCGTCGATAGGCGCAACAAGGCTCGTGAATCCGAGATTGATCTTCGCCGTTTCAACCGCGGCTTCATCGGTCTGGATTTGTGCCTTTGCGGTCTCCACCGTAGCCAAAGCGGCAAGATTATTTTGCACAGCATTGTCCAGGTCCTGTTGGCTCGCCGCCTGCTCTCGTGCCAACGGCGTGTAGCGCTTTACGTCGAGTTCTGTACGCCCCTGCACCGCTTGCGCATTCGTCAGCATGGCCTTCGCTTGTTGCAGTTGACCTTCGGCTTGGTCTAGTGCAGCCTGGAACGGCCTCGGGTCAATTTGAAATAGCAGTTGGCCTTTCCTCACGAACGATCCTTCTTGATAACCCTGTTTCAACAGGTAGCCCGTCACCTGGGCTCTTACATCGGCGTCCACTAACCCGTCGAGCGTCCCGATCCAATCGCCGTAGATCGGCACGTCCCTCTGCCCCGCCTGAACGACCTCAACTATTGGAGGATTCATCGTTGGAGTTGCGGATGCGCTTCGGGTCGGATGAATGGCGTCCGCGATCAAGGCGATAACGCCAGCGCCAAGTACCACTCCAATTGTTAGATTGCGCTTCATTAAGCTGGTCATTTTCACCTGCCTCACAACATCTTGCATGCTGACGGATTCGATTCCATTGAATGAAGTTTCGGATCTATACTTTGGTATTACGGATGAGGTTTTGGAGCGATTCTCCACGCGCACCGAGACGAGACTCGAGAATTCTGGCTTGTAGCCTCCGTGATGTCCAACCGATCGCCAATCAGCAAGGAAGAAATGCGGGCTCTGATCCGCTCCAACACTCACTGAACATGCTGTCGAAGCTCGCTTCTTGCCCGGAGTAGCCTTGACTTCACCGCGGGAACCGAAATGCAGAGGGATTGTGCAATCTCGTTCATCGACAGATCGCCGGACCGGCGTAACTCGACAACTTCACGATGTCCTGGTCGCATCCTGCGAATAGCCTTTGTGAGTCTTTCCTCGGTCTGTCGCCGGGCGTAGGACTGCTCGGGGTTGTCGCGATGATCTCGACACTCAAACGCATCGCTCAGCCCATCGGTTGGGATTAGTTCATCGATTGGAAGCGTGTGGGAGCTCCGTCTTTTTCTTAGCAACATCAGCGCAGAATTGATTGCGATTCGCGTAAGCCAAGTCGAGAAGCTCGATCTGGATTCGAAAGTGTGAAGGTGAGTGAACGCCTTCATGAATGAGTCCTGAAGAACGTCCTCCGCATCCTGCCAGTTGTTTGTGATTCGGTAGCTCTTGAGCAGTAGCCTTCGAGAATGGCGTTTGCTCAGCTCGACGAAAGCCTGAGAGTCGCCGCACCGGGCGGCGGACACGAGCACTTCGTCTGTTACTTCATTCGAGTTCGACAACATGGTGTTGTTGCGGCCTTCAATCGCAGATAGAATCACGGCGTGGTCTCCTCTGTTGAAGAATGTGCAATGTTTGAAAGCTATGCGGGGCTTTGTGTCTGTTAGAAATGGTCGATATCGACGATGGCCTGGACGAATGCTTCCGGCGCCTCTTGAGGCAGATTGTGGCCAACTCCGCCCTTAACGGTTCTGTGTTCATATTTGCCGGAGAATTTCCTGGCATAGGAACTGGGATCCGCGTGCGGCGCGCCATTTGCGTCGCCTTCGAGAGTGATAGTGGGAACTGTGATGGCCGAGGCTTCACCAAGCCGCTTTTCCAGCTCGTCGTATTTCCGCTCCCCATCAGCGAGGCCGAGACGCCAGCGGTAATTGTGGATTACGATCTTAACGTGATCCGGGTTGTCGAACGATGCTGCGCTGCGATCGAAGGTGGCGTCGTCGAATGCCCACTGCGGCGAAGCGAGTTGCCAGATGAGCTTTGCAAATTCACGCCGGTATTTCTCATACCCGGCCTCACCGCGCTCCGTTGCAAAGTAAAACTGATACCACCATTGAAACTCAGCCTTCGGTGGCAGTGGAGTCTTGCCGGCTGACGGACTTCCGATCAGATAGCCGCTCACAGAGACGAGAGCCTTGCAGCGTTCCGGCCAGAGGGCAGCGATGATGTCGGCCGTTCGCGCGCCCCAATCAAAGCCCGCGATAATCGCACTTTGGATCTTGAGGGCGTCCATCAGCGAGATAATGTCGAGAGCCACCGCCGATGGCTGGCCATTGCGGAACGCGTCACTCGAAAGAAAGCGCGTCGAGCCATAGCCGCGCAAATGAGGGACGATGACCCTGTAGCCCAACGATGCTAGCAGCGGGGCAACATTGACAAAACTGTGAATGTCATAGGGCCACCCGTGCAAAAGAATGACAGCCGGGCCATCGGCGGGACCATCTTCTGCATACCCAATATTCAGGAGTCCAGCGTCTATCTGCTTTATCGAGGCAAACGATGTGTTTGTCCCCGCCTCAAGGGTCGGCAAGTTCGACGCNNGATGCTGCGTGAACCTATTGCCGGCGAGACGTGTCGATGGCGTCGTCAGTTGTGGTCATGGGATGTGCTTCCACCCGGAACTGTGAAGGTAACAACCTGCTGATCCAGAGGCCGATGGTTTGCATTGACCAGTTGGATCAGAACCTTGTGCGGCCCAGGCGCAAGGCCATTGATAATGACCGGTACACCGCTTGCATCTGCCCAGTGCCAGGCGGCGTCATCGACAGTCACATGGATGTGCCCAATCCTTGGAACCACCGCAAGTGCGGCCGGTCCAAATACCGGCAGGATTTGCAGGTTCTTCGCGTGATAGGGAAGGAACAGAACGCCACGCGAAAGCGGCTCTGCCTTGGGGGCGTCGACAATGAGCTTTGCCGCCGGCTGGCTCTGAGAGATCCCAACAGTTGGCGGCACAGGCAATGCGCTCTCAATTTGCGCATGGGCTGACTCAGGACCAGGAACCCCCGGTATCGTAAACTCAACGGAGCCTTGATCGAGCAATTGATGGTTCGCGCTCTCCAGTTGAATCAGGACCTTATGCGGCCCGGATGGGAGGCTGTTCATAATCACGGGTTCTCCGCTCGCGTCGACCCAGACCCACGAGGCATCATCCAGGGACACATGAATGTGTCCGACTCGCGGAGACACGGCAAGGGCGGCAGACCCGAACACCGGCGCCAGGTGCAGATTCTCCGCACGATATTGAATCACCACCCGTCCATGAGACAGCGGTTCGGCCAAAGGCGGATCGATGACGATCTTCGCCGGTGGTTCGTTTTGAAGCGGCTTGACAGCCGCTGCTCCACGCACTTCCCTGGCAGTTTGCGCAGCACCCGACGCCACAGCCAGGCAGCCTATGATGACCAGCACACTCAACCACCACGAGCGGCCTTGATGGATACGGCTTTGCATCCTGCTCGATTCTCTATGCTCCATTTCTCTTCTCCTCAATTGGATTGCCCTTCGAGAGCGCTCCAGTGCAAGACAGTTACGATTAAGCCAGAAGCGCGAAGACGAATCTATTGGACGATGGTGTTGGTCGATACCTTGGTATCAGTCACCGCGATCAACCGAACGTGAAGTCAAAAGCCTCTACACCAGCTCCGAGAAATTCGATCTCGAAGGCATGATCCGCAATGGGATCTGACTGCCGAACCAGTTGATATAGCCGCTGCTCGGTCACTGTCCCGTTGCCTTGATCGTCAACGTCACTGCCGTGAGCAGAGCCTGGCGCCTGGCCGTCGATTAGGATCCGAAAGCGAACGGATGTCCCTTGCACTGGTGGTCCCATCACAAGATGAAGATCCCGTGCGTGAAAACGGTACGCGATTCGCCCGTTGTCCGTGTTGAGTGCAACCGCTTCCCTTGCGACGGTCCACTCACCCTGAAGGGCCCAATGGTTGAGCCCTAACCGCGTGGGGTATTCGTAGCCATGGCTCTTCTTCACCCGAGCTCCACCAGGGGATGAAAATCCCTCAGAAAGCTCGTAGCCGGTATAGGTCTCAGGGGACTTCAGGCTGCCCCAATCGGCGGGGGCTTCTATACCTTGGGCATTGACTGAAGTAGGTTGAGTGTCGATGTCGCGGGCACCGGCCTCGACCAGCAACTCCTGAATGATCCTCTCCGACAGTTCGTAACCGCCTTCACCTAATTGATGGTGTCGAATGTGCCCCCGCGCATCGGCGAAGTAAAGAGCCGGCCAAGCCTCATTGTTGAAAGCCCGCCATATTGCGTGATCGTTATCGACTGCGATCGGGTAATCGATCCTCATGGCATGGATCGCCCAGCGGATGTTATCGATGTTCTTCTCAAACGAGAACTCTGGCGCCTGCACACCGATCACCACCAATCCCTGGTCCTT
>PLSH01000124.1:0-5008 GCA_003165095.1 Acidobacteriaceae bacterium
TTCCCCACCGGCAAGCTGCTCCCTGTCGCCGGCACGCGCTATGACCTGCGCGCCCCCGGCGGCGTTCCGCTCGGCAGCAACTTCTTTGACGACAACTGGAGCAATCTGGCCTGGAAAGGCGAGGGAGTCACCGTCCAGGTCATCGACCCCGCCGCGCATTACGGCGTCAGCGTCGAAGGCCTGTCGCCGGAGATCAAAACCCTCCAGATGTACGCCCCGCCCGACAAGAAATTCGTAGCCATCGAGGATCAATTCAACTTCGCCGACCCCTTCGGCAAGGAGTGGAACGGCATGGACACCGGCATGGTGACGCTGAAGCCCGGCCAAAGCACCCGTTGGCTGGTGCGCCTGCACGTCTTCGTGCCGTAAACGAGTAGGTCGTTGAAGGTTTCCCAGACCCCAAAGACGGGACCCGGGGCGCACGGCATGGAAAAATGGAAAGGCACGGGCATCGGTTGGCCATAGGGAGGAGGTTTCGTGAGTATTGACAATTGTGACGTGAGCTTCTCCGATCTTGCGACCAAGACCCTGCCCATCTACATGACAGAGCTAAGACGGGCAATGGAGAACCCCCACTCAATGGCCGATTACTGCTCGGAAGGCAGGGGCGTGCGATCGATACTCACATCACTAGGTCGAAAGAAGGATTTCTCCGGCTGCTACGTGCTACTGCGCAACAACAATCCGTTCTACGTCGGGATCTCCCGAAGCGTTGTACGGCGGCTAAGGCAACACGGGAAAGGCAAATCCCACTTTGACGCGAGCCTCGCCTATCAGATGGCCAGTGAGAAGATGCCACATAAGATGAGCAGAGTTGGAGCCATGGCGAATCGAGACTTTCGAAACGCTTTTGATGATGCCAGAACCCTGATTCGGGATTCGAGGGTTGCGTTCATGGAAATTGGCAATCCCCTCGAGCTCTATCTTTTTGAGGCGTATTGCGCTATGGAACTAGACACGCACGAGTGGAATACATTCCGAACTCACTGAGCCGGGCACACGAATTCCCGAATCCGTGACCTGGGAAATCGCAGGTTCTGCAATCAGTTCACAAAAGTGGCTTTCACCCGCTCCGACTTCAGAAGATAGGGAATCCAGATCGCCGCTTGAATTACGCCCCCGGCGACGGCGCTCAGTCCGGCATGCGAGCCGAAGAGCATGGCTAATACTTCATCGATCAGAATCAGGCCCATGTGGATCGCGAGATAAGCGATCATCCAAACCGGAAAAGCCCTTTTCTTTCGATAGAACAGGAGATTGAGGCCGATCAAGCCAATCAGGAAGATTGAATTGGTAGCGGCCTCAAAGAGGACGAGGAAGGCAAGGCCAGGTTGGGAAGCCAGTCCCAGCTGAAATCCGACGCCATAGAGAACCCGAAGGTCAACGTAAACGCCGTGCAGGCACTGGAATGGAGAGAACGCCAACCCGATCGCGACCAGGATGAGCCATCCACCGATCCCCTGAAGATCGCTGCGGGGCGAGATCGCAGAGAAAAGCGGCGGCGTGGAAATCGGCGGCGCGGCCGGCGCTTGTTCAGCTTCGGCAACCGGGGCTCCGCAGCGCGCACATACGCCGGCGTCGGCCTCCATCTCATTCGCGCACAGTTTACAGGCGGTCGTCATCGTTGGTTTCGGAGTTGCAAGGATCGTCCTCCAAAACCCGGTAGCTTGTCAAAATAGCTCGTACGAACTGGCTCGGCGCATCACTCATCTCCCAGTTGAGTCAGCCGCACAGTCTTTCCCGTCCGCGCCGACTCCCGCGCCGCATCCAGAATCTGCATCACGATCACGTTGGTATCCAGCGCGCTCAAATCGCCCTTGTCCTCAATCCGCCCACCGAGCACGGCCGCCAGATAATTCAGCGAATCGTACTGCGCCTGGCGGAGCGGCGGAGCGGTCGTCAGTTGCTCGTCGCCCCCGTGCTCATACCGCACCCGCACCTGGTCCGCGCCCACCGTAATCGCATACCCGGTCGCTCCGTAAACCTCCATGTCCTTGCGCCCGAAGGGCCAGTTCCACGAGGCCTGAATCACCGCCTGCGCATGCGGATAAGCGAGCACGATCGTCGCATCGTCGTCCACCCGCGGATAAACCTCCGGCTTGTCGTGATTCACCACCGCGGTCACTGTCTGCGGCGTCTCCCCGTGCATCAGCCACGTCATCAGGTCCACGCCGTAGCAGCCAAAGTCGTAAAGCGCGCCGGCCCCGTTTTGCGCCGGGTCCGTCAGCCAGCTCAAAAACTCCGGCGGCACGCCGATCTCCTTCGGTCCCTGGTGCCCATCATGGATCACCACCCGGCGAACCGCGCCCAGGCGTCCCGCATTCAGCTCGTCGTAAGCCGCGCGATTGCTCGCATACCACGTGGTCTCGTAGTTCACCAGCACATGAATATGGTGTTCCCTGGCTGTTTTCCTGATCGCCAGCGCATCGTCCAGCGAGATGGTCAGCGGTTTCTCCACCATCACCGAAACCCCGTACCGCGCCGCCGTCTCGATCACCTTGCGATGCTCGCCAATCGACGTGTAAACCAGCACCGCCTGCGGATGGCTCGCCTCGATCATCGCTACTGTGCTCGTAAAAAACAGCTTCGGCGGCAGCGCATATTTCTTTTGGTACTTCGCTTCCAGCGCCGGATCGCCGTCCGCGATCCCCACCAGATCCACGTCGTGATGCGCGGGCAGCGCGTTCAAAAATCCCTCCACGTGCCCATGCTCCAGTCCCACAATCGCCACCCGCAGCGCTCCTTGCTGTTGTGCCTGGCCCGCGCCCACCCCAGTTACCAGCGCAACCAGTCCAGCCAGCACACCGCACCTCACCATCGCTTTGAAACGCATCATCGCCTCTGCTCCCCTCGCGCCCGATTCTAACCCCGCGCCAGCGGCCTGAATTTGGAAACCAAGCTCCAGAAGCCGCATTCCAGTAAACTCCGCCCGCCCTTTTGCCGTCCATTCATGCGTGAAATCCGATGAAACCCGTTTTCGCTGCCCCTGCTGCGGATTCAAGACACTCAGCGCTCCGGCAGCCCTCGCTTTATGCCCGGTTTGCTGGTGGGAGGACGACGGCCAGGAAGACGCCGATGCCTCAGAGGCGCGTCTTACCGTAAACGGCGAGTTGAGCCTGGAGCAGGCCCGCGCCCATTACGCTGAGTTCGGCGCAGCTCACCCCCGCTTTATCCCCTTTGTTCGCAAGCCCGAAACCAATGAGCAGTAAACTCCTGTTGCCTTTCGCGGCGCCTTCCTGCCCCGTATTCCACCGCCCGGTTTGACCCTGCTGGCAAACCCTTTTACCATTGAGAAAGGTATCTCGTCGGCCACACGGTGCTGTTTCCGTTTCGAACGGCGGCAAAGAGCGGCGGTTGAAGCTAAAAACGGCGGCGCATGGCTAGGAAAGCTCGGCCTCAGCCCCCAAAAACCCGCCCACGGGGTCAGTTCGATCGGCGCTCAGAGCGCCTGGAAGGCGAAACGTTGAGTTCTACCGGAACCCTCGCAGACAATCCTGAATCGGCCGCGGCGGCAACTGCCCCCGAAGCCCACGATCACGCCCACGACGGCCACGACCACCCGCACGGCCCGGTTCTGAACCCGGAGTGTACCCGCGAGCTGGTCATCGACGTTCCCGCCGAAGAGGTCGCCAAAGCCTATCGCGCCGTGGCCGGCAATTACCGGAAATACGCCAAGATTCCCGGCTTCCGCGCCGGCAAAGTGCCGGAGACGATCGTTCGCCGCCGCTTCGCCGCCGAAATTCGCAAGGAAGTGATTGACAGCCTGCTCCCGGAGCGGTTCAACAAGGCCGTCAACGAGCTCGGAATTCGCCCCGTCGGCCAGACGCAGGTCACCGAACTTGCCGTCGAAGACGGCGCGCCGCTCCACGCCAAGGTAGCCTTTGAGTACATCCCCGATTTCTCCATCGAGGGATACCAGAACGTTACGGTGGATAAACCCTCTGTGGAGATCACTGAAGAGGAGTTCCAGGGCGAAATCAACCAGTTGCGCGACTCTCGCGCCACCATCGAGCCGGTCGAGGAAGACCGTCCCCTGGTTGACGGCGACTGGGCCCAGATCACTTACAAGGGCCAGATCGAAGGCGACCAAGAAGCCGCTCCGCTCAGCGGGGAAGATTCCCTGGTCGAGATTGGCGGCAAAGACACGGTCGAGGCCTTCTCCAGCGCCCTCCGCGGCGCCAAGCCCGGCCAGGAACTGAAGGCCGAGGTGGTGTATCCGGCTGATTACACTGAGTCAACTCTGGCAGGCAAAACCGTGGCCTACGAAGTGGAAATCAAGGCCATCAAGAAGCGCATCTTGCCCGAGTTAGATGACGATTTTGCCAAAGAAATTGGCGCCTACGAGAGCTTTGCCGATCTTGAGGCCCGCATCCGCGAGCACATGTCCAGCCGCAAGCGGCGCAGCGTGGAGGGCGAAACCAAGGACCGCCTGTTCGTGGCGCTGGTCGAGCGTTTCCCCTTCCCGATCCCCGAATCCCTTGTGCAGGAACAAGTTGACACCCGTCTCGAGCGTGGGTTGAGAGCCCTCGCGGCCCAGGGGATGGAGCCCGAACAGATGCGCAAGCTGGACTTTGGACGTCTCCGCCTGGCCCAGCGCGACAGCGCCGTCGCCGAGGTCAAGACCTCCATCCTACTGGACCGTATTGCTCAGAACGAGAACCTCTCGGTCAGCGACGATGAATTGGACCATGAATTGCAACTAGCAGCACTGCAGTCCCGTGAACCCCTCGATACCCTGAAAGCAAGATTGACTCAGGAAGGCGGGCTGGCTAGAATCCGTGAACAATTGAGGCGCGAGAAGACCGCCAGTTTGCTTTACGAACGCCTGCCGGCTTGACGGCAGTTAAAAGGGTGAGAATTCCGAGCGGCGGGTTGATCTTCATACCCTCCGCCGGCTGACATGAACCGGGCGCTGGGCGTCCACAACGGGAGAAAGAGAAGACACTCAAAATGGCATTGGTTCCCATGGTGGTTGAACAGACGAGCCGGGGCGAGCGCGCCTACGACA
>PLSH01000124.1:5137-5384 GCA_003165095.1 Acidobacteriaceae bacterium
CGCGAAATTCTGCGCATCCGCGAGATTACCAATACGCTCATGGCCAAGCACACCGGCCAGCCTCTCGACCGCATTGAGCGCGATGTTGAGCGGGACTTTATCATGAACTCGCAGCAAGCCAAGGAATACGGCATCGTCGACGAGATTATCGACCGGCCGCGCACGTAAAAGCAGGACCCGCTTATGCGGAAACCAAACGGTTAGTCCAAGAGGGAGCAACATCATGAAAACGCGCACGGGACCCGAA